>JBILKO010000023.1:0-28674 GCA_044376615.1 Caulobacteraceae bacterium
GGAAGATTTGCTTATTTTAAATCCTCCCCCTTTTTGGGGGAGGGGGACCGCGAAGCGGTGGAGGGGGCTAGCTCCGCACCTTCACAAACGACCCAGGCGCATCCTCGATCGGCTTGAGCGGGCCTTTTTCCGGGTCGCGGGCGGGGAACTGAGCGCCGGACTTTTCACCCAGCCAGGCGGCCCAGTGCTCCCACCAGGATCCCGGGTGTTCGACAGCCGCGCCAATCCAGTCCTCGACACGCTCGGGCAGGTTGGAATTGGTCCAGTGCTGATACTTTTTCGCAGACGGCGGGTTGATCACCCCGGCAATATGCCCAGAGCCCGCCATGGTAAAGGTGGTTTGGCCGCCATAGAGCCGTGCGCCGCGATAGGCTGAGCGATAGGGGACAATATGGTCATCCCTTGACGACTGGACATAGACCGGGATCTTGATCTTGCCCATGTCCAGGGTTTCACCGCCCAGCTCAAGCTGGCCCTTGGACAGAAGATTGTCCTTATAGAAATTGCGCAGATAGAACATGTGCAAGGTCTTGGGCATGCGGGTCTGGTCGGAGTTCCAGAACAGAAGGTCAAAGGGCTTAGGATCCTTGCCCATCAGATAATTGCTGACAAAGAAGCTCCAGATCAGATCGTTGGAGCGCAGGGAATTGAAGGTGTCGGCCATGGATTGGCCTGAAAGCACCCCGCCAGCCTGGTCGATGCGGCTTTCAATGTCTTGCAGCCAGGCCTCGTCCGTAAACAGGCTAAGATCACCCGCCTCGGTAAAGTCCTGCTGGGCCGCAAAGGTGGTCGCCGCATTGATCCGCTTATCGCCCTTGGCGGCCATATGGGCTAGGGCGCAGGCCAAAAGCGTGCCACCTATGCAATAGCCAACGACATTGACCCTGGTCACGCCGCACTGCTTCATCACCTGAGCGGTAGCGTCGTAAATGCCCTCAAACATGTAATCTTCGAACGATTTTTGCGCCAATCTGGCATCCGGATTGACCCAGCTGGCGACAAACACCGTAAAGCCCTGGCCGGTCAGCCAACGGATCAGCGAGTTTTCAGGGCGCAGATCCATAATGTAGAACTTATTGATCCAGGGCGGGAAGATCAGCAGCGGGATCTCATAAGCGGTCTTGGTAGAGGGCGAAAACTGCAAGAGCTGTAGAATATCGTTCTGGAAGATGACCTTGCCGGGGGCGGTCGCAACATTCTCACCGACGACAAATTGCTGGGCATCGGTCTGGCTGATGGCCAACTTGCCGCCGCCGCGCGCCAGATCAGCGGCAAAATGCTCCATGCCCTTGACCAGGCTATCGCCGCGGCTCTCGACCAGTTCGCGCAAGGCCGCGGGGTTGG
Organism: Caulobacteraceae bacterium; assembly: GCA_044376615.1. Taxonomy (GTDB): domain Bacteria; phylum Pseudomonadota; class Alphaproteobacteria; order Caulobacterales; family Caulobacteraceae; genus CAISGS01. Next base: position 1,345 of record JBILKO010000023.1, read on the forward strand.
ACATCAAGAAATTGGTCGGCGAGATCGCGTCTGTCATCATCTTCATGAAAAACTCAACGCGGCGCTTGGTGGTCGGGTCGACGTCTTCGACATTGGCGACCAGGTCGTTCAGCCAGTTGGAGGTCAAGAGATAGGACTGCTTGATCGCATCAAAGGCCGGGTTTTCCGTCCAGTCCGGGTCGTTAAAGCGCTTATCGCCCGGTGCTGGCTTGACCACAGGTTCGGCCAAATGTTCGGTTAGGCGCCGAGTCGTGGCCTGCCATAGGTCTGCATAGCGGCTATAAAGATCGGCTTGGGCCCGCATCAGCCGGTCGGGTTGGGAGGCTAGCTTTCCAAACACCTCGGTCAAGGCTGGGGTGACATGGAAGGGGTCAGGATTAAGCGTCGGTGACTGCTCGGCCTGTTGCAAGGCGGCCTCGGCGATCGCGCCCTGGGCCGTCATGGCAGCCTTGGCCAGATTGAGGGACAGGCTTTCCATGGCCTGGCGCTGACTGTCACTCAAAAGAGCGGTGGCATCAGCCAATATGCCCGAATCATGGATCGGCTTTTTGGGCTGAGCGGCAGCGGGATCTGCGGCCGGCTTAGCGGCCGAGGCAGGCGCGGGCCTGACGGGCTTGCGGGCAGCAGCGCTTGGCTTTTTGGTCTTGGGTTCGGCGGCCTTGGCCTTTTTGGCGGTCTTGGCGCCAGCGTTTTTGGCCTCAACCGAGACGGAGGCCTTGTTCAGCTTGGGTTTGGCCTTGCCCGCCTTAGGGCGCTGCTCGGCCTTGCGTGCCTTGGCCATGTCCGTTTCTCCTCCCAATCGGTGTCCAATCTTTGCTCTGAATGACTATTCAGGGTTGGACCTACTTTCGCTTTGGCGCATCATCGCATAAGACCATAGAAATATTGAGTGTTGAACGTCTGGTTTTTCATGTCCTTGGATTCTTGGTTGCAACCTAGCCGTATCTTGCGCTGCGCCCTGATTGTTGGGGTGTCGGCGTTTGCGGTTGGCTGTGTCCAGGTCACAACCTTTCAGACCAAGCCTGTGGATGCCATGTCGCCCATCGCTGGGGATGTCACCTCGGCAGCGCGCGCTGATCTCGCCTTTCCGAAATTTGCCAATATTCCAGCCGCACCGACCGATATGCGCACCCCGGCAGAATGGCGCAAGGCGGTTGTGATCATGTTGCGCGATAAGTCGGTGATCGAGACCATGGCTGAGGCCAATCCTGCCTCTCTGTTTGGCGCAGAAGCCTTTGCGCAAAAGGCACGGGCGCGGGCGGCGGTTAAGCCCGGCGACGCCACGCCCGCCATGACCCGTGAGGATAGCGAAGCTTTTGCCAAGGCGCTGCGCGAGCGAGCTACGCCGCCTCCGCCGCCGCAATAGGCGCCGGGGGCGTAATTTGTCTTGAGCCTGCATCAGCGCTACCCTGGGACTGGGATGCCTTTTGCATAAGGATGCCACTGATTTTTCGCCCCCTGGAGGGGCTGTGACCATGACCAAGATTCCTGAATTTCACCGTATACGCCGTCTGCCGCCCTATGTGTTTGAAGAGGTCAACCGGATTAAGGCGCGGCTTCGTGCCGAAGGGACCGACATTATCGATTTTGGCATGGGCAATCCCGACATGCCGACGCCGCCCCATATTGTCGAAAAGCTGGTCGAGACGGCCCGCGCACCGCGCACAGGGCGGTATTCCGCCTCGAAAGGCATTGGCGGCCTGCGTAAGGCCATGGCGGGCTATTACGACCGCCGCTATGGGGTCAAGCTGAACCCCGATACCGAAGTGATTGCCACTCTTGGGTCGAAAGAGGGCTTTGCCAATCTGGCCCAGGCCCTGACCGCGCCAGGCGATGTCATAATCTGTCCAAACCCGGCCTATCCGATCCATGCTTACGGCTTCATCATGGCCGGCGGTGTCATCCGCCATGTCCCTGCCCTGTCGCCGGAGGAGTATCTGTCGGGCATTAGCCGCGCGGTAAAACACTCAGCCCCGCCGCCCAGCGTCTTGATTGTCAGTTACCCGTCCAATCCAACGGCCCAATGGGTGGATCTGGATTTCTATAAGGACGTCATTGCCCTGGCCAAGAAGCATGATCTCTTGGTCCTGTCCGACATTGCCTATTCCGAGATCTATTTCGACAATAACCCTCCGCCCTCTATCCTTCAGGTGGATGGCGCTAAGGATATCGCCGTCGAGATCAATTCCCTGTCCAAAACCTATGCCATGGCCGGTTGGCGCGTCGGGATGGTGGTCGGCAATGAGCGCATGTGCGCGGCCCTGGCCCGGGTAAAGTCCTATCTCGATTATGGCGCCTTTACCCCCATCCAGGTTGCAGCCGCCACGGCCCTGAACGGCCCGCAAGACTGTGTCGATGAGATCCGCGCCATTTATAAGGGCCGGCGCGATACGCTTGTTAAGGCCATGCAGGGCGCAGGCTGGGAAATCCCCGCGCCGCCCGCCTCCATGTTTGCCTGGGCCAAGATCCCGGAGGCCTATCGCGAGGCTGGCTCCATGCTGTTTTCCAAACTCTTGATCGAGGAGGCCGGCGTTGCCGTGGCCCCCGGCGTTGGCTTTGGCGAATATGGCGAGGGCTTTGTCCGCATTGGCCTGGTCGAGAATGAGCACCGCATTCGCCAGGCCGCACGCAATGTGAAGAAGTTCATTTCGAACGCGGACGAAATCCTGGCCCGCGCAGGTAACTCGCTTGGATTGCACACATGAGCACAGACCGAAAAACCTGGCGCATAGGGGTTGCTGGCCTCGGCACCGTTGGCGGCGGCTTGCTCAGCTTTCTTGATGCACAGCCCGATTTCGCCCCGGCCGGTGGGCGGGCAGTTGTTACCGAGATTTCAGCGCGGTCCAGGGCGCGTAACCGATCGGTCGATATATCAGCCCTCCAATGGTTTGACGATCCGGTTGCCCTCGCCAAATCGCCCGGCAATGACATTTTTGTCGAGCTGATCGGCGGCTCGGACGGCCCAGCCAAGGCCGCTGTGGAGGCGGCGCTTTTGGCGGGCAAGCCCGTGGTGACGGCCAATAAGGCCCTGATCGCCACGCATGGGGCTAGCCTGGCACAACTGGCCGAAGCCAAGGGCGTGCAGCTCTTGTTTGAATCGGCGGTGATGGGCGGCACCCCGGCGGTCAAGGTGCTGCGCGAGGCCCTGGTCGGCGAGGAGGTGATCAGCGTTGCTGGGATCCTCAATGGCACCTGCAACTATATACTGACCGAGATGGAGACCAAGGGCAGCGCCTTTGCCGAGGTCTTGGCCGAGGCACAAAAGCTCGGCTATGCCGAGGCCGACCCAACGACCGATGTCGGCGGCTTTGATGCCGCCCACAAGATTACCATCCTGGCGGCTCTGGCCTTTGGCTGCGCCCCTGATTTTGCCTCGGCGGAGATTGAGGGCGTCGATCAGGTCGATCTGGACGACATTAAGCTGGCCCATGATCTGGGCTATCGCATTCGCTTGGTCGCTTCAGCTGTGCGCGAAGGGGAGGGCGTTGCGGTGCGCGTGCACCCGGCGCTTGCACCCTTTGGTCATCCCCTAGCCGAGACCCGTGGTTCACTGAATGCCCTGTTTATCGAAGGCAAGCGGATTGGCAGGATCTTCTTACAAGGTCCAGGCGCTGGCGCTGGTCCCACCGCGGCAGCGGTTGCGGCGGACATTGCCGATGTCATGACTGCCGCAAAACGTCCGGTCTTCCAGCGACCGGCGACCCAGCTTAAGCTGGCGCCCGTGATCGACCCAGCCAACCGCATTAGCCGCGTCTTTATTCGCTTGCGGGTCAAGGACCAGCCCGGCGTGATTGCCGCTGTGTCAGAGACCTTGGCCGAGGCAGGAGTCTCTATCGACGGCTTCTTGCAAAAGTCGGCCCAGGCCGATGGCAGTGTGCCTATTGTGCTTACAACACACGCCACGGCCGAATCTGTTGTATTGGAGGCGCTCAAGCGTATTGCCAGCCTGCCATCCATGTTACAGCCGCCCAAATTATTGCGAATCGCCCGCCTATAGCCGGTTGCGGCCTGCCCCCATTTTCGTTCGGAGACGCTGATTATGAGTTCGCAAACCCTAGATCGCAGCCTGTTGATGGACGCGGTGCGCGTCACTGAAGCCGCCGCGATTGCGTCCTGGACCGAGGTTGGGCGCGGCGACGAAAAGGCCGCTGACCAGGCCGCGGTCGATGCCATGCGCACGGCCTTGAACGAGCTGAACATTGAGGGCGTGATCGTGATTGGCGAGGGCGAGCGCGACGAGGCCCCCATGCTCTATATCGGCGAAAAGGTCGGGACCGGCAAAGGCCCGCGCGTCGATATCGCGCTCGATCCGCTCGAAGGGACGACCCTGACCGCCAAGGCCATGGCCAATGCCCTGGCCGTCATGGCCTGGGCCCCGGCGGGGACCATGCTTAATGCGCCTGATACTTATATGGACAAGATTGCTTGCGGTCCTGGCTATGACGAGGGCGTGATCGATCTGGACAAGAGCCCAGCCGACAATGTCCGTGCCTTGGCAAAGGCCAAGGGGGTTGAGCCCGCTGATATCACGGTCTGTGTTCTGGACCGGCCGCGCCATGCCGATATCATTGCCAGCCTGCGTGAGGTTGGTGCGAGGGTCTATCTGATTACGGACGGCGATGTGGCCGGCGTGATGAATACGGCCGATCCCGACACCGGCGTTGATATGTATGTCGGTCAAGGCGGCGCGCCAGAAGGGGTCTTGGCTTGCGCGGCGCTGAAATGCGTCGGTGGCCAGTTCCAGGGCCGCCTGGTGTTTCGCAATGCCGATGAGCGGGCCCGCGCGGCGCGCTTAGGGATTACCGACCCGGACCGCAAATATACCTTACATGAAATGGTGCGTGCCGATGCGATCTTTGCCGCCACGGGCGTGACCAAGGGCGCCTTGCTCGACGGCGTCAAGGTCCAGAACGGCTTTGTCCATACCCACACCCTGGTCATGAACTCCTCGACCCAGACGGTGCGGGAAATTCGGATGAAGCGCGCGCTCTAGCATGGCCGAACTGGCTGAGGCGGCGGGCTTTTTGGGGGTTGGCCGGTCACTGACCGGACGGGTCTGGCGCACGCGCCCCGCAGACAATGATATGGTCCGCCAGGTTCAGCAATCGGCGGGCCTGAGCGAGCCCTTGGCCCGGGCGCTGGTCTCGCGCGGGATTGGCCGTGATCAGGCCCAGGACTATCTCAACCCGACCTTGAAGGCCCTATTTCCGGACCCGTCCAGCTTTATGGATATGGACCGGGCCGCGACGATTCTGCTCGATGCCATGGAGCAGAAGCGGCCTATGGCCGTGTTTGCCGATTATGATGTCGATGGGGCCTCGAGTGCGGCCCAGCTGGTGCGCTGGTTTCGCGCCATGGGCCAGGACCTACCCATCTATGTACCTGACCGCATCTTGGAGGGCTATGGCCCCAGTCCCGCCGCGTTTCGCCGCCTAAAGGACCAGGGATCCGAGCTGGTGATCACGGTCGATTGCGGCGCGGCGGCCTATGACGCCATTGCTGAGGCGACCAAGATCGGCCTCGATGTTGTGGTCATTGACCATCACCTGATGCGCGAAGACCCGCCAAAGGCTGCAGCGGTTGTCAATCCCAATCGGCCGGGCTGTGGCTCGGGCCAGGGCGTTCTGGCCGCCGCTGGCGTCGTGTTTGTCCTGCTAGCCGCCCTGAACCGAGAGGCGCGTCGCAGGGGCCTGTTTGACGGGCGCTCAGAGCCCGATCTGCGCCAATGGCTCGATCTGGCGGCCATGGGCGCGATCTGTGATGTCACCGCCCTGACGGGCTTTAACCGCGCCTTGGCGAGCCAGGGCCTAAAGGTCATGTCGAACTGGGCCAATCCGGGCTTGAAGGCCTTGCTCGAGGTCGCGGGGTCCAAGGGGCCAGCGAGCGTCTTTCATGCGGGGTTTATTCTGGGCCCTAGGATCAATGCCGGGGGCCGGGTCGGGCGCTCTGACCTAGGGGCGCGCCTCTTGTCCACGGACGATCCCGAAGAAGCCCGGCAATTGGCGCAGGAGCTGGATCTCCTCAATGGCGAGCGCAAGACGGTTGAGAGCCAGGTGCTGGACGAGGCGGTCATTGCTATAGAGCGCGACAGCAATCTGGATCCGGACGCCAATATCATACTCGTCGCTGGTGAGGGCTGGCACCCCGGCGTGATCGGCATTGTCGCAGGCCGTTTGCGCGAGCGCTATCGCAAGCCGGTCATGGTCATTGGCATTGATCGTCCAGCCAATATGGGCAAGGGCTCTGGCCGCTCCCAGGCGGGCTATAATCTGGGCCGGGCGGTGCACGGCGCCTATGAGGCGGGTCTTCTGGTCTCAGGCGGTGGCCATGCCATGGCGGCAGGCCTGAGCGTTCGGCCAGAGCTTATCCCCGAATTGCGCGCCTATCTGGACCAGCAATTGAGCGGCGAGCGTGAGGCCGCCGAGGCCGCTGATGTGTTCGAGATCGATGCTTTGGTCACGCCGGGTGGGACAGGGCGGGCGCTTTATGATGATTTCCAGCGCCTGACCCCGTTTGGACCGGGCAATCCCGAGCCGGTGTTTGCGGCGGCCAGCCTAAGGGCAGACTATGCTTCATCCCTGCGGGGCGGGCATGTGCGCTGTACCCTGGCTGATGAGCGCGGGGCCAAGCTCAAGGCCGTAGCCTGGCGCAGTGAGGATGGGCCGATTGGCCAGACCCTGTTGCAAAAAGGCGCTCTGGTCCATGTAGCAGGCCGCCTGCGGCCCGATGACTGGAACGGCCGCAATGGGGTTGAGCTCGAAATCGACGACATTGCTGACCCGCGCCAATGTGCATAATCGCCGGTAACGGATTATTCCTGCTGACTGCCCTTGCACCCCGACAAGAAGGCGGATATATCGCCTTTCCCGTCGATGAGGTCCCTTCGTCTATCGGTTAGGACATCAGATTTTCAATCTGGGGAGAGGGGTTCGACTCCCCTAGGGACTGCCATCGCGGGAAAAGGGCGTTGAATTCATTAGGGAATTCGCGCAAATTGTAAACCCGGGATCAAGGGTTTACAAATTCGGAATTGCACCAGTCTTTTTTTGCTTAAAATCTAAGCCTGCAATGATTTGGGCTCCGCCGCATAAAACGGGTAATGCGAAGCAGATAAAGCATTAATAGCCCCCTAGACTTTTATCGATGGCTGCAAATGAAACAACTTAAAGTTGCGACTTATAGAGAATTCGCCTTTCAAGTTGGGTGTCGCATCAAATGGTAGTCGAAGTAGCTGGAGCAAACATTGATTGGGCTGCAACTGGCGCGATGCTTCAGGGCATAGGGGGTATTTTGGGTGCGGCAGCAGTAAGTTTTGCGGCATATCTAGGATATAAAAGCTTCGAAACATGGGGGAAGCAAAAGCTAGACGAGCGAAGGATCGAGCAGGCTGAGCGGATTTTGTCGGCAACTTATAGTTTTCAAAGTGCGATTTATGCAGTTAGAACCAGTATTTTGGTGTTTGAGACTACTTCTAAGTTTGTTGATCTTGTTAATATTCTTGATTGGAAAAAGCATTTTAGGGAGTTATATTCAGAGCAAATTGATTTAATTAAAGATGTATATAATAATTTGGCAGAGTGCCGGCCTATTGGTAGATCTCTATTTGGCGACAAAATTGATCGCTCTATCGGTAGTCTCTGTAGCGTTTATTATTTGGTAAAAAGTTCTATTAATATTGTTTATGCAGACCATACTGATTTTAATGATCCTGCATTAGATTCAGCAAAAAGAAATATTCAGCAAGGTTTGGGAGGGATTAAAAACGAAGTAGACAAAGATATAGTAGAAAATGTTGAAATTATTAAAAATATTTGTGATAAGTATTTAAAAAATTTCAATTAGTGTTTTATTTTATATATCTATTCTGTGCTACATCAGCAATATTGTTGGAGTATTTCGATGAACAATACATACATCTAAAATGCTAGTTTTTTGGGACTAGGTTGTAACTTGATTTCGCTTGCCCTTAGCATTTTTTGTAACTACAACAACCCTATGGACGTCACCTTCGATCCGGCAAAGCGGGACGTTACGCTGGCGGCGCGGGGGCTTGATTTTGCGGATGCAGCCGAGGTTCTCGCTGGACAGACATTTCGCTTTCAAGACGACCGCGCCGACTATGGTGAGGTGCGAATGATTGCCGTGGGTCGGTTAAGAGGCCGGATGGTGGTTCTCGTCTATACTGATCGGCCAACCGGACGACATATAATCTCGATGCGAAAGGCGAATGCGCGTGAGCAATACAGATTCAGACAAGCCTTGGCGTGATCCAGACGAGGCCCCCGAGCTGACCGATGACTGGTTTGCCAAGGCAACCTTGATGCAGGGTGAGGCCGTGGTGCGTCGCAGTGGGCGGCCGCAGGGTTCGGCTAAGGAACAGGTGACTCTCAGGCTTGATAAGGCTGTCTTGGCGCATTTCCGCGCTACCGGCCCTGGCTGGCAGACCCGGGTTAACGAGGCCTTGCGCCGGATGTTGCGCGAATAGGGGGTCGCGGGCTGGAAAGGGGAAAGTCGCAAACTTATCCCCCCAGTCTCCAACCGCCCCTAAGCTTTGGCTCTGACCAAACCGGAGCCTGGCTATGGGTTTTGACGATGCCTTTGACGCCTTAATCGCGCATGAGGGCGGCTATGCCAGCGATCCGCGCGACCCGGGCGGAGAAACCAAATATGGCATTTCCAAGCGCGCCTATCCATTTCTAGACATCAAGGCCCTCAGCCTGGCGGATGCTAAGGCCATCTATAGGCGTGATTATTGGCAGGCGGCGGGGTGCGAAGCCGTGCCTGAGCCTTTACGGTTTGATCTGTTTGATATGGCGGTTCATAGCGGCGTGCGGGCAGCGACCCTGACTCTGCAAAAGGCGGCTAAGGTGGCCGAAGACGGGGTGCTGGGTCCTAAGAGCCTGGCCGCGATTGCGGCGAGCGATCCTGCCGCCCTGATCGCTCGGTTCAATGGCGCGCGCCTGGCCATGATGACCGAGCTCGCGACCTGGTCCAGCTTTGGCAAGGGCTGGGCAAGGCGGATTGCCGCCAATCTGATGCGGGCCTAGGCCATGGACCTCACAGGCGTCTTTGGGTTTTTGAACACGCTGGTCACCCGCGCGATTCCGGACCCGACCTTGAAGGAGCAATTGCGCCGTGAGCTGGAGCAGGCCCAGCTCGCCGCCGAGACCGATCTGGCCAAGGCCCAGGCCGCGATCAACCAGACCGAGGCGGCCAATCCCAACCTGTTTGTCAGTGGCTGGCGACCCTTTGTCGGCTGGGTTTGCGGGCTTGGACTAGCCTATGCCTTCCTGATCAAGCCCATAGCCTCGCCCTTCCTGCAAAAGGCCCTAGGCGTGCCGATGGAGGCGCTAGATGTCGGCACGCTCCTGACCTTGCTGTTTGGTATGCTGGGCCTGGGCGGCATGCGTACGGTTGAGAAGGTGAATGGGGTGGCGCGGCATTAGTGTCGGCGACCTAACGGCGGTAGATTGTGTCGCGATTGCCGATCCTTACGACCAAGATTGTGATGTTTTGATCTTCGATCGCAGCAATAATCCGACAGTCACCGACCCGATACTTCCAAAATGTTCCAAGCCGCGACCCTTTAAGGGCCTGGCCAAGGCTTCTTGGGTCATCCAAGGGCGATAATCGGTCTTTTAGAAAGGCCAGTATCCGCCGGGCAATCTGCGGATCAAGCTTGCCCAGTTCGCGGACGGCCGCAGGATCAAATTCAATCTGCCAGGCCATGTGAGACTGCGACCTGCGCCAGCGGTATGGCCTGGGACTTGCCGGAGCGGATATCGATCAGCCGCTGTTCTGCGAGGTAAAGGTCCTCCAAGTCGTCCAGATGTTCCATTATGGCTTGGCGTGCATAATAGGTTTTCGTGCGGCCGGTTGCCTTGGCCAAGGCATCAAGACGACGTTCGAGTTCGGCAGGAAGACGAATGGCAAGCATGGCTTTATGTCCCGAATGATGACTATACATGTATAGCAAATTACGGCCAAATCCGCAAATGCGTTGCCCAACCTAATCACCTTGGCGTTTGCATCGCGCTTGGCTATGCCTAAATGGTAGATGAGCTTGGTCGCCGGAGTGTGTCGTAATGAGTGTGTTTCCAGCCAATCGGCGCGGCTTTTTAGCCTTTCTGGCCTTAGCCTGGCTCGGTCTGGCCGGGCTTGGTCATGCCGCGTCCCTACGGGTGGAAAAGCTCGAAGTGGTGAGCGCGGCTGGGACCACCGCCTTCCAGGTCGAGATCGCCGATACTGAGGCCAGCCGCGAGCAGGGCCTGATGTTTCGCAAGAGCCTAGCGCCCGACAAGGGCATGTTGTTTGACTTTAAGGTGCCGCAACAGGCCGCCTTTTGGATGAAGAACACCTTGATCCCGCTGGATATTATCTTCATCGCCCCCAATGGCCGCATAGTCAGCATAGCGCGCAATGCCGTGCCCATGTCGGAAGTGCCGATCCCGTCAGGCGGCGTTGTGCGTGGCGTTTTGGAGATTGCCGGAGGGCGTGCGGCCCAGCTTGGCCTCTATCCCGGTGACCGGGTCAAACACAGGATATTCAAAGGTGGCTGATCACGATTCGGTACCGCCTCCGCCGCCTGGCTTTATTGCCTCGCGCACGCGCGGGCCCTTTACCACCCATAATGGCCCGTATTTTCAAAAGGTTGATGAGGCAGGCTTTGAACATGCCTTTTTCGCACTTCAACGCCATTGCAACAGTATGGGTATCGTCCATGGCGGCATGTTGACAGCCTTTCTGGATGGCCTGTTGGCCACAGCCGTGCACCGCGCGACCGGTACGGCCAGCGTTACCATCCATTTATCCGTGGATTTTCTGAGCATGGCCCGCGCCGGAGAGTGGGTGACGGGCACGGGTATCTTGACCCGCAAGACCAAGGAGCTGGCCTTTTGCGAGGCTAATGTCCGTGTTGGCAGCCGTGAAGTGGTGCGCGGCAGCGGCGTGTTTAAATTGATGCGCAAGCCAATTGAGATTTAGTTGCATGTCTCCATTGCGGCGCAGGCCATTGCATGGCACATAGCGCGCTCTGAAGGCACGGAGCGTAGCGCAGCCTGGTAGCGCATCTGGTTTGGGACCAGAGGGTCGGAGGTTCGAATCCTCTCGCTCCGACCATCAGACCCAAAAGACATAAGGCCATTGCCATGCTTGCCCGAATTTACCGGCCCGCCAAATCGGCTATGCAGTCTGGAAAAGCCAAGACCCATGACTGGGTGTTGGAATTTGAACCGGCCTTTGCCCGCGCTCCTGATCCCCTGATGGGCTGGACCCAATCCACCGATATGGATGGCCAGGTACGCTTACGGTTCGCCAGCAAGGACGAGGCCGTGGCCTATGCGACCGCGCATGGCATTGCCTTTCAGGTCACCGAGCCCAAGACGCCACGCAAGATTATCAAGGCTTATGCCGATAATTTTGCCTTTGGCCGCAAACAGCCCTGGACGCACTAGGCTCCCTGTTCACCCCGTAGCTCAACTGGATAGAGCATCCGCCTTCTAAGCGGACGGTTACAGGTTCAAGTCCTGTCGGGGTGGCCAAGCCCGATGGCTTGCCGCAATCCCAAATTATGTGTATAAATTTACACACTTTGTGTGATTGGGCATTTGCCTATGGGGACGGTCCAGACCGATCTGCGCCGGATTCGCCAGCGACTGGAGGCTGAGGGCTGGATGGTTCTGCGTAATACGGGTGACCATACGGTCTATGGGCACGCTGAGCGCAGCGGTCGTATCCCCGTGCCCAAGGGCCGAGGCGATCTTCCGCAAGGCACGGCCAGAAGCATTGCCCGCGCGGCAGGCTGGGTTTAACGGATGAAAAGGGTCTGGAAGGTTTGATATGGACTATATAGCCATTCTGGAAAAAGAGCCGGAAAGTCTTTGGGGGGTCTATTTCCCAGACCTTCCTGGCTGTGTCACCGCCGGCCAGACCGCCGATCAGGCAACCCGCCGGGCGGTGGAAGCCTTGCGGCTTTACGTTGAAACTGCGGGTCCCGATCAGGCCATGCCACAGCCGCGCAGTCTTGATGACCTACTCGGCGATCCAGAGATAAGCGCTGCCCTCGCGGCTGGGGCTGTGGCCTTTCGTGTGCCGGTGGTGGCCGCTTCAGGTAAGCCGGAGCGTGTGAATATATCCGTCGATTCCGGGGTCTTGCGGGCCGTAGACCAGGCAGCAAGGGCTGCGGGCCTGACTCGGAGCGCCTTTCTCAGCGCCGCTGCTGAAGCTAAGATTGCGGATATGGCCTAGCCGAGGCTGATAGCCTGTCGATAGACCCGTAAAGCCTGATCCAGGTCCGCCTTGAGATCGGCAACATCCTCCAGCCCAATGTGCAACCGGATCAGCGGCCCTTTCAGGTCTGGATCAGCGGCGGTGCGGGTTAGCTGCGGGTCGCAGGGTATGACCAGGCTCTCATAGCCGCCCCAGGAAAAGCCGAGGCCAAACAGGTCAAAGGCATTGACAAAGGCATCAACGGCCTTTTTAGGGCCGGGCTTTAGGGTAAAACTAAACAGGCCGCATAGGCCGTTATAATCGCGTTGCCAAATCTCATAGCCGCGCGCGCCGGGCAGGGCGGGGCACAGGACCTCATTGACCTCGGGCCGGGTCTGGAGCCAGGCGGCAATATCGAGTGCGCTGGCGCCATGCTGTTTCATCCGCACACTGAGAGTACGCAGGCCGCGCAGCATCTGATAGGCGTCGTCGGGCGAGGTGGCCCAGCCCATTTGCCAAATGCCGTCATCGAGCTTTTGCAAAAGCTTGGGGTCGCTGGTACAGGCCGAGCCCATAAAGACGTCCGAATGGCCGCCAACATATTTGGTCAGGGCCTGGATGCTGATATCGACGCCGTGCGCCAAGGGTTTAAACACCAGGCCCGCGCCCCAGGTATTGTCCATCAAGGTGATAATGTTTCGCGCCTTGGCCAGGGCGGCAATACCGGGCACGTCTTGCAGTTCGAAGGTCAGGGACCCCGGCGATTCTAAGAAGATGGCGCGGGTTCGAGGCGTGGCCAGGGCCAGGATTGCTTTAGCACTGGCGCGCGGCGGAAAATAGATGACCTCAATGCCCATGCGCTTGAGCACCGTATCGCCAAACCGGCGCGTCGGCGCATAGGAACAGTCTGGCAGGAGCACCCCATCTCCCGCGTTCAAAACGGCCAGCAAGGCCCCGGTAATGGCGGCAAGGCCCGAGGGATAAAGGCGTGTGCCTAGCCCGCCCTCCAGATCGGCTAGGGCATCGCAAAGGGTCTGGTGGATCGGCAGTCCCGCCCGGCCATAGGTCAGAAGACTGTGGTCATAGAGGGCATCAGAATCGGCCATGAGAATGGTCGAGCCGCGCTGGACCGCCGGATTGACGGTCTTGACCTGGGCCTTGGGCGCGCCCTGGTCATGTAGCAGCCGGGTTTGCTCCTTATGGCGCTCAGCCATGTCAGGCAGGACCCGTCACGACTGGCAGCTCGTCACGTCCGCCCCATTCGCTCCAGGCGCCGTCATAGATCGCCGTGCGCCAATGGCCGAGCCGGGCTAGGCCAAGGGCTAGGATCGCGGCGGTAATCCCTGAGCCGCAGGTCGTGACCACGGGCCTTGTCAGGTCAATCCCAGCCTTCACAAAGGCGGCTTCCAACTGATCGGCGGGCAGGAAGGTGCCGTCGGCGGCGCTTAAGGTTCCGGCGGGCAGATTACGGGCACCGGGCATATGGCCGCCGCGCAGGCCTGGACGCGGCTCTGGCACCTCGCCGGTAAAGCGTCCAGCGGGGCGGGCATCGAGCACTTGCTCGCGGCCATTGCCCAAGACGCGCAAGACCTGATTATAATCGCGCACCAGGTCGCTATTATATCGGGCGGTAAAGTGCCGGTCGCGCGGCGGCGGCGGCATGTCTTCGGTCGGGCGACCTTCGGCGAGCCATTTGGGCAGGCCGCCGTCTAGGACGACGACATCCTCATGGCCCATAAGGCGCAGGGTCCACCAGACCCGGGCTGATGAAAACACGCCTTGCGAGTCATAGACCACCACGCGATTACCATCGCCAATCCCCATCTTGCGCATGCGCGACGAGAACTTTTCCGGCGAGGGGGCCATGTGCGGCAGAGGGCTGTCCGTATCGGAGATTTCGTCAATATCGAAGAAGACCGCGCCCGGAATATGGGCCTGCTCATACTCAGCACGCGGATTGCGCTCCGAGCCCGGCATGAACCAGCTAGCATCAACAATGCGCACATCCGGCGCCGAAAGGTGATCGAATAGCCAGTCCGTAGTGACGAGGGGATCTTGGGTCATGACACCTTCAAAGCCAGGAGGGAACCGGCAGGCCGCGTTCGCGTAGGAAATCTGGATTAAACAATTTGGATTGGTAACGCGAGCCATGATCGCAAAGTATGGTGACAATGGTCTTGCCTGGCCCCAGATCGCGCGCCAGGCGCACAGCGCCCGCGAGATTCATGCCTGCGGAGCCGCCAAGGCAAAGCCCCTCGTGCTGAACCAGGTCAAACACCAGATCCAGCGCCTCGGCATCGGGGATCTGATAGGCATAATCGACGCCTAGGCCCTCAAGATTGGCTGTAATGCGCCCCTGACCAATGCCCTCGGTGATCGAGGTACCATCGGCCTTAAGCTCGCCGCGGGTGTAGTAGCTATAGAGGCTGGCCCCGAACGGATCGGCCAGGGCAATGGCGATGTTTGGATTGCGTTCGCGCAAGGCCATGGCGGTTCCAGCCAGGGTTCCGCCTGTGCCGACGGCACTGACAAAGCCGTCAATCTGGCCGCCTGTCTGGTCCCAGATTTCGGGGCCGGTCGTTTCATAATGCGCCAGGCGATTGGCGAGATTATCGAACTGGTTGGCCCAGATCACCCCATTGGGCTCGGTCGCCGCGCGCTCTTCGGCCAAGCGCCCCGAATAGCGGACATAATTGCCAGGATCGGCATAGGGCACGGCATCGACCTCAATCAATTCGGCCCCCATCAGCCGGATGGCGTCCTTCTTTTCCTGGCTCTGGGTGCGGGGAATGACGATGGCGCAGCGATAGCCAAGGGCTGCGGCGACCATGGCCAGGCCAATGCCGGTATTGCCGGCTGTGCCCTCGACAATCAGGCCGCCGGGCCGCAGCAGGCCGCGCTTTTCGGCGTCGCGGATAATATAGAGGGCGGCGCGATCCTTGACCGACTGGCCCGGATTCATGAATTCGGCCTTGCCCCAGATTTCGCAACCCGTCGCGGCGCTGATCCGGTTCAGCCGGATTAGCGGGGTATGACCGATGGCATCGACAACGCTTTTAACTTGGATCATGGATAAGGGCCTCAGCTCACCAAACGTCTTAGGCTTGGCCCAATCTGGCGCGCTTCGCAAGGGATCGGATGATCCAGAGCTAGATTTGCGCCGTAAGCTAAAGGTAGCCCGCAGTCTAGGAGAGACCCATGCCGCATTCCGCCCGGCCATCGACCCCGAAGGACGGCATTGCCTGGGTGACGGGGGCCAGCTCCGGTATTGGCCTGGCCCTAACCAAGCGTCTGGTCTCACTCGGCTGGCGCGTGGCGGTAACGGCGCGGCGGGCAGAGGCCCTAGAGGCCTTAGCCTCCGACCATCCGGGTCAGATCGGGGTGTTTGCCGCCGATGTTGCGGATACACGGGCCATGGCCTCTGCCGCAGAAGCAATTGAAGCGAAGTTCGGGCCGATCGCTTTGGCCGTCCTCAATGCGGGCATCTATCTGCCCGTCGATTCCCGCAAACCCGATCCGGCCCTGTTTCGCCAAACCTTTGAGGTCAATCTGATGGGCGTGGCCAATGCCTTAGCGCCCCTGGTTCCCGCCATGTTGGCGCGTGGCCAGGGTCAGATCCTGATTGTCAGTTCCGCCACCGGCTTTGGCGGCATGCCGACGGCGGCGGCGTATGGTGCATCCAAGGCGGCCCTGATCAATATGGCCGAGACCTTGCGCATAGAGCTTGATCCCCTCGGTATACGGGTTCAGGTCGCGACCCCCGGCTTTGTTGAAACACCGGCCCAGGACGATAATGGCTTTCCCAAACCGTTTATGATCAGCCCAGACCGCGCCGCCCGATATATGACCGATGGCATGGCCAGCAAGGCCGTTGAGATCAGCTTTCCGCGGCGGTTTACCTGGATTCTAAAGGCGCTTTATGCCCTGCCCAGCGCGGTCTATATCCCCCTGGTGCGCAAACAGACCGGATGGGACGGGCCCAATCCCGACTGGCCGAAATAGGAGGCGAGCAAGATGGAATATCTTCACACCATGGTGCGGGTCACCGACCTGGACGCCTCGCTCGATTTCTATTGCAACAAGCTCGGCCTGGTCGAGATCTCTCGTTATGACAATGAGGCAGGGCGCTTTACCCTAGTCTTTCTCTGTGCGCCCGGCGATGTCGAAAAGGCCAAGGCCAATCGCTCACCCAGTATTGAGCTGACCTATAATTGGGATCCAGAGACCTATACGGGCGGCCGCAATTTTGGTCACCTGGCCTATGAGGTCGAGGACATCTATGCCCTGTGCCAAAAACTGCTCGACGGCGGCGTCACCCTGAACCGCCCGCCCCGCGACGGCCGCATGGCCTTTGTCCGCTCGCCCGACGGCATTTCGTTTGAGCTCTTGCAAAAGGGCAGCGCCCAGCCGGTAGCTGAGCCCTGGGCGTCGCTGCCCAATATTGGGGTTTGGTAGGGGGGGCTAAAACCGCCGGCTCAACCCAATATGCGCCTGTCCGTTCATCTCGCGCGTTGATGGGCCGTCCAATAGGCCCGTAGCGACCGTCAGCTTGAGGCTCAGATTGGGGTCAAGCGCCATTTCAGATCCGATGCCGACCGAGGCGATGGTCAAGCTCGTCCTGGCATAGAGGTCTCGCCCAATACCAATATCGTTGAAGACAAAGGGCCCGATGTTCACCCCGCGCAGGGTGACCGGTGCGCTCAGGGCCAGTTCATTGCGCCAGACTGCGACCTGGTCATAGGCGCCGTCATCGAGATTATATCCACGAACCAGATTACTGCCGCCCAGGCCAGCTTGTTCGGTCCGGGGCAAGGGCATTTCAGCCCATTGGCCAATGAATTGGCTGCGCCAGACCAGGGGCCCACGCAATTGGGTCTGATAGCCAAAATTGGCGGTGAAATAGGTATAGTGGGCGCTGGGGCTTTGACCCTGGCGATAGAGCAGGCCGCGACCCGGGTCATCGACCTTGCTAATACCGCCTGGCAGGGCACGCACACCCATCGACCAATTGGTGGCTGATCCGGCGCTGGCCTGACTATGGGTAATGGCAGCGGAGACCTGTGGGTCATCGACCTGGGCCTCATAGACCAGATAGTCGTAAAATAAGGTCTGTCCGCCGACCCGCTTGCCAGCTAAGCCCAGGCGCATCTGGGTCATGCCGTCATGGAACAGGCGGCTAATGCCAAAGGCATAGGCAAGCTCAAGCTCATCAATCTTGAGCTGCACGGTAAAGGGCGCGCTGGTTTGATAGGTTTGGACGTGATTATAGCCCAGCTCAATGCGGCCATGATGACCGACCGGCAGCGCATAATTGACCACCTGACCAATATATTTCGGATAGGCCTTGGCGCTGAGGGCATCGGCCGAACTGGTCGCCTGATAGCTTAGAACACTGTCATAGCCAAAGACATTGCCCAGACTGGCCCCGACGAAATAGCGGCCCCAGCTGGTGCCGGGCGAGCCGCTGTTTTCATAGCCGGTATAGACCTGCCAGGGACGGCTCGCAGTTCTTACCAGCTTAAGATCGGTTTGACCCGGCGTCGCCGAGGGCGTGAAAATCGGCTGGGTCTGGGTGAACGGATAGAGGTTCAGCCAATAAAGGTTTTCGGTCAGGACCTTGGCATTGATGGCATCGCCGGTTTTCACGCCTAGCCGATCGAGGGCGCTAGCAGCGCGGCCTTTGTCCTTGTCATCGAGGCTGATGGCACCAATCCGAAATTCAACAATCTGGAACTGTAAGACCCCACCCGAAATATCCTGCTCCGGTGTAAAGACCGAGACAAAGGGATAGCCGAGCGCGCGGTAGCGCTGGGTAAGGCGCGTCTGGACCTCAGCAATCATCTTGCGCGAAATGGGCTGGCCCAGATAGGGTTTCAGCTCGGCCTGGACCTCTGCCGCCACGGGAGCCAGGCGAGAAATCTTGCCCAGGTCTATCCCCAAGTCTGGTGTGGTCTTTGCCGCCTCGTCCCGGTCGAGCAGGGTGATGCCCGTTAGGTTCGGTCCAATCGGTGTTGCATCCTGCTCTTGGGCTTGTAGATCTGGCAGGGCCAGGGGCGCAGGCGGGGTCTGTGGTACCTGCGGCGCATAGCGCTCAATCACCTGGGCGCTTGCGGGCACGGCAAGTATGCTCGCCACGGATAAGGCAGCCCAATGGGTACGCCAATTCTGAAACTGGGGACTAGGTGCGGTCACAATTCAATCAATCACGTTAAGGAATGGGTCGTGTCGAAATGGCAGTTCGAGTCAAGACTAGGGCGGCGATCTAAGGCCGAAAGATCGCCGCCCGTCGGGGATTATAGCACTGGCTGGTCCTAATAAATCACTCCGTCGGCCTTTTGGGGGACCACCGAGTAGTTTTTGCCGCCATTGCCGTCATCAATGACATAACCAGTCTTGACCGACAGCTTGCGGTTGCCCTTCGCGGCGCTGTCAAACACCTGGGCAAGGCTGGTGATCTTGTCTGTCCCGAGCAGGCCATAGATCTGGACCACACCGATAGAGGTAGTCTTGCCATCATAGGCCTTGGAGTCGGTGACGGCGGCGAGGGTCAGCGGTGCCTTATTGATCGTGCCGACAGCGGTTTTGTAGGTGACCTGGTAATTGCTGCCGTTATTACCGTCATAAATTGTAAATCCAGGATTGACGATCAATGTCCGCGAACCAGCATTCTTGCTATTAAAGGCCTGGGTTAGGCCATTCACAGAGTCGTAACCCTTCAGGCCTGTCACCGTTACCGATCCGGCCGAATAGGTTGTGCCATCATAGGTCTTGGTATCGGTCACGGTCGTAAAGGTCAGCGGCGCCTTATTGATCGTACCCTGGGCTGACGACACATTAACAGTATAATTGTTACCGCCATTGCCATCATTGACCACATAGCCGGGATTGACCGATATCGTACTGCCAAGGGCATACGGGCTGGCATTTGGATTATCAAACGCCTGGCTTAGACTTGATACCGTGTCTGTGCCCTTGAGGCCGATCTTCTGAACGCCCTTTGTCGAGGTCGTCGTCGTGTCATAGGTCTTTGTATCCGTCACCGCCGCCAGTGTGAGCGGGGCAGGGGTGATCTGGCCATTTGCCGCATTGATTGTAATAGCATAATTATTGCCGTTATTACCGTCGCTGATCACGTAGCCGGGCTTGACGGACAAGATGGCGTAGCCCGCATTCTTGGTGTTAAAGGCTTGAGTGAAGTTCGTGATGGCATCGTTACCCAAAAATCCGACGGCATACGGGATTAAGCTTGATACTGTCGTGGCGTCATAAACCTTTGTGTCACCGGTCGCATACAAGTTCAGACTTGCCTTGTTTATCGTGCCGGAAGCGGCTTTCAGAGTGACCTGATAGTTGCCGCCATTGGCATCGTCATAGATGATGTAATCTGTATTGACCTTTAGGGTCCGGCTTCCTGCATTTTTGCTGTCAAAAGCTTGGGTTAGATTGCTAACCCAGTCTCCACCTTTGAAGCCCGTAAAGGTCACAGTGCCGACCGAGCTAGTTGTGGTGTCATAGGTCTTGCTATCAGTGACTGCGGTAAAGGTTAGGGGGGCTTTGTTGATTGTCCCGCTGGCGGTCGTGACGGTTGGAGCATAATTGGCCCCACCATTGCCGTCATTGATGACATAGCCTTGATTGATAGCCAGAGTTCGCGCGCCAGCGTTTTTGCTGTCAAAAGCCTGGGTCAGGCCCGTGACCGTGTCACTGCCTTTGAGACCCGTTTTAAGCACGGCCTTAGTTGAGGTCGCGGTGGCATCATAGGTCTTGGTGTCTGTCACCGCCGCGAGGGTTAGCGGGGCTGGGGTGATGTTAATGATTGCAGGTGAGATATAACTAAACCCGTAATTCAGGTCTGAAACAAAATTGGTCGTCGTGTTTTGCGTATAGGTCCCAACATTCTTTGAAGCGGTTTTTGCCGTGATCGCGCTCCCGGTGAGGATATCGATCGCCTGGTCGCCCGGCCGGTATCCAGTGAGTGTATAGGTAAAGCCCTGCGTAGCGCCGGTATAGGTCGCGGTTTTGACATCGCCCGTCACCGTCAAGATCGGCCGATAGGCATGGACAAAACGATTGCCGCTGGTCGGGGCCTTGGCGAAGCCCGTGCCGAATGTATAGGCGCTGCCATAATAGTTCTTGCCGACCAGGCCGCCGATCACATCGGTCGTCGAGCCATCCGGCGTGGTGGTATAGATCAGCCAGCGACCGCTAGGGGTCGAGATGGCGGACGCCCCAGCATTATTGATGAAGGCACCATTGGAGGCCAGGGTGACGGCATCGCCGGTCGCCGTCGAGCTGACAGAGCTACCCGATGCTAGGGTGAGGCTGCCATTCTTGGCTTCAAACACAAGCGCCTTACCAGAGGTGAAGACACTATCAATCGTGAAGGCTGTGCTTGCCGAGAACTGAGCCTTGCTTATGGCAGAATTGCCCAAGAGCGCCGAAAACAGGGTTGGCCCGAAAACTGTGTTTAGGTCGCTTAGGGTCAATGCGAGTGAGGTCTTGGTCGTAGAGGCGACCAGATTTCCAGACCTGATATTGAAATTGCTTAGCTTGCTTCCGAAAAGACTAACACTATCGGACGCAAAGGCACCTGAAACCTCAGAGGCATTCGCCAAGGTCAGGGTCGCTCCTAGCTTGGTTGCAGTGAACGGGACTGCGCCTTGGTTGGCATAATAGTAATAGCCGTTTGCGCCCGTTAGAACGGAGGCGCGTTGTACGCCGTCGGTGATAAAGTAGACGGTCGCCCCCTTGCTGCCAGTTCCGTTCGCCTCATAGGCAAAGCCCGTAATCGGCTTGGGAGCGCCAAAGGCCTTGAGATAGGGATAAAGGCCGCCGCCACCACCCCAGATGGCTTGGTCAAAGCCAGCAGGTAGGGCTGATTGCAATTGGGTAGTGGTATAGCCGGTACCACCGCCAAATGTCGTCCCAAAACCACTAGTTGCCGTGTCCCAGTAACCATTGATCACTGAAGAAGTATTGGGTTGTCCGTACTCCGTGGGGCCAACAAGTCCTCCGCCACGAATCGGGTTGCTGACCACGCGACCAGTAGCGAATGTATTTGTAAGAGAACCATAATTCGAACCCACTAAGCCACCAACGGTCGCATAGCTGCAAACGTCACAGTCGGCACGGCCGGTGACTGCACCACTTGCAAATGCATTTGTAATTGCACCATAGTTTGTGCCGACCAAACCACCTGCGTTTGTTACTGCAAACGCAGACACAGGTCCGCTCGCGAAGGCGCCGCTAATTGTTCCGTGATTAATCCCAGCTAGACCCCCAAACATTGCTTGCAGCCATGTGCCTTGGTCTGAGTATGTTATCGAGCCGCTTGAAAATGAGTTCAGAATTAGTCCGTAGTTGTCCCCAACCAATCCACCCGTATATCCTGGTCCCGCATACCAACCGATAGGTACATTCCCGTTTACATTTACGTTAGCGTAACTATTCAGTATTTTCGCAGAATTAGCTGTAAGGCCTGCCAAACCACCTGCATAAAATCCGGACACGCGCCCTAAAGACACGCCAAAATCTCTCACTATACTTGAATAATTTAAAACGCCGATCACGCCAGTATACGAAACGGCATTTTGATTTATCGATTCTATATTTATATTTGAAATATTATGGCCAAGCCCTGATAATATTCCTGAAAATGTATATACTATCGCATTATCATATAATTTTCCGAGAGTGTCTATATTTCTTGCTAAAGCATATTTTTTGCCCTCTATTCCATTAGTTTTTGAGTAATCAATTCCCTCAAAGTCTGTCAAATTGTACAAAAGCGTATACATTTCTCCGTTAATAAACAGACTCCCGCCTGTCCCGGTATAGTCTAGCCGCCCTGCAAACCCATTGCCCGTCAGCCCAAACCCATAATCCCCCTTGGTCGCGTCTCCCGTACCGTTCTGGGCCTGGTCGCCGACGATCAGATTAACGCCGCCAGCGCCTGCAACGGTGATGACATTGTTGATATTGATATTGCGATAGGCATCGAGGGTGAGCTTGGAGCTGCTCGACCAGGTGACGGTATCATTGATGAAGATGTCGCCATTGCCCGCCGTCGTGCCTTGATTGGATTTAAGGGTCACATTGTTCGCAGCAAGCGCTGTCGAGAGGGCCGCTCCGCTCATAAAGCCGCCGGTAGGGGCAATGGTTAGATCATTGGGATCGATCAGCCAGGTCCCAAACGCGCCATTGGCGGCCTTGGTCGCGATGCTGACATCATCCGCGACCTTGACCGTCCCGCCGGAGGTTTCAATGAAGCCGCCCTTGTCGCCATTGGTCGCCGTCAGGTTGGTGCCAGACACCGTGGTCGTGCCATCCGCCCCCGCCAGCAGCCAGATCTGGCCGCCCTTGGTGCCGGTGCCGGTGGCCTTGATATAGGAGGCGGTGTTTCCAGCCAGGGCATAGACAGACCCGTTCTGGGCCTTGAGCTCAGCGGCGGCGGCGTCGATCGCGCCCTTTTGGGTGACGGCAGTATCGGCACCCCCCGCCTGGACCAGGAACAGGCCATCATCGAGGGCGCTATCGCGTAGCAGGACCGAGGTCCCAGCGAGCAGGCCCGCCGTGCCATTGGCCGCCGCGATCTGGCCTTCATTACTGACCTTGGTCGCGATCAGAGCGACATTGCCGCCCAGCGACGAGACCTTGCCCAGATTGATGACGCTGGCGGTCGAGGTTCCCGTGAACTGTTGCGGTCCGCCGCTTAAGAAATTTGCGTCGGTGATGTTTTGGGTCGAGGCGACAAAGCTGCCGCCGGTATCAACTATGCCCTTTGTGCCAATCACAATCCCATTGGGATTGATCAGATAGACCGTTCCCGAGGCAGAGAGGCGACCATCGATGGACGACAGCGACGTGCCTATAACCCGGTTCAGGGTCGCGCCATTGCCATTATTGAACTGAACCAGGCCGCCCTGGCCGATTGAGAACTGGTCCCAGGTCAAGATCGCCTTGTTCGAGCTCTGATTGATCGTTGTTGCCGAGCCGCTGCTGATAATCTGCGCCTGCCCAGCCGTGACCTTGCCGCCAGAGGGCAGGGCGATGGCCGTAAGGCCCGCCGAGCCCGCACTACCGGCATTACCGAGCGACTGCGCCCCTACCGACTGTGCTGAGGCCACGCCCGCCAGGCTGATCGAGGCCAGGACTGTGCCCGCCAATAAGGCCAACTTGAACGGATTTTGAGTCTGGACTGAAACCAAGTACATGCGATATCCCCCCGGATGATCGCGGCCAGATCCCACAGACCCTGCCGCGACGCGCTAAAACCGAGGCCAGATTTGCACCCTAGGGTTATGTCTGTAAACCCAATTCAGCTAGAGCGATTGCTACCTTATAGCCCGACGCTAAACCCAAAATTGGAAGCCAATACCCAGGCGTGTAAGGCCCAGATATTGCCGTTCTTGGCTATTAGGCCTTGGGCCATTTTTGGTACTTGACTATGGAGCCGTAATGGAGCCTTCCGCCGTCTGGGTGGTGACGACATAGTTGGCACCATTGTTTCCGTCCGAAACCACAAAGCCAGTATTCACGGATAGGTCGCGGGGGCCGGTCGTTTCGGCATCAAAGGACTGGGCCAGACCAGAGATATTGTCTCCAGCCTTTAACCCAAGAATTGTCACCGACTTGGTCGACAGGCTGGTGCCGTCATAGACCTTGGTGTCGGTCACCGCAGCCAGGGTCAGGGCTGCCTTGGCAATCCGACCCGTCGCCTTGACCATAACGATATCATAATTGCCGCCATTATTACCGTCATTCAGGACATAGGTGTTATTGACCACCAGGTTGCGGGGGCCAGCATTCTTGCTGTCGAATGATTGGCTGACATTCGTAATGACGTCTGCGCCCTTAAGACCCGTGACCGCAACGGTCTTGGTCGAGGTCTTGGTACCATCATAGGTGCGGTTATCGGCGACGGCGGCAAGGGTCAGGCTGGCCTTGGTAATAGCCCCGGTTGCCTGCGAGACTGTGACGTCATAATTGCCGCCACCATTACCGTCATTGAGGACATAGCCCGGATTGATCACCAGGCTGCGGGCCCCGGCATTCTTGCTGTCAAAGGCCTGGGTGAGGCCCGTGATGGTGTCTGTGCCCTTGATGCCGCTGACCAGAACTGCCTTGGTTGAGGTGGTGTTTGTGTCATAGATCTTGGAATCCGTTACCGACGTAAGGGTTAATGGGGCCTTCGAAATCGTGCCGGTCGCCAAGTTGGTGATAACGGCGTAATTGTTGCCGCCATTGCCGTCATTGATCACATAGCCTGACTTGACCACAAGGGTCCGCGATCCAGCATTCTTGCTGTCAAAGGCCTGGGTGAGGCCGGTTATGCCATCGCCTCCGAGCAGTCCGGAATATTGGACGGCCTTAGTCGACAGTGTCGTTGCGTCATAGGCCTTGCTGTCGACCGCTGTTGATATGGTAAGCGGGGCCTTGGTTATGGTCAGGGTGCCGGGCAAATAGCTGATCGCATAATTCATCTCAGAACTCAGATTGCCCGTGGGTGTGACCGCATACGACCCAACATTTCGTCCGCTCGCGGATGCGGAGGCCGTACCGGTCAAGATATCTTGCGCCTGGTCACCCGTACGGTAGCCGTTGAGCACATATCCGGTGCCAGTGCTCTGGGTTGCGCCATTATAGGTCACGGTCTTGGTTTCGCCTGTGACCGCCAAGGTCGGTTGATAGGCATGAACAAAGCGGTTGCCGCTGTTCGGGGCCCTGGCAAAGCCTGTGCCAAAACTATAGGCGACGCCGTAATAATTCTTGCCCGCTAGGCCGCCGAGCACATCGGCAGATGAACCGTTCGGCGTTGTCGTCGAGATTAACCAACGACCATTGGGCGTTGATATAGCGCTGGCCCCGACATTATTGATCAAGGCCCCGTTGGCCGCCAGGACTACGGCATCGCCGGTCGCGCTCGAGCTAACGGAGCCGCCAGTAGCGAGGGTCAGGTCGCCGCCTTTCGATTCAATGACAAGGGCGTTTGGTGAAGTATAGGCTGAATCAATGCTAAAGCCGCCCAAACTGGCGATGCGGGTCTTGGTTATGGCTGTGTTCGCCAACAGGCTGGCATAGAGGCTTGGACCAAAGGTCGTATTCAGATCGGTAATGAGGCCAGCTAGGTTGGTCTTGGCAGTATTGATTGAAAACTGGCCTGAGTTCAAATTTAACTTACCTAAACCCGCCGCCCAAAGACTGCTCCCGTCCCAATAGCTGCTGGCGGAAACAGTGCTGGCGCCAGCGGCCGTCAGAGTTGCTCCCAGTCGGCTTGTAGAGGTGACGTTGTAGTTCAAAGCGTAATAATAGCCATTTGCGCTTGAAGTGGCTGTCGCAAGCAGGCCGCCATCTGAGTAGAGATTGATTGTAGCACCGCTAGTGGCAGATCCGTTGGCAGCATAAGTAAAGCCGGACAGATATGTCGGCGTACCAAAACTCTTTAGATAGGGATAGAAGCCTGATCCCGTGCCCCAAATTGATGCAGAAAAGCCTGCAGGAAGGGCCGATTGAAGCTGGGCGGTCGTATAGCCTTTGCCGCCGTTTGCACTGGTTGCCCGGCCACTAGTTTGGGTGTCCCAGTAACTATTGGTCACTTTGGTTGCTGTTGTAGGATTCAATGGAGCGGTACTATAGTTCACCATATAGTCCGCATAACTAGTTACATACTTGGTTTCACTTGTACCTATTAGGCCGCCTATATTTGAGGGGCCCGAAACGATTCCAGTTGAAAATGAGTTACTCACTTGACCAATTGCGAATGCCCCATTGAAGTAATAGGTGTTTAGTCTAGCATTTGTTCCAAGCAATCCTCCGGCTCTTCCTGCTGAAGACTGTACTGTACCTGTCGCATAGGAGTTATTTATAGATCCAGCACTAATACCAACCAGGCCACCTATTATATATTGCCCGGTCACATTTCCAATAGAAAAACTGCTTTCCACTATGCCCGTATTGGTGGTGCCAGGTTGAGTTTCTTGGCCACCGACTAACCCACCCACATAACTGGTGCCAAAAGTGGTGCCGGTTGTATAGCTTGATCGAATTTGCCCACCATTTGCACCAACAAGGCCACCGACGAGGTAATTTCCTGTCACTGATGCTGCTGAGTAGGTATTTTTTACTAAATAATCAACGCTAGTATACCCAGAAAGACCACCAACCCAACTTCCGCCTGTAATAGATGCATCTGAAATTCCTACATCTCGCGCGACACCGTTGGACATTGATGCAAACAACCCAACATAATTGATCGTAGGTGCATTGATTGCAAATTTTGATACAGTATGGCCAAGTCCGACGAAATTCCCGGACAATGATCCGAATATAGCGTAATTGAATACCTGATAATTTAAATCGATATTTTTTGCTAGTGCATAATTTCCACCTGGACCGTAGTCTCCACCTGGCATTAGGCCGTAGATTAACGTAAAGTTGACTCCGTTTATGTCCAGACTTCCTCCGGCCCCGGTATAGTCAATGCGGCCCGTAAATCCTTTCCCGGTCAGGCCAAAACTATAATCACCCGCGCCAGCAACGCTGACTCCGTTCTGAGCCTGGTCCCCAGTGATCAGGGAGACACTGCCAGCACCAGCAACGGTGATGACATTATTGATATTGATGTTGCGATACGCATCTAGGGTCAGTTTGGAGCCGCTCGACCAGGTGACGGTGTCATTGATAAAGATGTCGCCATTGCCCGTGGTCGTTAGGGCCCCGGTCTTGATTATCACACTAGTGGTCGCGAGTTTGGATGATAGGGCTGCGCCCGTGGTGTTCCCACCTGATGCGGCGACCTTGTAGTCAGTGGGATCGATCAGCCAGGTCCCAAACGCGCCATTGGCCGCGCGCGTATCAATGTTGGCATCATCGGCGACATTCACCGTGCCGCCAGAGGTTTCGATGAAGCCACCCTTGTCGCTGCTGGTCGCGGTCAGGCTGGTGCCCGAGACCGTGGTCGTGCCATTGGCCCCTGCCAATAACCAGATCTGACCGCCCTTGCTGCCGGTGCCGGTGGCCTTGATGTATGAGGCGGTATTGCCGGCCAGGGCATAGACAGACCCGTTCTGGGCCTTGAGCTCAGCGGCGGCGGCGTCGATCGCGCCCTTTTGGGTGACGGCAGTA
>JBILKO010000024.1:0-28427 GCA_044376615.1 Caulobacteraceae bacterium
CGCGAAACCCCTAACTTAGGATACGGCAAGCGTCGGCAATACCCCTAATCGTCAGCTGGTTCCCCCATCATGTCATTATCATCATCGAATAGGGCAAAGGAAAATGAGCCTTCCGTATCGTGCACCGCACCGCCGGTCTTGGTCTTAAATTTCGGGGTTACGACGGCCAATACCCGGTCGTTTCTTAGCCCTTTAAGAACATAACCCTCCGCACGCATCCCTTTTTCCATCTCGCCTGAAGGGTCGCGGGCTAGGCCATAGCGATAGTCTGGCAAAGGATCGCGGGCGATAATATCTTTGAGTTCGGCTTTGAATTTACGCAGCTCGCCGGAGACCCCGACCTTTTCGGCCAGTCTTGGAAGACTGATTGACCAACTGGCCTGATCACCGCAGTGTTTCCGCGCCAATTCATAAAGCCTGCGTTCAATGCCGCCCGTAAGCTGGAAATAATCGCGGTTGACGGTAAGCACCCGCCTTTCCTTGGTAATTGCACGGAAGGTCCAGTCATTTAGTGTAACCTCAACCGCCTTCATCCGACGGCGGCCGCCAGGGCGCTCTATCTCGACAACCCTAAAATTGTCGATCCAGCCAAAGCCGCGCCGTTCGCGCACCTCTGCGGCCGAGATTGAGGTCTTGACGGTTGTGCCGCGTAGCCGCTCGAGCGCATCAAGAAAGGCATCATAGGCCTTGGCCCCGACCTGGCCTGGCTTGGCCCTTTGAGTGACAATCAGGAAATCATGCGCCGGAAATCGCACAGTGCGGCTAACCGGCTCGCCACGTTCTAAACGCTCATTGATCAAGGAGGTCAGATAGATCAGGACATCGCGGTCCCAGACCGTGGCTACACCCTTATGGCTGGGGGCAACCTCAATCGTCACCCTGTCGTCACTATAGACAATTGGCTCCATCCTTGGCCGCTTGGCCAGGGAGAAAAAGGGAAATTCCAAGAGGGCGCGATCTTCCTTGATCGGCGCATCCACAAGGGCATCCAAAAAGAAATCGACCTGCCCCTTCACAGGCACCCTTTCCCGAATCGCTTAGTAAGCGTCTGCAATACCCCTATTGCATACGGATTCTTTGCAGGAGTCTCGCAAAGAATATTTTGAGGTCCTTCGTATTGAAAAGGCGCGCATTGAGGCGTCAATTCAACCAACAAGCTGTGTATCAATAACCCGATTCTGCGCCCAAGGTTCATGACCACAACAAGCCGGCCACCCAACGCCTCCATTCTTCCGCCATCCTGGCCGGTGTTTGGCATGTTGGATGATATACGCGGGCCCATGTTTGCGGCGCTAGCGGGTGGTGAGCCCGTGGCCTTGGCCACCTTGTTTCGGATCGAGGGTGGCGGCCCAAGGCCGGTTGGCACCCAGATGGTGTTTGCTCAAGGCCAGGCCTTTGGTTTTCTATCTGGCGGCTGTATTGAGGCCGATGTCGCCCTTTATGCCAGCGAGGTGCTCGCGACGGGCGAGCCAAGGCGACTAGTCTATGGGCCGTCTGGGCCCTGGCCGGATATCCGCCTTTTATGCGGCGTTGAGATCGAAATCCTGGTTGAGCGGATTTTACCTGATGATCCCGCGGTTCAAACGCTCATGGCGCTGCGCCAGTCGCGGCAGCCAGCCTTTTGGGCCAGCAACGGAATAACGCGGCAGAGTAGGGTGACAGAAGGGGGCAGGTCCGGCTGGCAAGGTGAGCCGTTTGAGATAAGCCGAATCTATTGGCCACAGTCGCGGCTGATTGTGGTTGGGTTGGATCCAGCAGCGCTGGCCATGGCCCAGCTTGGCGTTCAAAGCGGGTTTGAAACCTGGCTTAACCGTCCTAAGGGCCCCCAATCCCCGCCGCCAATACAAGGTTTGAGTTATAGTCGCGCCGATCCCTGGGCCGCCTTGACCGATTTGGGCCTTGACCCTTGGACCTATATTGCCATTGCGAGCCACGACCTTGAAATAGACCATAGCGCCTTGATCGCCGCGCTCAAATCAAATGCCGCCTATGTTGGACTTTTGGGCGCCCGCCGTCGTCTCGATGAACGGATCACGGCCTTGCAGGCCTCGGGCTTGAGCCCCGGACAGATTGCGCGGCTACATGCCCCTATCGGCCTAGATCTAGGCGGCAAGGCACCCTGGGAAGTGGCGATCAGTGTGCTGGCCCAGATCATTCAGATCCGTCAGCAGGCTATGGCTTAAAGCCGCGGTAGGCGAAGGATCTCGACAATATCGCCCCGCTTCAAACCCAGACCATTAGCGTCCTGTCGCATAAGGACCCTTGCCTTGGCAAAGACGGTCACGAGGGATGAATCCTGGTCGTTATAGGGCTTGACCCAGACCTGGCCGTGGCGGGTTTCTAGGTCGGCTCGGCTCCAGTGTTCCCGCGGCCCGCCTGAAGTGCCAAGCGCAGGCAGGTCGGAATCGAGCAAAGCGCTTTCCAAATCAGGGGCGGCCGCTTGACCGAGCAAGGCGCGGATAAAGGGCTGAAGAAAGAGCTGGGCACAGACAAGCGCGGATGCAGGATTGCCCGGCAGGCCCAGAGCCCGCCGACCATCGGCAAGCACACCAAACCAGGTTGGCTTGCCTGGCCGAACGGCAATGGACTGGACATGCAAGCTAAGGCCGAGCGCGGCCAGCGCGGGCTTGACCAGATCGTGGTCGCCGACCGAGGCACCGCCAATAGTTAAGATCAGATCCACATCCAGACTGCTAACGGCGGCCGTAATGTCTTCAACACGATCCGCCGCGCAATGCAGCCGAAGCGGTTCGGCGCCCCAGGTCTCAAGCAGGGCACAAAGCGCGAGACTGCCTGAATTGAAAATCTGATCTCCGGTCGGTGTTTGACCGGGTTCAACCAGCTCATCGCCCGTTGAAAGCACCGCCACTTTAGGTTTGCGAACCACCTCGAGCTGGCCTGCGCCCGCACTGGCGGCAAGAGACATTCGCCACGGATCGAGCCGTTCGCCCGCCTCCAATAAGACTGCGCCTCGCAAGAAATCACCGCCTTGCGGCCGGATATGGCGCGAAGCGGTCAGGTCGGCGGCCAGAAACGCAAACTGGCCTTCACGCCGAACATTTTCTTGTACGATAACCTGATCACAGTCTGAAGGAACCGGCGCGCCGGTAAAGATCCGGATGCATTGGCCCAGGCCGATGGTGCCGCTATATCCCCGTCCCGCAGCACTTTCGCCGATCACCGAAAGCTGTGTTTCGCCCTGGCCAAGGTCGCTGCGTCGGACCGCATAGCCATCCATGGCAGAGGCTGGAAATGGCGGCTGGTCGCGCCTGGCCAAAACGGGTTTGGCAAGGACCCGGCCAAGACCAGCCTCAATGGAGATGGTTTCTGCTTGGAGACCTTGCGCTTGTTTAAGGATGAGCCGCCGCGCCTCAATGACCGAAACAGCCTTCATTTGCTCATATCGCTGCTAGAGCGCCTATAACCACCCGATGCCCCGCCGGTTTTGCTGACCAAGCCTATAGCCTCAATCGTCATGGTCTTATCGGCGGCTTTGAGCATGTCATAAAGGGTTAGGCAGGCGACGCTGACGGCGGTTAAGGCTTCCATCTCAACACCGGTCGGGCCAGTGGTTCGCACAGTGGCCGTAACCTTTAGACCAAGACCTGGCGCCCCGCTGACCTCGACAGTAATCTTAGATAGGGCCAGCGGATGGCAAAGAGGGATCAGGTCTGCGGTCTTTTTCGCGCCCATGACACCCGCCAGTTCGGCCACCGCCATAACTTCCCCTTTACGGCCCTTGCCGCTTAGGGCCAGATCTAGGGTCTGCGCGGTCATGCGGATGAAGCCCTCTGCGACCGCTTCACGCAACGTATTTGGCTTATGTGAGACATCGACCATACGGGCACGGCCGACTGGATCGATGTGACTAAGGCCCTGTGTCTGAATTGCCGCCATGCCTTAGGCCTCGTTCAGACGGGGCATGAGCTCGACCAGATTGCAGGGCTTGTGACGACTATCGAGTTGCGCCCAGATCACCTTGTCCCAACCATCCTTGACCGCGCCATTAGAGCCCGGCAGGCAAAACACAAATACGCCACCAATTATCCCGGCCAAGGCCCGGCTTTGCAGCGTGGAAAGCCCCACAGTCTGGGTGCTGACCATGTGAAACACGACCGAAAAACCTTCAATCCGCTTGTCGAATAAGGGTTCTACCGCCTCCGGCGTCACATCTCGGCCGGTCAGGCCAGTCCCGCCTGTGGTGATGATGACGTCAATCTGGCCCGAGCCGACCCAGGCCAAGATCTGCGATCGGATCGCTGTTCGGTCATCCTTGACCATAGCGCGGCCAGCCAAGACATGACCGGCCCCTGCAATGCGACTTGCCAATAGATCGCCCGATGTATCGCTTTCCTCATCGCGCGTGTCTGAAACGGTCAAGACAGCGATCCGCACCGCTACATGCGGTAAGGTCTCGTCAATACGGCCGCCAAAGCCAGGGGGCAGGGTGGTCATGTAAGGGTCCTTATCAGGTCGTCTCAGATGAGCTGGCCGTCCAGCGTTGAAGGTCTTGATAGTCTAGGCTGCGAGGCTCGATCCAGTGCGCACCAGCTTGGCCATGCTGTTTTTTCCAAAAAGGGGCCTGGCTTTTGAGGTAGTCCATCAGAAAATCCGCACCTTCAAAGGCTTGGCGGCGATGGCGGGCGGCTGCTGCGACAAATACGATGGCTTCGCCCGGTGCGATCATGCCAATTCTATGGACAATGAGCAGGTCCAAAAGCGAGAACCGCTGGCGGGCAACCTGGGCCAGGTCGGCAATCCAGGGCTCGGTAAATCCGGGATAGGCCTCAAGTTCAAGCGCTACAACCTCGCCCGCCTCGCTTCGCGCAAGCCCGGTAAAACTGACCACGCCGCCAATATCCGCTCTTTCCTGACAAAACGAGGTTAGGAGCGCGCCCGGGTCAAGGCCTTGGGTATATAGGGCAATCATCCGCCGCTCATTGGGGGCAGGAAGGCAACTTCGGAGCGTGGGCTTAAAAAGGCTGTGCCGCGTATAATGGTCTTATCAACCGCAATCTGGACCCCCGGCCCGGTAACGGCCTTTGCGAGGTCGGGATCAAGTTGGTTCAATAGGGTGGCCAGGTCGCTGACACCAACAAATTCGCGTTCGCGCCAGCCGGCAAGGTCGCGCAAGGGACCAAACAACAAGACCTTGGCCATGGGATCACCCCCCCGTCCTAGACATATGCCGCGATAGTGTTGGCGCTAGGCCTTCACCGATCCGAAAATCGTGGCCTTTTGGCTTTAGGGCAATAGCTGCCCGAATAGCCGGGGCTAGTCCATGAACGCCAAGCGGCCCGCGAAGAACGGCGCGAAGATCGGTCTCGTCGTCCTGGCCAAGGCAGGTATGAAGCATGCCGGTACAGGTCAGCCGAACGCGGTTACAGGCCTCACAAAATGTGTGGGACATGGGGGTAATAAACCCAAGCCTGCCGCCAGTTTCGGCAATCTTGACATATCGCGCTGGCCCACCGGTTTGGAGGGGGATATCAGTCAGGGTCCAAAAGGCGGCGAGGTCACTTCGGACCGTTTCTAAGGACAAATACTGGGCGGTCCGGTCTTCGCCGGTATCGCCAAGTGGCATGGTCTCGATCAAGGTCAGATCAAAGCCGCGGCCATGGGCCCAGACGATCAGGTCGGAAAGCTCATCCTGATTGGTGCCCTTTAAGGCGACCGTATTGATCTTGATGGCAAGGCCCGTCGCTTGGGCGGCATCCAGGCCCTTAAGCACCTGCTCGAGCTGGCCGCCGCGGGTAAGGCGTTTGAAGAGTTCGGGCCTGAGCGTGTCGAGCGACACATTGATACGTTTTACCCCGTAACGAGCCAAATCCGCGGCATGCGCGGCCAGCTGTGTGCCATTGGTAGTTAATGTCAACTCGTCGAGCGCGCCGCTGGATAGATGGCGCGACAGGGACCGGACCAGACCCATTATGCCCTTTCGCACCAAGGGCTCGCCACCCGTTAGGCGGATCTTGCGCACGCCCATCTCAATGAATTGGCTGGTTATGACATCCAGCTCTTCAAGCGAAAGCACCTCGGCCTTGGGCAAAAAGACCATATACTCTGCCATGCAATAGACGCAGCGAAGGTCGCACCGGTCGGTGACCGATACCCGCAAATAACGAACTGAGCGGCCCAAACCGTCAATTAGGTCTGGGCGGCTTGAGCTGGCATCGGCATAGGCAAGCGTATCAAACGGCGACATGATGGGTCCGGAAATTGGAGCATTTCGAGATGACGGCAGCCCCCTTATGGAGTGCCATCGTTCTGGCAGCGGGTCAGTCTAACCGTTTTGGCGGCGGCAAGCTACGGGCGGTTTATCGCCAAAGGCCCGTTTTGGAATGGGTTTTGGACGGGGTCCTTTCCTGTCCGGTTGCAGAAGTGCTCGTGGTCTGGGGCGGTGACGCGCATATTCCAGCCAACTTGCCCAAGGATGACCGCATACGGGCGGTATGGGCCAAGGCGCATACTCAGGGCATGGGGGCGTCGTTGGCCCAGGGCATGCAAGCCCTAAATCCCCAAAGCGCTGGAGCATTTATCGTCTTGGGTGATATGCCAAGAGCACCTTTTGGGCTCGCTGAGACTATGATCGCGGCCATGGGGCAGGGGGCCTTGGCGGCCGCGCCAGTCTATAAGGGGCGTCGCGGCCACCCCGTCCTGATCGCATCACCCTTGTTTAGTCAGCTTAGCCAATTGACCGGCGATCGTGGCGCAGGCTCAAGTCTTGATCCGCTCGGTGACCAGCTTGCTCTTATTGACGCCCCAGACGATGGCTGCCTGTTTGACATAGACCAGCCTGGAGATCTCTTAGACTAGGCTTTTACAAAGGGCAGGCTGGTCGTTGGTTTGCCGGTTAAGGCCAAAAGGGCATTGGCAACCGCTGGGGCAATTGGCGGGGTACCTGGCTCGCCAATGCCGCTGGGATTTGCGCCAGACGGGACAATATGGGTTTCGACCATCGGGGCTTCGTTCAGGCGCAAAACCCGATAGGAGTCGAAATTGTGCTGTTCGACTAGCCCGTCCTTGAGCGTGATTTCGCCAAATAGGGCTGCGGACAGGCCATAATTGACTGAGCCCTCCATTTGCGCCGCGATCTGATCTGGCGAAATGGCAATGCCGCAATCGACGGCGCAAACGACGCGGTGGACTTTTGGTACGCCATCGACGAGCGAGACCTCTGCCACCTGGGCAACCACGCTGCCAAAGCTTTCATGCACGGCAAGGCCGCGCGCGACACCCTTTGGCAAGGGCTTATCCCAGTCGGCCTTTTGGATGGCTAAGTCCATAACCGCCAAATGCCGCTTGGCATCGGCCTTGGTATAGAGGGCGCGCCGATAGGCCACCGGATCCTTACCGGCCTTGGCGGCCAATTGATCAATCGTGTGTTCCATCACCAGGGCCGTATGTGTGCCGCCAACCGAGCGCCACCATAAGACCGAGACCGGAGAGTCCACCAAGACAAGCTGGCCATCGACAACGGGGGTGGCCTTTAGATAGGGCGATTCATAGGTTCCTTCGACAGCCGGAACCTCGAACTTGCCCTGGGGCATGGGCACGCCCTTCATGATCGACTGAGTGACGATGGTGTGCCGCCAGGCGGCCGGATAGCCATCGGCCCCGACCTTGATCGCCAGATTATGATGGACCATGGGACGATAATGGCCCGCCAGCATGTCGTCTTCGCGGGTCCAGACCAATTTCACGGGCGTAAAGCCGCCAATTTTTTTGGCGATCCGTGCGCATTCCACAACAAAATCCCCGTCTGCGGTCGCACGTCGTCCAAAAGATCCGCCCGTGGTTAGGGTTTCGATCTCAATCGCGCCAGGAAGTACACCGATGGCCTTGGCCACATTGACCTGGTCCATGGTCGGGCCCTGGCAGCCATAGGTCAGTTTAACCCTCTGACCATCGACCTGGGCAACGCAGTTCATGGGTTCCATAGACGCATGGGCCAGATAAGGAAAATCAAAGCTTGCTGCATGCAAGGGGGCGTTAAAGGCATTGGTTGCGTCACCATTGGCTTCAAACACCTTAGCGTCGGTCCGGGCCAGGGCCGCCTTGGCATAGGCGAGCTTAATCGCATCCGTGCTGCGCTTTTCCGCCTTTGTTTCGTCCCATGTAACTTTTAAGGCGTCGCGGCCTTGTTTGGCGGCCCAGGTATTCTCCGCCACAACGGCAACGCCGGTCGGGATCTTGAAAATCTTGACGACGCCCTTGATTTTTCTGGCTTCGGTGTCGTCAAAGCTCGCAACTGTTGCGCCAAACCGTGGCGGATGGGCGACCATGGCAGTCAACATGCCAGGCATGTGAATGTCTTGGGTATAGACGGCTGCGCCGGTGCTCTTGGCTAAGCTGTCCTTGCGCCTGACCTTTTGTGTCCCGATCAAGGTAAAGGTTTTGGGATCCTTTAGGGTCGGGTTTTCCGGCGGCGCGATTTTTGCCGCATCGGCCAGCAGCGCGCCAAAGCTGGCGCTTTTGCCGGAGGGATGGCTGACCAGACTGTCCTTTACGGTGATTTCAGCGGCGGGCACGCCCCATTTGGCGCTAGCAGCCTGGACGAACATGGCGCGTGCGCTCGCGCCGGCCTGACGCAGCTGCGTCCAGCTATTGGCAATCGCCGTCGAGCCGCCTGTGCCTTGGGCCCCCATAAATAGGTTCTTATAGACCTTGGTATCGGCGGGGGCCTGTTCGACCAGGACCCTTGACCAGTCGGCATCCAGCTCTTCAGCCACAATCGCGGCCAGCCCGGCATGCGTGCCCTGACCAAATTCAACATGTTTAGAAATAACGGTCACAGCGCCGTCAGCACCGATCTTGATGAAGGGGCCAAAGGCGCCGAAATCGCGCTTTTTGGCGCCGAGGCTGAGGACATCCATCGGCGAGCAACCGACCAGGAGCGCGCCGCCGACCAGACTTGCGCCAATCACCAGATCACGGCGGGTTGCACCGGCCCTCGAAACTCTCAAAGCTTGGTTCATGATCATCCCTCGCCTAGACGGCTTTGGACGCAGCAGCGTCCTTGATGGCAGCGCGAATGCGTTGATAGGCCCCGCAGCGACAAATATTGCCGCTCATGGCCGCGTCAATATCGGCATCGGTTGGGCGAGGCTTTTGCGCCAGCAGGGCAGCCGCAGCCATGATCTGGCCCGACTGGCAATAGCCGCATTGGGGAACATCATGCTTAACCCAAGCGGCCTGCAAGGGATGGTCTCCGTTCAGGCCCTCAATCGTAGTGATTTTCACCCCCGCCAGAGCCTCGATCGGGGTCGAGCAAGACCGGATCGGCTGGCCATCGGCATGGACCGTGCAGGCCCCACACTGTGCAATGCCGCAGCCAAATTTGGAGCCGGTCATTTTCAGCTCATCGCGCAGTACCCATAAAAGGGGCGTGTCTGGCGCCGCCTCAACCTGAAGCGTCTTACCGTTTACCTCGAGCGCGATGGACATCGGGCCTGGTCTCCCTGATGGACTATAATTCTTGGTTCGGCCGAATTAAGATAGCTTAGGCTTGATCTTAACGTCGCTTAGGTCAAGTCGCGATCGATGATTTCACGTTTCTGCAAAGATTTTTTGACGGTCTGGACCTGCCCCATGGATGCCTTTCCGGCGTTTTTCCCCCTAGATGGGGCTGTGATTGTGATTGCTGGGACGGGTGAGCCGGCTGAGGCCAAGGCCAGGCTTTTCGATGGTTCGCCCGCCAAGTTAAAGCGCTTGGCCAATGAAGTGGCATTTGGGGCCCAGGCTTATGAAGGCGCGGCGCTGGCGTTTATCGCGCATTCTGATGAGGCTTTCTGCCTTGCGGCGGCGGCAGCTGCGCGCAAGATAGGCGTGCCGGTCAATGTGGTGGATCGGCCTGACCTTTGCGACTTCACCACCCCGGCCATTATTGATCGGGGCCAGGTCGTGGCCGCGATCGGAACGGGCGGCTCTGCGCCGCTTTTGGCAAGCCAATTACGCGCTGATTTGGAGGCTCGTATACCGCCTGGCGTCGGCAAGCTGGCCTTGTTGTTGAAATCCATGCAGGCTGAAATCCGAACTGCCTTTCCTGACCTTGTCCGCCGCCGCGCCTTTTTGCGGCAGGCGGCCAGTGGGCCAGTAGCGCAAGCGGCAATGAAGGGTGATCTTGATCAGGCCAAGTACCTTATGGGCGACCTCTTGACCCAGGGCCTGGCCTTGAGGGGAAGCGCTTATCGCTTAGAGGGTACTGGGCCGGCAGAACTCTTGAGCCTTAAGGCGGCTAGGCTTTTGTCAGAGGCCGATGTTCTGGTGCTCGGTCCAAAGGCAAATCATGGGATCGTCGCATTGGCGCGCCGAGATGCTGAGCGCCTTGATGCAGACCAAACCGATGCGCGTGCTATAGCCGACCTTTTGAATGCGGGTCTATGTGTCGTCCTTATTGCTGCGAACGGCCTGGCCAAGACCCTACTAGACCTTGGCCACGAGGTTGAAGCCTTGCCGATCGCGCTGAGCTAGATGTCTAGGCTTCGGCCGCGTGTTTCGGGCAAAAGCACCAGGGTGCAGATCACGCTGATTGCGGTGAAGACAACTGGATACCAAAGGCCTGAATAGATATTGCCGGTCGAGGCGACGATCGCAAAGGCGGTAAAGGGCAAAAAGCCACCAATCCAGCCTGTGCCAATATGGTAGGGCAGGGACATGGCCGTATAGCGGATGCGGGTCGGAAAAAGCTCAACCAGGCATGAGGCGATGGGGCCAAAAAGAGCGGTCGCGGCAATAACAAACACCATCAATATGCCAAAAACGCCCGCGATATTGACCTTAGCCGGATCCGCCTTGGCCGGATAGCCAGCCGCTTCGAGCGCCGCCTTGATACGGGTCTCTACCTCGGTCTTAATGGTCTTGAGCGCAGCCTTGTCGAGGTCCTTGCCATCGGCAGAGGCGACAGACACTTCGCCAATCTTGACATAGGCCACCGTGCCCTTAGGCGCGACCTCAGTGTCATACGACACGCCGGCATTAGCCAGGGTGCTTTTGGCTATATCACAGGCCGTTGAAAAGACGGCCTTACCAACCGGATCAAATTGTAAAGAACAGGTCGCAGGATCTGCAACCACTACAATCGGGGTCTGTTTGCTCGCCCTTGCCAAGTCCGGATTGGCCGTCTGCATCAGGAGATGAAAGCCCGGGAAAAACGCCACCAAGGCGAGGACCATGCCCGCTAGCATAACTGGCTTACGCCCAATCTTGTCCGACAGCCAGCCAAACAGGATATAAAGCGGCGCGCTGGCGACGGTCGCGGCAATCATCAACATATTGACGGTCGCAGGTTCGACCTTGAGGAATTTTTCCAGAAAAATCTGGGTATAGAAAAAGCCGGTATACCAGACCGCGCCCTGGGCGCTCATGACGGCAAACAGGGCAATCAAGACCAGCTTTAGGTTCGGCCACTGGCCGAAGGCTTCAGCATAGGGCGCTTTAGAATGGCTGCCTTCCTCATGCATTTTCTGAAAGGTTGGGCTCTCGGATAGTTTAACGCGCATCCAGACTGAGATGCCGACCAAGATTGCCGATACCATAAAGGGAATGCGCCAGCCCCAGGCGACAAACGCCTCTTCGCCGACGATTGTACGGGTGATGAGTATGACGCCGAGCGCGCCAAACAGACCAAAGGCGGCGGATGCCTGGATCCAGCCGGTCATACGGCCGCGCGCACTCGCGGGGGCATGTTCGGCGACATAAATCGCTGCACCGCCATATTCACCGCCTAATGCAAAGCCTTGTAGGCAGCGGGCAATGATCAGCAGGATCGGTGCAATTATGCCGGCCTGGGCATAGGTGGGCAGGAAGCCGACGGCAAAGGTTGCCCCGCCCATCAAGACGATCGTGAACAAAAACGCACCCTTGCGGCCTTTGCGATCACCGATGCGCCCAAAAACAAGGGCACCCAATGGCCGAATTGCAAAACCGGCCCCAAAAATGGCTAGGGCAAAGATAAAGGCGACCGTATCACTGACGCCTGCAAAAAAGGTCTTGGCCAAAACCTGGGTCAACGCACCGAATATGAAGAAATCGTACCACTCAAACGCGGTTCCTGCCGATGAGGCCGCAATCACGGTGCGCATGGACGCCTTTGGCGGTGCTATCATCGTGTCACTTGATTGGCTCATGGCGATCTTCCCCGAAACTGTTTTGCCCGGTTTAACATTGAGGAAGGCGTTTAGGAAAGCCTAGGCATCCAGCCTATAGGTCATGGCATAGACAAATCGTCCGCTTGGATGGGTGCTGTCCGTCGCCAGGACGAGATTGTCGCTCGCGTCAAAATATCGCCTCAGTGTGCGCAGGCCCGCTGAGCCTTTTTCGGCCTTTAAAGTTCGTGCTGTTGCCGCATCGAGCGACTCTGCGGCGATTTCTTGTTCGATCCGGCGGGTATGCACGCCAAAATCGCGGGCAATGAGTTGGTGGATTGCCCCGTCCCAGCCTACGAGGCCACTGACAATAGTGGCAAAGCTGAGCGGGACAAAAAGGCTAGAGACCGCCACCGGCTCTGATCCTGCACGGCGCACACCCTCTATAACCAGCCAGGTCTGGCCAGGCTTAGCCTTTATCCGGTCTGCCTCGACAAGGGTAAGCGCCCGTGGATTAGCGGCCCGGACGATCAATCGGGCCTCGCGGGCATATTGAGTCAGGGTTTCCGGGCCGCCGAGGGGCTGAACAAAGCTTGGGGCAATCTGGTTGGCAATGACGGTTGTTCCCGCACCGCGACGCCTTTGGACCAGGCCTGCCTCACGCAATAGGCGCAAGGCATCTCGAACCGTATGGCGCGATGCGGAATAGATCTGGCACAGTTCCATTTCGGGCGGCAAGTGATCGCCGACGCCATAACGCCCTTCGGTTATATCGGCCCGCAAGGCAGCGGCCAATTGTCTATAGCGCGGTAGGGTCATGGTGGCAGAGCCGAATGAACAACAAACGAGTCTATATCAAGCTTCGCAACTGACGCCAGTCTTGTTCGAGCTGGGCGCGGTGTTGCGGGGCGGCCAATCCGATCAGGGCCTCGGCTCGGGCATCGAGCGACAGGCCGCGAAGGTCAGCACTGCCATATTCAGTGGCGACAATAGCCACATCATTGCGCGGCACACTGACAGCACCGTGCGCCAAGCGCGGGACAATACGGCTGATACGACCGCCTTTTGTCGTGGCATTAAGGGCGATGATCGGCTTGCCTTGGGGCGCACGACTGGCGCTGCGTAGAAAATCGGTCAGGCCGCCAATGCCCGAAATCTGACGACCACCCAGAAATTCGGCATTGGCCTGGCCAAACAGGTCGATTTCTAGGGCTGAATTGATGGCTGTGAACCGGGGTATCACCGACAATAGGTCGTGGTTATGGGTTTCACTGACGGGCGTAAACCGGACATTTGGACTGGTGCTCATGCGACGGATCAATGCCTTTTGTCCGAGGGCAATGCCTGTGACAATGGCGTCAGGCCGATCGGCAATTGCGCCACAATCGATCAGGTCCAAGACTGGATCTATAACCATGCCCGACCGGATGGTCAGGTTTTTCCGGTCCTTTAAGGTCTGCAAGACCGCATAGCCCATCTTGCCAAGGCCGACCTGTAGGGCTGCGCCGTCCTCAATATGGGTTTGGACATGGTGGGCAATATCGGCAAAGCTTGCCTCTAATGGCCCAGGATCATAGGCGATGTGGTCTACGGCCTGTTCCACAACCAAATCAAATTGCGACAAGGCGATCTTGTGGCCGCGCAGCGGCGCCGGCAGGCTTGGATTAATGTGCGCCACGCGAAAAACGGCACGCCCTAAGACGGCGGGTTGAAAGTCCACCGAAGGCCCGAGGCTGCAATAGCCTTGTTCATCCGGACTTGAGACCTGAACAATAGCGGCATCAAGCGGCGTCGCCCCCAGCCAATGCCAGGCCTGGCTATAGGCTTGGGGGATAAGGCTAAAGCGCCCGGTCTCGAAACTGGTGCGCCAGTCTGCCCCGACAAAGATACCTTCACTGAAGCCGTTGGGGTGAAGCCCGGCCCAATCAGTACGGTTGACGCCTGGTATGGCTGCCCCGACAAAAGTAAGGCCAGCGGCTGCTTCCGGATTACGCCGATAGGCGTCTGCAAAAACCATCGGCTCAACGCCGCCGCTAGCGACAAAAACCCGCCCGCCTGTGCCTTTAAGCTGCTTGGCCAGGGCCAAAATGGCCTGATCTGGGTCACAAGAGATCATACGCTTTCCTTTGGATTTCGCCCGACAAATGTTCCCAAGGCCTAACTTAGAGGCTGCAGAAGCGCAAATAGGGGACTATTATTGCCGCATGACCTTTGCAAATCCCATTATCGCCGCCGGTATTGCTGGCTTAAGTGACCTTTACGAACAAAGGGCCGTTACGCCCGTTGAAGCCGTCCAGGCCTATTTATCGCGGATTGAGCGTCTTGGCGGGCCCTTGAATGCCTTTACCTCGGTGGATGTTGAAGGGGCTTTGGCGGCCGCCCATGCCAGTGCCGCGCGTTGGGCAAAGGGCGAGCCCCTGTCACCAATTGATGGGGTTCCGATCGCAGTAAAGGGCAATATTGCCGTAAAGGGCCAGCCCCTACACGTTGGAATAGGGGCCTTTGCTAATCGAATAGCCACCGAGGACGCTGCCTGCATTGCCGCCTTGCGTGAGGGCGGGGCCGTTTTTCTTGGAATGC
Source organism: Caulobacteraceae bacterium (assembly GCA_044376615.1). GTDB lineage: Bacteria > Pseudomonadota > Alphaproteobacteria > Caulobacterales > Caulobacteraceae > CAISGS01. Next base: position 14,667 of record JBILKO010000024.1, read on the forward strand.
TTAACATGCATGAAGGCGCCGTGGGCGCGACAACGGATAATGAGGCTTTTGGACAGGCGCATAATCCATATGCGCCTGGTCGAACGGCTGGCGGGTCATCTGGCGGATCGGGATCTGCTGTGGCGGCCGGGCTTTGTGCCGCCGCGCTCGGGACAGACACGCTTGGCAGCGTTCGAATTCCCGCCAGTTTCTGCGGTGTCTTTGGGCACAAGCCGACCCAGGGTCTGGTGTCATTGGATGGGGTCGTGCCCTTATCTTGGACCTTGGATCACGTCGGCGTTTTGGCACGGTCGGCCGAGGATTGTGCCTATTTGCTGGCCCATGCGGCAGCAGTCGATGGCGATCTCACCGAAGCATTTTCTTTGATTGCGGACCTAGAGGTCTTGCGCCCTTCGCCCTTCGCGGCGCTCGATCTTACCCAATTTGGCGATCTGATCGATTCAGACCTTGCTGCCGCGTACTGCAAGGCCATTGATGAGGCGCGGGCCGCCGGGCTGGATATCGCCATGATTTACCTGCCTGAATATGATTTTGCACCCATGCTGCAAAGCGGCGTCTTGATCATGACGGCGGAAGGCTATCTGGAATTCGAAGACCAGATCGAAGGGTCGCCGGAAGCCTTTAGTGAGGCGGGGCGCCGCGTGTTCCGTCGGGGCGCCAATCAACCTGCTGCCAATCTGGCCAAGGCCTATCGCGGGGTTGGGCGCGCGGTCGAGACGGTCAAGGATCAGCTTACGCCTTATGCCGCCCTGATCTTGCCAACCACCCCTATGCCGGCCTTCAGTTTTGGCGCAAATGGCGATCACGTGGCCGATTTTACGGCGCTGGGGAACTTTTTAGGTATGCCCGCCTGTGCCGCGCCTATTGGCATGAGCCGAAACGGTCTTCCCTTATCTATCCAGGTTCTGGCCTGGGATGATGAGACCGCGCTTGGCCTCGCTGATGTCCTGTCCCACCCTGACGGAAGCGGCGGGCCGCCTATCGCATTTCGTGGCTAATCAGGGCCTCCCTTTCGCCTTAAGAGTGCGCTAACACGGATTGGCCATGCCGCGATCGTCCAATCCCGAGCCTCAGACGCCCAAACCGATCTTTCCGGTTCGCATGCTGTTTCGCCGGTTTGGGCGGCTTGCCCTAGACGCTCTGGCTTTTGGCCTAACCGCAGTCGCCGTCACCGGATTTATCATTTCGCTGGGCCGTCGCGAGATCGCCCGGGATCTCTTGCTCTTATATTTTCAAGGGCAAGGCCTTGAGGCCGAGGTTGAAATTGATCAGCTGAGCGTAGCGGGCCTATCTGGCCGTTTAAGGTTGGGGCCAGCGAAGCAACCGACCTTGCAGATCGATCGGTTCGATGTCGCTTTTGCGGCGAACCAGGGCGATGCGCAATCTGGGCCCAGTTTTAAGATCCAGTCAATTAGACTGTTGCGCCCGCGCTTAATGGTTCCCTTTAGGGACGGGCATTTCGATTTGAGACGCATCGGTCCGATCGTAAAGGCTTTGAATCCGCATTCCGGCAGTCAGCAGGGCGGTAATTCGGCGCCCCTTCTGTTCATCGACGGAGCCTTGATTACGGTTCAAACCGATTACGGGCCGATTATTGCCCGGTTAAGCGGTTCGGTTGGTGAAGGAATGCCGCTAAGACTGTCAGGACGCATTGTTCCGTTTGGTCTGACCGGCGAGGGTCTCTTATTGACCAGCGAGGGGGGGCCAGTACAGCTGCGAGCCAGTACCGGACTGGCCTATCTCACAGCCGATCTTGCCATCTCTGAACTGGTAAACGACCAGCTAGGTCTTGAGGAGTCTCAGCTCAGGCTTGATGGGGCTATTCCCTATACCAGTGGGCCCTACCCAGCGGGTAGCCCGACAGTTCACCTTGTCGCCGGCATTCGATCTGGATCGATTAGCCATGGAGCCTGGGTTGCTCAAGGCAGCGAGCTTAATCTGCGATTTGATGGAACGCTTCAGCCGGGCACTGGTGGTCAATATCTCCACGGCGATTTGGCCCTGCTTGGACGGGCAGATGTTGTGTCTTCCAGCGAATTTGACGGGCGGGCCTTTCATTTAAATCTGGCGGGTCAAGGCATGGATATCGCCGCGGATCGAGGACTTGGCCTCGTAGGTACGCTGCGCGGCCGCCTTGATTTTGATAAATTGGCAATGGGTAAGGCCTTTCTGGACCGGCCGAGACTTCAATTTCAGGCAGCGGGCCTAAATCTGGCGAAATCCGATTTGGCGGTGTCAGCTAAGGCCGATGTGAAACTGGCTATCTCAGCCGATCGGGTCATACAAGGAAGCCTTGCCTTAGTTCAACCTTTTGGCAAGGCGCAGATGCCGAGCCTCATCTATCGCTCGCAAGATGGCGGTAGATGGCCCCAAAGTCCCTGGACAGGCCAGCTGTCGGCGGCCCAACTGCGCCTAGAAACGGGCGGAGACGCTCGCCCCGCGGCCTTAGGCCTAGCGGCTCTGCAGGTCAGGTTCACCGGTATGGGCCAATGGGGCGCTGATGGGCCACAATTGGATGGCATGGTAAGCGCCAGTGCTCGCGACGATATGGACCTTTCAGAGGCACGGGTCTTGATGGGTGCCCTGGCGGTTAAGGCGGGAACGCCTTTGGCCACGCAGTCCAGAGATCTTGAAGCCGGCCTAAGCGATTTTCAGCTGAACCTGCCCAGCGCTGCCGTCACTTATCAGCCATCGGGCATAAAGATTAGCCTAACCCGTCCCCTGGAACTGACGTCGCCCTCAGGGGCTCGTTTTGAACTTGTCGGTCGTGCTGGTGGTCCGACCTTGACGCAGGACCGAGATGGAAATCTTAGTATCAGATCCAGATTAAGCGCAGCCTTGGGCGCGGATGGCCGCGATCTTCAGTTGGGTTTAGCTAGTGACATGCTGGCGAAATCCGATGGGTCCTATCGCATCGTTGGCCACATCGATATTCCCAGGCTTGATCTACCCAGCCAAAAGACTGGGATAAGGGCGGTTACTGGCGAGATGGACTTGACCGGTGATGGTAAAACCCCATTGGCGGCGGACCTGTCGCTAGCCAAGGGTCAATTGGTCGATTTGGCCGAACAGGTTCGGTTTGAGCCGCTCTCGCTCAAGGGGCAAGCCAATCTAGCCCAAGGCACCTGGCGGGCCAAGCTATCGGCGACCACCCAAACCGGACATGCCCTTGGCAAGCTGTCCCTGCGCCATTCGGCAGCGCTTGGTCAGGGTGAGGCGGTCCTTGAGGCCAAGGATTTGGTTTTTGCTCAGTCAGGCCTTCAGCCGCGAGACCTATCGCCTATGATCCGCGCCGTATCTCAAGCCAATGGTCGGGCTGAATTCACTGGCAGGATGGATTGGACCAAGATGGGCCTAAAAAGCCATGGTGCACTTGGCGTGACTTTGGATAGCGCCCAAACCCCTATGGGTGGCTTAAGAGCTGGGCATTTAGACATCAAGTTTTCAAGCCTATTGCCGCTTTTGACCGGCCCGGGCCAAACTATTGGCGCCGAGCGCTTGGGCTTTGAGCCGCCCTTGACCAATCTCAACGGCCTTTTTTCGATCGGATCAGATAGCGTCCAGCTCCAGGTGGGTGCCGCCAACTGGGCGGGCGGGCGGGTTTGGCTAGAGCCAAGCCGTCTTCCGCTTGATGGATCCAAGCCACTGAGCGGCAATCTGGTCTTGGATGGAGTCGATCTTGGTCAGATCCTCGCGGCCTCGCCCATGTCAGGCCAGGTTAAGATTTCAGCGACCATGGATGGAACCTTACCCTTTGAAATTCGAAATGGGGTTATCCGGATTGGTGGCGGGCATATGGTCGCTCGAGGACCAGGTCGGATATCGATCGCTCGTACGGCCCTAACGAGCCTGCAAGCGGGCACCGGGCGTGGTACAGCCTCAGCAACATCTGGTCCGTCGGCGCCGCTGGGGGGTAATGCGATCCAGGATTTTGCCTATCAGGCCATGGAGAATCTGGCTTTTGATAGTCTAGACGCACGGATTGATAGTCGCCCTGGTGCTAGGCTGGGATTGGTTTTCCACATCAAAGGCCGCAATGATCCAGAAAAGGACCTACCGGCAAAGATCGCCTTGACCGATCTCGTTAGGGGCAGGGCCTTTGATAAGCCCATCCCCTTGCCCAAGGGCACACCAATTGACCTAACCCTGGATACATCTTTGAATTTTGATGATCTGGTAAAGGCGGCGCAACAGAGTTTTGAGCGGCGAACCAAGGATGAGACAGGGACAAATTCTCGTTCAGCGCCTGTTCAGCCCTAATCTGGTTTCATCGGTTTGCTTTAGGAGCTTTTCATTATGCCCAAGTCTCAACTTGTCGTCCCAAAGGCGGTCAGGATCATGTTGGTAGCGGGCGCGCTCGGCCTTGGCCTTACAGCTTGCGCGCCGACCATCCGCATCAAGGTCGATCCGATCTCTATCTATGCAAAGCTCGATGCTGATGTGCGCATTCGGTTGGACAAAGAGGTCCAAGCCTTGATCCAGCAAAACCCTGATCTGTTCTAGTTTTTAGCCCCCGGCTAAGGAGACTCATGATGAATGACACAAGGTTTGGTAAGGTTGAGCTTAGGCTTTCGACCTTTTTGGCCGCCTCGATCTTGACCGTCGCTGCGGCATCCGCGGTTGCGGCAATCGGAATGCTGTCGGCTGGGCCGGCAAGGGCAGACATTGCCACCGCTAAGGCGATAATTGACGCGGCCAAGGCGAGTGGCCAGGTGGGAGAGCAGGGCGATGGTTTTCTCGGCCTTGTTCAGTCTGGGCCAGCTCGTCCAGACGTGCAAAGCGCCATTGACGAGATCAATAGCGGTCGTGCTGCTGTCTATCGCGAAACCGCCGCCAAAACTGGGGTTACACCTGATGCAGCTGGCCAGGCTGTTGCCACCCAATTGATCAATAAGATGCCGCCAGGCCAGTTTTATCGGCCTCTGGGCGGGGGCTGGACGCGTAAATAAACACAATCTGTGATTGGAGACTTTCGCAAATCAGGTCATGGCTTTGGCAATAGTTACGCCATGGGAGGGACCATGACTTTGTTTGCCGATGATCTTGCACCTGTCGGCGCGACGGAGCTTGCGGCATCTTTGGCCGCCCGCCTATGCCATGACATTATCAGCCCCGCGAGCGCCATCGTGTCGGGTCTTGACCTGTTGGAAGACCCATCGGCGCAAGATATGCGCGACGAGGCCATGGGCTTGATTGCCAGCAGCGCCCGCAAATTGGCTGAGATGTTGGCCTTTATTCGCGTCGCCTATGGATCTTCAGCCACCGAGGAGATGATGGATGTTCGTGAGCTTGAGGATCTGACCAAAAATCTATTCAAACATGTTAGGCCTGATCTGGAATGGGCGGTTACGCTTGGTCAACTCAATAAGGCCGCGGCGCGTGTCCTGCTCAACCTCGCTATGATCGCTACCGGCGCCTTGCCGTCGGGCGGTATTGCTAGGTTGGGTGCTCAACAGATTGGGGCTCAGGTCGTGCTGAGCTTGGAGGCTCTTGGGCAGAGGGTTCGCATGCGACCCGAAGTGCTAAGGGGCCTTAGAGGTGAGCCAAAGGGTCAGAGCGTCGGTGGCCATTGGGTCCAGGCCTATTATCTCCAAGCCTTGCTGAAAGACGCAGGCGGACAACTCGACCTTGCTGAAGCGGAAGGCCGCGTGGCCATTATTGCTCGCATACCGGTCTAGACCTCGACTGGGTGAGTTGGGCGCTTATCGGAAAAAGTGTAAAAATTAAAACCCCTCCTTAACCAAACCTGCGTCAAAAGCATGGTTGCATTTGAGGAGGCGCGCCGGTGAGGACCAGTCTGGTTGTTGATGACAGTCGCGTCATCCGCAAGGTCGCCCGGCGCATCCTTGAGGGGATGGGCTTTGAGGTCGCCGAAGCCAGTGATGGTCAAGAGGCGCTAAGTTGGTGCCTAGCAACTATGCCTGATGCCATTTTGCTCGACTGGAATATGCCAATTCTTAGCGGCCTGGACTTTGTGCGCCAGCTACGTGATCAGCCCGGTGGCCAAAAGCCGGTTGTTGTTTTCTGCACTGTCGAGAACGACAAGGAACATGTGGTTGCAGCCCTGGACGCGGGCGCAAACGAATATGTCATGAAGCCATTTGATGGTGATGTCATTCGCGCCAAATTCGCTACGACGGGCTTGATATGAACGCGCAGCTGATTGCCCTGGTCCGCGTTATTGTTCAGTCGCGCACTGGCGTCGTGGTTGACCCTGAGCGCCAATATCTGATCCAGCACCAGCTCGCTCCCGTTGCGCGGCGAGAAGGGTTTGAGTCGGTTGACGCTTTGCTGACTGAGATAAAGACCAAGCGCGATGGGCGGCTAATGTGGGCAGTGGCAGATGCCATGAGCCCAACGGAATCGGCCTTTTTCCGGGACGTGACTCCTTTTGCTCAGTTTCGCGCCCTATTACTGCCCAAGCTGGCAGCGGCGCGCGCGGGCAAGCCTATTAAGGTATGGAGCGCCGGTTGCGGCAATGGCGAGGAGCCTTACTCCTTGGCCATGATTGCGGATGCGGAGCAGGAAAAATACCCCCTCGCCCCGATTGAGATTTATGCGTCAGACCTGTCTGAACGATGCATAACCAAGGCTCAGTCCGGGATCTATACCCAGGCAGAGATCCAGCGTGGTCTTCCAGCCCGTGAACTGGTTCAGCATTTCACCAAGCAAGATGAGCTCTGGCGTTTGTCGCCCAGTATTCGCCGACGCGTGCGCTGGCGGCGCTTGAATCTGATTGCGGATCTAAAGCCCGTTGGTCGTTTTGATGTCATTTTTTGCCGCTATGTGCTTGAGGCCTTTGATGGCCCAACGCGCAAACAGGTGCTCGAGCAGTTGGCAGGTGCCTTGAACCATGATGGTTATCTGGTCCTGGGGGATACTGAAACGGTCCTCGGGCTGACTGAAACCTTGCGGCCTGTGCCGGGGCAGCGGGGGGTGTTTGTGCGAGAATGGCAAGAGGCCATGGCAGCCTAATTGGCAAAAAGCGAAGGCCGTATCGGCAAAACCCTTTTCTTACCTAACGGAATATAGCCATCTTAGGGTCATAACACCATCCCCGAACGGGGAATGACCAGAGGAAAGCGCCATGTCCAGCCTAGACGTCTCCATTCCTGACCATATTGCCCGGACCGTTATCGATCCAAAGGCCTATGCGGATGACACGGCACTGCATGAAGCCTTGCGTTGGCTGCGGCTTAATCAGCCCCTTGGCAAGACCCAGATTGATGGCTTTTCGCCGTTTTGGCTGGTCACCAAACATGCCGATATTCTCGAGATCAGTCGGCAAAATGATTTGTTTCTTAGTGGTGAATTGGCAACCACCTTGGTCAATCAGGAAGGCGACGCGAAGGTAAGGCAAATGACAGGCGGCAGCCCACATTTGGTGCGAAGCCTGGTCCAGATGGATGCACCAGACCATCCCAAGTTCCGCGTCCTGACCCAATCCTGGTTCCTGCCGCAAAACATCCGCAAGCTCGAAGACCGTATCCGCACAATTGCGCGCAACCATGTTGACCATATGGTATCGCTAGGCGGCGAGTGCGATTTTGTCGCCGACCTGGCCCTGCACTATCCCTTGAGGGTCATTATGGAGATCCTTGGCGTGCCGGCAGAGGACGAGCCTCGGATGTTGCGCCTGACCCAGGAATTGTTTGGTTCGCAAGACCCAGAGCTGAACCGCGATGGCAAGGCCTTAGAAGATTCCGATGCCACCTTGGCGGCTATTCAAGCGGTCCTGGCGGACTTTTTCATGTATTTTCACCAGATCACGACGTCTAGGCGGGCGGAGCCCAAGGACGATGTTGCCACCGTCATCGCCAATGGAAAGATCGATGGTGAGCCGATCGGTGATTTTGAGGCCATGAGTTATTATGTCATTGTTGCGACGGCTGGCCACGACACGACATCATCTTCGACGGCGGGTGCGATCTGGGGGCTTTGCGAGAATCCGGGCGAGCTGGCAAAGCTCAAGGCCGATCCCTCCTTGATCCCGGCGCTGGTAGACGAAGCCATCCGCTGGGTGACCCCGGTAAAACACTTTATGCGGTCTGCCACCCAAGACTATGAGCTTCGCGGCCGCAAGATCGCTAAGGGCGATTGGTTGCTTCTGTCCTATCCATCCGGCAATCGCGATGAAGAAGTGTTCGACGCGCCTGATGATTTCCGGGTCGACCGGGGCGCTAGCAAGCATTTGGCCTTTGGCTACGGCGCACATCTATGCCTGGGCCAGCACCTGGCTAAGATGGAGATGCGTATCCTGTTCGAAGAATTGCTGCCGCGCCTAAAATCGGTCAGCTTTAATGGCACGCCTGAACGGGCCGAAACCAATTTCGTCGGCGGTCCGAAAAAACTTCCGATCAAGTTCGAAATGGTATGACCTAGGCGCGCCTGGCCCCAGCGATAGGCAGGTCGGGGCGTTTTACAATACTGCGGAGGGCAATGGACGAGGTCACGCGCGTGACTCCGGACAGCCGCGTTAGGCGCGTTGAGTGAATGCGCGCCAGGTCGTCGACATCCTTGGCCACGACCCGCACTAGAAAATCCGATGAGCCGGTCATGAGGTAACATTCCATGACTTCTGGTACGGTTGCGATCTCGCGCTCAAACGCGGCAAGGGCGGCTTCTGACTGTGATGACAAGGCGATCGTCACGAATACACTGAGCGGCAGGCCAACGGCGCGTTGGTTGACCATCGCGGCATAACGCTCAATCACGCCCTTCTGCTCCAATAGTCTTACCCGTCTCAGACAGGCGCTTTCGGACAAGTGTGCCAATTCGGCCAATTGGGCATTTGTCATACGCCCATCCTTTTGCAGGGCAGCCAATAGGGCCAGATCAATGCCGTCAAGATCAGGGTTAGTCATGATGTGCTCAAGTTTTCTGTAAAAAAGAGGAATAAATTCGCATATTCTGCGAAATAGTCGAGCGTTGGCCATGAATTGAGGCGAAAATCGTCAGCTGATCTGAGCTACACTGGTACAAATTCATCAAGTTGGAGCTCACACCATGCGTATCGGCGTTCCTAAGGAAATCAAGGTTGAGGAATACCGGGTCGGTATGACCCCTGGCATTGCCCATATGTTGGTTCTCGACGGCGCTGAAGTGGTTGTCGAAACCCAGGCTGGTGCTGGTCTCGGCTTTAGCGATGCCGATTATGAGGCGGCCGGGGCCAAGGTCCTGCCAAGTGCCGATGCTGTGTTTGCCAGCGCGGACATGATCGTAAAGGTCAAGGAACCTCAAGCGGTAGAGATTGCCCGACTTGAGGCCCGCCATGTCTTGTTCACCTATCTGCATCTGGCCGCCGATAAGGCCCAGGCTGAAGGCTTGATGAAGTCCGGCTGTACGGCGATTGCCTATGAAACCGTCACTGATCGTGCAGGCAGGCTGCCGCTTCTGGCACCCATGAGCCAGGTGGCGGGGCGTATGGCGGTCGATGTCGGCGCTAATGCGCTTTTGCGGCCCAATGGTGGACGCGGTCTGTTGCTTGGCGGGGTGCCGGGCGTAGCGCCTGCCAAGGTCGTGATCCTCGGCGGTGGGGTTTCAGGTGTTAATGCCGCCCAGATGGCGGTCGGGCATCACGCCCAGGTGTCCTTGTTTGATATCTCGCTCGACCGTCTGGCCCAGATCGATGCCCAATTTGGCGGGCGGGTAACCACTCTGTATTCGGAGCCTCATGCCATCGGTAAGGTCATTGCTGACGCGGATCTGGTTATTGGCTGCGTTCTGGTCCCAGGCGCCGCAGCGCCAAAACTCGTTAGCCGCGCAGACCTCGGCCGCATGCAGAAGGGTGCAGTCCTGGTCGATGTCGCCATTGATCAGGGTGGCTGTTTTGAAACCAGCCATCCAACCACCCATACCAACCCAACCTTTGTCGTCGATGGCGTGGTCCATTATTGCGTCGCCAATATGCCAGGCGCAGCGCCCTTGACTTCAACCCATGCCCTGACCGCCGCAACAGCGCCCTATATCCGGGCATTGGCGTCTAAGGGGGCAGAGCGCGCTATGGCAGACGACCCAGGCCTCGCGGCGGGCCTAAATGTTCGAGCGGGCAAGATTACCCATGCTGCTGTGGCTGAAGCTTTGGGGCTCTAGTCCACGGTCGCTAGAACCTTACGTATGGTCTCAACAATCTGGTCGATATGAGCCTTTTCAATGATCAGGGGCGGGGACAGGGCGATAATGTCGCCTGTGACCCGGATCATAACGCCCTGATCAAAGGCCTTGATAAAGGCCTCCATCGCCCGTTCCGTCGGCTTGCCGGGCCGGGGCTCTAGCTCGATCCCGCCGATCAAGCCGAGATTACGGATATCGATGACATGCCGCGCATCTTTCAGGCTATGGACGGCCGCTTGCCAATAGGGCTCTAGGTTTGCTGCGCGGGCAAATAGGCCTTCCTCGGCATAGGTCTCGAGCGTGGCGATACCGGCGGCGCAGGCTAATGGATGGCCCGAATAGGTGAAGCCGTGGAAGAGCTCAATCGGAGCTTCGGCTGCGGACATAAAGGTCTCATAAATCGTGTCGCTGACCGCGACTGCGCCCATGGGCACGGCCGCATTGGTTAGGCCCTTGGCCATGCAGATCATGTCGGGCCGCACACCAAATCGCTCGGCGGCGAAGGTCGCACCCAGGCGGCCAAAGCCGGTTATGACCTCATCAAAGATCAGCAAGATGCTATGCTTGTCACAAATGGCCCGTAAGCGCTCGAGATAGGCCTTGGGCGGGATTAGGACGCCGGTTGAGCCTGCTACAGGCTCGACAATAACGGCGGCAATGGTTGAGGCATCATGCAGGGCAACCAGCCGCTCCAGCGTATCCGCCAGATCAGCGCCATGTTCGGGCTGACCTTTGGAAAACGCGTTCCTGGCCAAGTCATGGGTGTGGGGCAGATGGTCAACGCCGGTCAGGAGTGTGCCGAAATTCATCCTATTGCGGACAATACCGCCAACTGAAATCCCGCCAAACCCAACGCCGTGATAGCCGCGCTCACGCCCGATCAGGCGGGTGCGAGTGCCGCGGCCAAGGGCGCGCTGATAGGCTAGTGCAATCTTTAGGGCCGTGTCCGCCGATTCCGAACCTGAGCCCGTAAAAAAGATCTTTTTCAGGTCATAGGGCATCAGGGCGGAAAGCTTGGCCGCGAATTGAAACGCGATTGGGTGGCCGAGATTAAAGGAGGGCGCATAGTCCAGCTCACCGGCCTGACGGCGGATCGCCTCGACAATGCGCGGCCGGCTATGGCCAGCATTGACGCACCAGAGCCCCGCCGTGCCATCGAGGATCTGGCGACCATCTGTGGTCACATAATGCATATCCTTGGCACCGGCGACCATGCGCGGATCGGCCTTAAAGCGCCGATTGGGTGTGAATGGCATCCAATAGGCATCCAGCGCGTTGGAACCGAAATCAGCCATGTGCCACACCTTGAACAAGACCCGCCAAAGCGCCGGGACTGGCGCTAGCGCGCGGTTTATAGCATTGTGATCACGATTTTGAATAGGAGCATACCTGCCTTGAGCCCACCAAAGCCGCGCCGTGCCTTGTCTGAGGCGGTTGCTGTTCATGATCAGGTTTATGAGGCCCTACGTCTGGCCCTGATCACCGGCAAGATTGCGCCGGGCAGGGGTGTTTCATTGCGAAGCCTCGCTGCCGAGCTTGGCGTCAGTCCAATGCCCGTGCGCGATGCGGTGCGGCGCCTTTTGGCCGAGCGGGCCTTGTCAATTAATCCGGCTAATAAGCGCTTGTCAGTGCCGTCCCTGACCTCAGACCGCCTTGCTCAATTGCAAAAGGCACGGCTTTGGATCGAGCCGGACTTGGCCGCCCTAGCGACTGCTAATGCGACGCCGGCCTTGATTGAGACCCTGGAGTCCATTGATGAGGCGCTCGGTGTGGGCGTTCAGGCCGGCGATGTTGATCAGTACATGACGGCTAACCACGCCTTTCATTTTACGCTTTATGAGGCTGCGGGCGCCGATGTGCTCTTATCTATCGCTGGAGGCCTCTGGCTTCAGATCGGCCCCTTCATGCGGGTGGTATTTGGCCGACTTGGCACAGCGGGCCTAGGCGCGGACTGGCATGAGGAGGCCATGTTGGGGCTAAAAGCCGGTCATTCGGAAAAGGTGCGCAATGCGATTGCAGCAGATATTTTACAAGGCATGGACGGCATGCGTGCAGCGGTTTTGCATGACGAGGCGTGGCCGAGCCCTGCCCCAGCCAAGCGGCGCAATCGGGCGCTTGCCTAGGCTTGACTCCCGACGCGCCCTCGTAAATTGTGATCACAGTTTTGCGCTTTCGTTTGGGCGCTCGGCTCAAAGGATGTCCGATGTTTGATCCTATCTCTCAGGCCCTGATCGATGGCCACTGGGTGGACGGCGTCAAACAATTTGCCGTGACCAATCCGGCCAATGGTGTTGAGATTATCAAGGTAGCAGATCTTGGCGCAGACCATGCACGCCAGGCCATAGACGCGGCGCATAAGGCCTTGCCGGCTTGGTCGGCCATGACCGCCAAGGCGCGGGCGGCCATCTTGATGCGCTGGAATAGCTTGATCCTTGAAAATACTGAGGCCCTGGCACAGCTCATGACCGCCGAGCAGGGCAAGCCCTTGGCCGAGGCACGCGGCGAGGTGGCCTATGGTGCGGCCTTTATTGAATGGTTTGCTGAAGAGGCCAAGCGTGCCTATGGTCATACCATTCCGACAACGGCTTCGAGCAAGCGCATGATGTCGATCAAGCAGCCGGTTGGGGTTTGCGCGGCGATTACGCCCTGGAATTTTCCGATTGCCATGATCACCCGCAAGGTTGGGCCAGCGCTTGCGGCTGGCTGTACGATCGTGGTCAAGCCTTCGGAGGAGACGCCCTTATCGGCCCTGGCAATCGCTAAATTGGCGATCGAGGCCGGGCTTCCGGCCGGGGTCTTGAATATTGTCACCGGCACAGATGCTAAGGCGATCGGCCAGGTTATGTGTTCGGATAGTCGCGTACGCAAATTGTCCTTCACGGGTTCAACCGTGGTCGGCAAGATTCTCTATGCCCAGTGCGCAGGCACGGTGAAAAAGCTGTCGCTTGAGCTTGGCGGTAATGCGCCCTTTATGGTGTTTGACGACGCCGACCTCGACGCTGCCGTCGCCGGGGCGCTGGCTTCAAAGTATCGCAATGCGGGCCAGACCTGCGTCTGTGCCAATCGCATGTTGGTGCAGGCGGGTATTTATGATGCCTTTGCAGAGCGGCTGGCCAAGGCCGCCGGCGATTTCATCGTTGGCGCTGGCGCCTCTGAAGACACGGTGATTGGTCCTCTAATCAATGCCGAGGCCATCGATAAGGTTGACCATCTGGTTGCCCAGGCCTTGTCGCGCGGGGCCAAGGCTTTGGTGGGCGGCGGGCGTCATCCGTTCGGCGCCCAGTTCTTTAATCCAACGGTCCTGGTCGACGTCACACCCGATATGGATGTGTTCACTCAGGAAATCTTTGGACCTGTCGCGCCTCTGGTTCGGTTTGAGACCGAGGCGGATGCCATTGCGCTGGCCAATGGCACGCCCTTTGGCCTGGCCTCATATTTCTATAGCCGGGACGTCTCGCGCTGTTGGCGCGTCGGCGAGGCGCTAGAATTTGGCATGGTCGGCATAAATGAGGGTCTGTTTTCCACCGAGGTGGCCCCCTTTGGCGGCTGGAAGGAAAGCGGACTTGGCCGTGAAGGCGCGTCTGAAGGCTTGGCCGAGTATCTAGAAACCAAATATCTGTGTTTTGGGGGCATTCTATGACCACCACC
>JBILKO010000167.1:0-3332 GCA_044376615.1 Caulobacteraceae bacterium
GGTAACAATTTTCCGGAATCGTCATAGACGCCATAACCACCGTCTTCAGTAACAAGATTATAGCCGGTCACCGCATAAAAGAACCGCTTCTGCTCATCCGTTGCACTGACACGGTATCTAGGGTTTGGGTCCGTTGCAAAGGCGCGAATACCGGTCTCCTGGGCATGAATATCTTTCAAATGGTCGAAGAGAAGCGGGGCTATAGGTGTCTCCATATCGCCATCCGGGGCCCAAACAGGCAGGCCATTTGAATCGAATTTCACCTCGCCATGCTCATCTAGGGTAAAAATGGCGCGGAGTGTATCGGGCGTCATTATTGTGTTCCAATTGGTCAGACCGCCGGAAAACAGCGGCTTGGCCTTGGTCGGGGCGGCAGCCGATTTGGCCTCAGGCGCGGCTGATGCCGGTTCCACTGGCCTTGCGGACACCAGTGCGCCGGATTGGTATCCGGTGCTGGTCATGATGCTGCCGATATTCATGCGAGCCTCCTATCCTGCATCGATTTTTTGCAGCGGTTGGTCTTTGACTTCATCGGACTGGGCCTGTTTGGCCTTTTCAAAATAGGCCTTAGCCCTAGCGATCCAGCTGTCGGGAATATCGGCCTTGCATATGGCCATTTTTTCGATCCACTTCTGGAACCAATCCCCATCTAGGCTGGTTTGTCCCGTGCGGGGTGAGCCGTCGGGATTGCAGGGCACTCCATCTATTTCAAAATTGGTGTAGACTATATCATGCGCTAACTGCCATTCCGGCGAAACCTGTCCACCATTGGGGTCGCCGTGAGAGACCATGTTTCCGGCATCGTCACAGACGCCATAACCACCATCCTCAGTGACAAGATTATAGCCTGTCACCGCATAAAAGAACCGCTTCTGCTCATCCGTTGCACTGACCCGGTATCTTGGGTTCGGGTCCGTTGCAAAGGCGCGAATACCGGTCTCCTGGGCATGAATATCTTTCAGGTGTCCGAAAAGAAGAGACGCTGTTGGGGTGCCGATATCTGCGTCAGCCCCCCAAACCGGGAGGCCGTCAGAGTCGAATTTCACCTTGCCCGTCTCATCTAGAGCAAAAATGGCGCGGAGCGTTTCTGGCGTCATTAATGTGTTCCAATTGGTCAGACCGCCAGAAAACAGCGGCTTGGCCTTGGTCGGCGCGGCGGCCGAATTGGCCTCAGGCGCGGCTGATGCCGGTTCCACTGGCCTTGCGGACACCAGCGCGCCGGATTGGTAGCCTGTGCTGGTCATGATGCTGCCGATATTCATGCGAGCCTCCTATCCAGCCTAGAAAGCAAATTTCATGCCACCTATGAGGGAGAAGATGCAGCTTCGCGCACGCGCAGTGTGACGCCCGATTTTCTTAAGTTAAATGGATACTTACAGTCGCTCCAGGACAGTCGATATCCGCAGCAATGGCGCAGCCTCGCCTATGCCGCTCGGCAAATTTGGCCTAGCCTCAAGCCGCTATGGTTCGCCGATCAACCCCGTGACCATGCGGGCCATTTTCGCGCCGCCAAAGCGCGACCGTCGAGACAAAGGCAATTAGGCTCAGGCTTCCAAACAGGATCAACATGCCATTATAGCCCGCCGGATTGGCGGCGCTGGCCCCATTGGTGTCATTCAGCCAGCCGGCGGCATAGTTGCAGCCAAACAGGCCCGTGTTTTGCAGCACATTGATCAGGCCAAAGGCGGTGCCCAGACGCTTGGGCTCGACCAGCAGGGCTGTAGTTGGCCAGATCACCGCCGGAATGACTGAAAAGCTGATGCCCATCAGTATGGTCGAGATCCACAGGCTCCAATGGGTCGCCCCCAGGATCAAAAAGGTCAGGGGCATGAGGGCTGCGCCCAGACACAGCAGCAAGGTCCGGCGCCCAAACCGATCGGCAATAAAGCCAAAAACAGGCGTGGCAAAAATGGCGGCGAAAAACACCCAGCTATTCATCTGCCCCGCCTCCGCAAGGCTCAGGCCCTTGGTATCTTGGAAATAGACAATGCCAAAGGTCGAACGGAACGGGAAAAACACGGATGCAAATAGGACATTCAGGCCCAAAATGTACCAGAAGGAGCGGTCAAACCCGGCGATGGATTTTAAGGTGATTGGCTCCGATACCACCACCTCGCCCTTGGCCCGGCCACGATCAACCAGCATAAAGATCAGGGCGGCGACCATGCTGACCCCCGTCAAGCCTGCCGCCAGGATCAAGGGCGGTTGCCAGCCCTGGTCATAAAGCGGCGCGGCCCAGCTGGGCGACACATCGGCCGTATAGGACCCCACCCGCGCCAGGCTGAAAAACAGGGCCATGGCTATGGCCGAGGGCCCGCCCTTGAACCACTGGGCCAGGGCAACCAGGAGGGCGATCAACAGCGTGGCCTCGCCGATCCCAAAAATCAGCCTGCCGGTCACCATGACCGAAAACGGCTCGCCCAAGGCGGTGAGGGCCGCGCCGAGAAAGCACAGGACCGCCGACCCAAAGGCCGCGCGCCCAGCCCCCAGCTTGTCAATAATCAAGCCGCCCACCAGGGCCAGCGGTATATTGGGCAGGCTATAGACGGCATTTAAAAGGCCAATATCGGTCTGGCTCAGCCCCCTTTGACGGATCAAGAGGTCCGCGACCGGGCCAATCGCGTCATAGGCATAATAGTTCCCGGCAATGGCTATGGCGGCCAGGACCAGGATGGGCCAAGGGGCATTAGTCGGCTTGGTCATGTCAGGCAATCCTTGCGCCCTGGCGGCGCAGCTCAGCCTGCACCTTGGAAATATCGATCTGGTCAAAGGGCTTGCCGGTCTTGATCGAGATGGCGGCGGCAACGCCCGCCCCCTGCCCGGCCACGGCGCAGCACATCATATTGCGCACGGCGGCATGGCTGATCTTGTCGCCGCCGATCGAGCGGCCAGCGACCAGCAGATTGCCAATACCCTTGGGCAGCATGGACCGGTACGGCACATGAAAATACCGGCCCGTGGTCGGCAAGATTAACAAGCCATAGCCGTCGATGAATTCGGGGAAGATGCCGATGGAATCCTCGAACCGCGCCTGACCGCGCACATCCTCGCCGGTCATGTTATAGAGGGCATCGAGCTTGCGCGTATCGCGTATGCCCAGCGTCATGCCAAAATTGCGCAGCTTAGCGTCCTCACAGCCGGGCATGAAGCCTTGCAGGGCCTGGACCGCCAACATGGCCTGCTTGCGCCCGCCCATCTCGCCCAGGGTTAGGTCGTCCGGGTCCGTGCCATCCAGATAGAGATGGACCATATTCAGATAGGTCAGGTCGCCCTGGTCCGAGACCGTGCCCCAGGTTCCCGCAATCGTGGCCAGATTGGGCGGCAAGAGACCC
>JBILKO010000091.1:0-10209 GCA_044376615.1 Caulobacteraceae bacterium
TGGTCTGGGCGAGACCAAAGAAGAGGTGATGCAGGTCATGGACGATATGCGCTCGGCTGGCATCGATTTCCTGACCATTGGCCAATATCTTCAGCCAACCCGCCGTCATGCCGCCATTGAGCGCTATGTCGAACCGGCTGAGTTCCAGGCCTATGAGGCTATTGCCCGCGCCAAGGGGTTTTTGATGGTCTCGTCCAGCCCCTTAACCCGTTCATCACACCATGCGGGCGAGGACTTTGCCCGGCTAAAGCAGGCGAGAGCTGCGAAGTCTGGCCTATCCGGCACGACGGCCTAGGGAAGAGCCTTTATGCGCCATCATGTCGTCCGAACCCTTGCCTATACTCCAGAGCAGCTTTTGGAGCTTGTGGCCGATGTAAAGGCCTATCCGGACTTCATTCCCTGGATCACCGGCATCAAGACCTGGAACCAGGTCGATCATAAGGGCGGCGTCACCCAATTCGATGCCGAAGCGACTATCAGTTTTTCGTTTCTGACCGAACGCTTTGCAACCCGCGTATTGCGCGATCGCGGCCGCAATCGGGTTCAGGTCTCTTTGCTTTATGGCCCGTTCCGCAGTCTTTCAAATATCTGGGAATTTGAAGCCAGCCTTGATGGCACGACCGTCGATTTTATCATCGATTTTGAGTTTAAGACCCGACTTTTGGATGGGCTCTTGAAAGCCAATATGTCGAGCGCGGTAAACCGCCTGATGCAGTGTTTTGAAGATCGGGCGGACGCGCTTTATGGGGCCACGACCAAGGCCTAGCTCATTCGCTCGCGCAGCATTTCAAGCGCGACCTTAACTGCTTCCATCCGGACCTCGTTGCGGCCTAAATCGCCGAACCGTTCAACGCGGTGGATAATCCCATGGTTGGTGCGAAAGGTCGCGAAATGGACTAGGCCAACAGGCTTAAGGCTCGACCCTCCGCCTGGGCCTGCAACCCCGGTGATCGAAACGGCAACATGGGCATTGGAATTGGTGACAGCTCCCTCGGCCATCATCCGCGCCACGGGTTCCGAAACTGCGCCATAATCGGCAATCATGTCCCCTGGCACATCAAGCATTTCGCTCTTGGCGCGGTTGGAATAGGTGACAAAGGCGCGGTCCAGGACATCTGATGATCCGGCAATGGCGGTAATGGCGGCACTCACCAGGCCGCCGGTACAGCTTTCAGCCGTGGTTAGGCGCAGGCCGCGATCGCGGGCCTCATCGACCAAAAGCCTGGCCAAGGTCTCAACTTCAAACGGAAACATAGTCGCGCCCTCTCAGGTTTGGAGCTTTACGATCATGCGCCCATGATCAGCGGCATGTCCACATTGGCAACGGCCTGGGCCGCCATGCCTTCGCCTCGCCCGGTAAAGCCCATACCTTCGGTCGTCGTCGCCTTGAGACTGACCCGGTCGAGCGGCAGGTTTAGGAGGGCAGCTAGGTTTTCGCGCATGGCTCGGCGGTGCGGCTTGATCTTGGGCTGTTCGCAAATCAGGGTGAGGTCAATATTGACGATCTGGCCACCGCGCGCTGTGACCAAGTCGGCTGCGTGGCGCAGAAACACCGACGAGGCCGCGCCGCGCCATTGCGGGTCGCTGGGCGGGAAGTGATCACCGATATCGCCAGCGCCGATCGCGCCGAGCAGGGCATCGGTCAGGGCATGTAGTGCGACATCGGCATCGGAATGGCCAATCAGGCTGTAATCATGATCGATCGCCAGGCCGCACAGCCAAACCTTGTCGCCAGGTCCAAACCGGTGCGCATCATAGCCAAGGCCGGTTCTTACCGCGCGTTGGCCTTGGGCTACGGCTTCGGCCATGGCAAAATCCTCTGGATAGGTCAGCTTCAAAAGGCGTGGATCGCCGGGAACCCAGGCAACCTTGCCGCCAAATTGTTCCATAACCCCAGCATCGTCGGTAACCTCGGCTGAAGGCGATAGGGCGGCATAGGCGGCCGCCAGCCTGTGGCGGTCAAAGGTCTGCGGCGTCTGAACCTGGAATAGGCCATCACGTGGAACGCTGATAAGACCATCGGCTCCATCGCGCTTTAGGCTATCGGCAACAGCCAGGGCAGGGACGGCCCCGTCCGCCCCCTTAAGCGCCGCCAGCAGGGCCGAGATATGCGCTTGGGTTACAAAGGGCCGCGCGGCATCGTGAATGAGGACGGCATTGGGCGCGTCGCTCGGCAAGGCGTTGAGGCCAAGACGCACAGACTCCGTCCGGCTGGCCCCGCCATACACAAGCCTCCAGCCCGTCAGCCCCGACAAGGCCGCCTTGGCCAGGTCATCGTCGCCAGGCCTTATGACTACAACCAGGGGATCGGCACCGGCGGCGATCAGGGTGCGGGCCGACCAGGCCAGGACGGGCTGGCCAGCGAGGGCGCGCCACTGCTTAGCCGGGCCTTCGCCAGCGCGTTGACCCGAGCCCGCAGCGACAATGAGTGCACAAAACGTCATGACCCCTGTTTTGGCCAGCTTGCGGCCAAAGTCTAGACTGGACGCGCAAGATAATTATGCCTAAAAAGCAGGCGTTCGAGGTGATTAATTTATGGGCGATACGCTTAAGATTGGCGCAGTCTCGGTTCCGGGCCGGGTTTTGCTCGCGCCCATGACCGGGGTCAGCGACCTTCCGTTTCGCCAAACCGCGCTGGCCCAAGGCGCAGCCTATGTGGCCACCGAAATGGTTGCGAGCGCTGATCTTGCCCAAGGCCGGCCCGATGTGGTGCGCCGTGCTGCCCTGGGTCAAGGCGACGGCTTTATGATTATGCAACTCGTCGGCCGCGAGGCCCTATGGATGGCCCGGGGCGCGAAACTGGCCGAGGCGGCAGGTGCACATATCATTGATATCAATATGGGTTGTCCGGCCAAGGAGGTGACGGGGGCCTTGTCAGGGTCTGCCCTGATGCGCGATCTGGACCTTGCCGAGCAGCTGATCCGTGCCGTGATCGAAAGCGTCAGTGTACCAGTCACCGTCAAGATGCGGCTGGGCTGGGACTCCGCAAGTCAAAACGCGGCCGAGCTCGCTCTGCGCGCCGAAGCGGTGGGCGTTCAGGCTCTGACCGTCCATGGTCGTACCCGCAACCAGTTCTATAAGGGCAAGGCCGATTGGCAGGCGGTTGCGGCGGTCAAGCAGGCCGTTGGCATCCCGGTCATTGTCAATGGCGATATCATTGATTTAACCTCAGCCAAGGCAGCCTTGTCTCAATCTGGCGCCGATGCGGTCATGATTGGCCGCGGCGGCTATGGGCGGCCTTGGATCGCCCCGGAATTGGAAGCGGGTCTAAAGGGCCAGTCTTTTGTTGAGCCAGACGCCGAGGCGCGACTTGGCATCGTCCTTGGCCATTTTGAGCGATCCTTGGCCTTTCATGGCGATCATCACGGGGTCAAGATTTTCCGCAAACATCTGGGCTGGTATGTCGAGGCCGCACCTTGGCCGCTCGAGCCGACCGAACGCCGAGCCGCCAAGGCCGCTTTGTGCCGCTTGGATCGCCCCAGCGATATCATCGCGGGCCTAACCGCGCTCTGGTCCGGACACGGCGCAAGGCTTGCCGCATGATCCGGCCCAATCTTGATAAGCGCGCGGACAGTCCCCAGGACAAGACTAGCCTCCGCGCCCTAGCCTTTGACCTCAGCCCAGAGCCCGCCCTTGTGATCGGGGCGGCGGGGGCGATTATTGCCGTCAATGAGGCGGCGGAAACCCTGTTTGGCCATGGCCTAAGCCTGCTCGCGCGCGGCCGGTTTCGCGATGCCTTGCCGGCGGGCTCAAGCCTTGTTGGCGTCATTGACCGTGCCCTGCAGGAAGACGCGCGGGTGCGGGAGCGCGGCCTAGAGATCAATCTTTTTGGGCAGCCGAGTTTTGAGGCCGATGCGGCGGCCGCGCCGCTTGGCGACGGCTCGGTTCTTTTGACTCTTCATCCAAGGCTAGGCCCAGTCGGCGGCGACCGCTTGAGCGATTCCGCTGGGCTGCGGTCAGTCGTCGGTCTTGGGCGTATGCTGGCCCACGAGATTAAGAACCCGCTCGCCGGTATCCGAGGCGCGGCGCAATTGCTTAAGTCCGGGGCCAAGGCAGAGGACACGCCCCTGGCGCAACTGATCGTCGATGAGACCGACCGCATCCGCCGCCTCGTCGATAAGATGGAGGCGTTTTCCGACAATGCCGCGCCCATCCGCGAACCCGTCAATATTCACCAAGTCCTTGATCGCGTCCGCGCCCTGGTGGTCAATGGTGTCGCAGACGGCCTAGTGCTGAAAGAATCCTATGACCCGTCCTTGCCGCCGACCTATGGCGACGAGGATCAGTTGATCCAGATCTTCTTGAACCTGGTCAAGAATGCCGCTGAGGCGGCGCATTCTCGTGGTGATGACCGCGGCGAGGTGCAGATTTCGACCGCTTATCGCCATGGCGTCCGGGTCCGCGCCGCGCACGGCCAAACCCCAAAGGGTGCGCCCTTAGAGATCCGGATCACAGACAATGGCCCGGGCGTTGCGCCGCACCTGCGCGACCATTTGTTTGAGCCGTTTGTCACGAGCAAGACCTTTGGCGCGGGCCTGGGCCTGGCTCTGGTTGCCAAACAGGTCACGGCCCATGGCGGCCTGATTGATTTTGAATCAGAGCCTGGGCGCACGACCTTTCGGGTCCTCCTGCCCATCGATCTATAGCCCCGTTTTGAGTGATTGTTGAAAGCCGCTGAATGTCACCGCACCATAAGATTCTGATTGCCGATGATGATGCTTCGATCCGACTGGTGCTGAGCCAGGCCTTTAGCCGTCTGGGCTATCAGGTGCGGGCGACCGGCAATGCCACGACCTTGCTCAAATGGGTGACAGACGGGGAGGGCGACCTGGTCATTACTGATGTGGTCATGCCCGACGAGAATGTCTTTGACGTCCTGCCGCGCATCCGTAAATCGCGACCAAAGCTGCCCATCATTGTAATGAGCGCGCAAAATACGCTTCTGACCGCGGTCAATGCGGCTGAGACGGGGGCGTTTGACTATATTCCAAAGCCGTTTGACCTGGATGATATGACCAATGCCGCCAAGCGCGCCCTGGCCCAGCCAGCCGATAGCGAAGCGGCCAGGGCCCAGGCCCGGGCCTTGCGAGACGAGCGCCTGCCCCTGATTGGCCGCTCGGCCCCGATGCAGGAGGTCTATCGCACCATTGCCAAGCTGGTTGGCGCGGACCTGACCACCCTGATCCTTGGCGAGTCCGGCACGGGCAAGGAGCTGGTAGCCCGCGCCTTGCACGATTTGGGCCGCCGCCGCGATGGGCGATTTGTCGTGCTTAATCTGGCGGCCACACCGCGCGAGCGCGTGGAGTCAGAGCTGTTTGGTAAGGACGAGGCCGATATTGGCAAGCTGGTTGAGGCCGATGGCGGCACATTGTTTTTGGATGAGATTGGTGACCTGCCGCTCGATGCTCAGACCCGGCTCTTGCGCGTCATTGATGGCTCGGAAACCGCGCTAAACCCTAAAACCAATCGCCGGCCGAATGTTCGGATTATTGCCGCGACAAATCGCGACCTGCGCAGCCTGATCCAGCAGGGCCTATTTCGCGAAGACCTGTTTTTCCGGCTCAATGTTGCCTCGATCCGATTGCCAGCCCTACGCGAGCGGACGGACGATATCCCAGACCTAGCGAGGTCCTTCCTGCTGCGCGCCAACCGCGAGGGCCTGCCGTCCAAGACGATTGATCAAAATGCCTTGGAACGCCTCAAGAGCCATAACTGGCCCGGTAATGTGCGCGAACTGGAAAACCTGATCCGCCGGATCTGCGCCCTCTATACCGAAGACCTGATCACGACCCGGATTATTGATCGTGAGCTGCAAGAGCATAGTCCCGAACAGGCGGTTGAGGATTCGCCCTTGACCTTGGGCGCCTTGGTCGAACGCCATCTGAGCCGTCACTTTGCCGACCAGCCCGACGGTATTCCGGCCAATGGCCTGTATGATCGCATCGTCAATGAGATTGAGGTACCGCTGATTAAGCTGACCCTATCGGCTACGCGTGGCAATCAAGTGCGCGCGGCAGAGATCCTTGGCCTGAACCGCAACACCTTACGCAAGAAGATCCAAGATCTTGGTGTAGAGATGGCGCGGGTCAAGCGTTAGGGCTGCGAACCTGCTGGTCGATCTTAATCGCTGTGGTCTGACGCTAATTTACAACATGGGTGTTGAGTTTTAAGCACACCTGGCTCTAGTGTGGGATCATGTTGTCGGCGAACCCTCCTGCTGAACCATCCGATCAGGTTCCCCTCTTTGGTCGCTTGATCAGGCGGCTTCGTAGCCTCGGGCGGGCGCGGTTCGCGATCGGCTATGGCCTGGCGGCAATCTTGACGGTTCTGGCCGTTTCACTGACCTCTGCAGCGCCGGGGTCTGGGCCCATCGGACCAGCGAGCCGCATCGTCCTTGCGCTTCTGATCGCCAATTTCTTATTGATCCTGGGTCTCGTCGCCGTCATGGCCTGGCGAGTCTGGACCTTGGTTGCCCAGTCTAAGGATGCCGGCTCGCGGCTTCACCTTCGATTTGTCGCCCTGTTTGCCGCTGCCGCCGTCGCACCAGCCGTTATCGTGGCGATCTTTTTCGGCCTTCTCGTCAATCAAGGCGTCGATAACTGGTTCAATTTGCGGGTGCGCACAGCTGTTGAAAATGGCGCAGCCTTTGCCAATGCCTATTTGAATGAGCAACAACGTTATATTCAAAGCGAGATGGGCGGCCTGGCCAGTGATCTCAATGCGGTCGCCAACAGACTTACGGAATCGCCGGTCGCCTATTCAAACTATTTGCAAGCCCAAGCAACCTTTCGCGCCTTTCCTGCCGTTTATGTAATCGACCACCAAGGCCGGATCTTGGCCCGCGCAGAGTCGCCTAACGCGCCGCCTTACCTCGCCCCGCCGCCCCAGACCATGAACGCCGCCGATCAGGGCGAGATCGTTATGCGGCCGTTTGCGAGCGAGAACTTGTTTCGCGCAGTCTATCGGCTCAAGGGCTATGACGATGCGTATCTCTATACGGCGCGCTATGTCGAGCGGGGCCTTATGCAGAGACTGTTTCAGTCCAGCCAGTCGGTGATCGACTATCGCGACGCGGAGTCCAATCGCTCGCGGGTCAAGACCGTGTTTGCCTTGAGCTATGGCCAGACCGTTTTGCTGGTTCTGGTCGGTGCGGTCTGGTTGGGAATGACGGCAGCGTCGGCCATATCATCCCCTATAGGCGCCCTGGTTCAGGCCGCTGATCGGGTGGCTGGCGGTGATCTTTCAGCGCGTGTCACGCTTGGAAAGGCACCTATTGAGATCGAGGTCTTGTCCCAGGCCTTCAATCGCATGACCAAGGATCTTGGCGATCAGCAGGCGGCGCTGCGTGATGCAAGCCTTGATGCCGAAACCCGCCGCCAGTTCATTGAGACCGTGCTGTCGGGTGTTAGCGCTGGCGTGGTGGGCCTGGACGCAAGTGGCGCAATTTCAGCGGCCAATCTGCATGCTATGCAATTGCTTGAGCTAGACCCCACCGATGGACTCGGTCAGGCCTTAGACGCGGCGGCACCAGAATTCTTGCCGGTCCGTGCCAATGCCCTGGAGCGGATGGGGGAGGCGGAGGCTGAGATTGACCTACAACGCAGTACCCAGACCCTGCGCCTAAGGGTCCGTGCTGCCAGCCTCCCCGAAGGCGGCATGGTCTTGACCTTTGACGACATTACCCGCCTGGTCGCAGCCCAACGCAATGCCGCCTGGCGCGATGTCGCGCGGCGTATTGCCCACGAAATCAAGAACCCACTTACGCCCATCCAATTGTCGGCCGAACGCATTCGGCGCAAATATCGAAGCGAGATTACCAGCGATCTGGAAACCTTTGATCGCTGCACGGAGACCATCATTCGTCAGGTCGGCGATATAGGCCGCATGGTTGACGAATTCTCCGGCTTTGCGCGTATGCCCGCGCCGCAATTTGCGCAGTGCGATGCAACCGAGCTCCTGAGCCAGGCTGTTTTTGCGCAAAGGGTGGCTGACCCCGACACCGCCATTGCCTTGCAGTCGCCGCCTGGACCTGTACCCCTGACCTGCGATAGCCGCATGATCGGTCAGTCCCTAACCAATCTGTTGAAGAATGCCGGTGAGGCAATTGCTGCCCGCCGTCAGGATGAGCCCAGCCTGGCAGGCAAGATCACCGCGCGGCTGGTGGTCGAGGCGGGCGGCCTAAGCTTTGAAATCGAAGACAATGGCATTGGCCTGCCGCCTAAGGATCGCGACCGCTTGACCGAGCCCTATGTCACAACGCGCGAGAAAGGCACCGGGCTTGGCCTGGCCATCGTCAAACGCATTATGGAAGAACATGGCGGCCAACTGGTCCTGAGCGATGCGGCCCAAATGCCGGGAGCCTGCACGCGGCTGAGGTTTGTGGTTACCGATGCCTAGGCCGCCGACGAATTTGCCAAGCCCTGGATGTGCGAAGGGGAGATCGAGATGACGACATGGGCGACCACCCGCCTGGATCAATTGGTTGCAGGCACTAAGCCGCCGCCGGTCGTACAGACCATGCGGCTGGGCACGCTGGCGGCTTGGGGCGAGGGCTGGATCAAGAAGCGCTGGGATCCGTCTACAGAAATGCTCAATTCTGACGGAAGCCTGTTCGGCGGCCTAATCGCGGCCCTTGCCGATCAGTCTCTTGCCTTCGCCGCCATGACGGTCGTTCCAGGCGATAAGTTTTTTCGCACAACCAACTTGACGGTCAATTTCTTTAAGCTGGGACGCGCCCACCCATTGGAAATCGAGGCCAAGATCGTGTCGCAAAGTCGGCAATTGATCCATGTCCGAGCGGAGTTTTTTGATCCGGACCGAAGTTTACTTGCCGAGGCATCCGCCCAGCAAATCCTGCAAGCCTTTGAATGAACGTCCTATTGTTCGCAATTCCAACCCTTTGACTCCCCTGAGCGACTTATGAGGATACCGTGGCAGCTGATATTCTGATTGTTGATGATGAGGCCGATATACGCGACCTGGTGGCCGGGATCTTGGCAGATGAGGGCTATGCGGTGCGCACGGCGCCAGACGCAGACGCAGCCCTTGCCGCCATCAGTGCGCGCAAGCCCTCCTTGCTTGTGCTCGATATCTGGATGCAGGGCGGCGGCATGGACGGGCTAGAGCTGCTCGACCTGGTCAAGGGCCTGGATGAAGACCTGCCCGTGGTGATGATTTCGGGCCATGGCAATATTGAGACGGCAGTCAGTGCTATTCGTCGCGGCGCCTATGACTTCCTTGAAAAGCCGTTCAAGTCGGACCGGCTTTTATTGGTCGTGCGACGGGCCCTGGAAGCGGCGGCCTTAAGACGCGAGAACCGCCGCCTGCGCCAACAGACCCTGGCCCCGGACCGGTTTATCGGCCAGTCGGCAGCGGCGCAGCACTTGCGCCAACTGATCGCCAAGATCGCCATGGCCAATAGCCGCATCCTGATTGCGGGTCCGCCAGGCTCGGGCAAGGAGCTCGTGGCGCGTATGATCCATGATGCCAGCCCACGATCTGGCAGTGAATTTGTCGCCATTGCCGCAGCAGGCATGACAGCTGACCGGATCGATCTGGAACTGTTTGGTGAGGAAGGCGAGGGCGGTCGGCCTAGCCGGATAGGGGTGTTCGAGCGCGCCCATGGTGGCTCGCTCTATATTGATGAAATCGCCGACATGCCGCGTGAGACTCAAGGCCGTATCTTACGGGTCCTGGTCGATCAGCGGTTCCGCCGCGTCGGCGGCACGACGGATGTCCTGGTCGATGTCCGAGTGATCTCCTCAACGGCTCGCAATCTGCGCGACGAGATCGAGGCCGGGCGGTTCCGCGAAGACCTGTATCACCGGCTCAATGTGGTCCCGGTCCGGGTTCCGGGCCTGTCTGAGCGGCGCGAGGACATATCTGAGCTGGTGGACTATTTCATCGCCGCCATCAGTGAGGCGACGGGCCTGCCGAGGCGCAGCCTGGCTGAGGATGCCATAGCGACCTTGCAGGTCCATGATTGGCCCGGCAATGTGCGCCAATTGCGTAATAATATTGAACGCTTACTGATCCTGGCCTCAGGCGATCCCTCCGACAAGATCACGGCACAGATGCTGCCGTCCGAGGTTGCATCGTCCGGCCATGCGGGCTCGCTGAATTCGGAGCGAATTATTGCCTTGCCGCTTCGCGATGCGCGCGAAGTGTTTGAGCGCGAATATCTCAATGCCCAGATCATGCGCTTTGGCG
>JBILKO010000093.1:0-10195 GCA_044376615.1 Caulobacteraceae bacterium
TATCTGCTTCAAGATATCACGAGAATTAGCGGGACCGATACATATGGTCTGATCGTTGCGGACCATAGGGGCAAGGGCGATGATGACAGCATGCGTCTAAGGCATGAGCGTCTTGTGAGAACCGATAAGCAATACTCCTCAACCTATTCAAATTTTATCGAAAGTCTTTTCTTTGCCCCTTCTCATATGAGCATAGGAATTCAATTGGTCGATATGGTTGCGGGCGCTATTTGGAGGGCACAATCTCAAAATGATCGCACTTGGTATGATAGACTTAAGCCATCATTTAGGTCTTCACCAACTGGCGAGATCGACGGCTATGGCATTTCGAGGTTCCCCAAAAAGGGGTGGCAGGGACCAATTTTGGATTAGACGCCGGGTGAAGCCGTAGCCCCAACGTGCTAAATGACGCACTCCCGGCGGAGGGTTTCTAGCGCATAATATACCGTTTTGTCAATTATAGACGGAGGTTGTTCGAGTGCCTCCAGCTCGCCCAATGTCAGAAATGTCGCAATCTGAGATGAGGTTGCCATCGCAATACCTTGCGCTTCAGAGGCTGTCGTTCAGCTGGTAGAGTGCTTGAATGGCATTCAATAGGTCAGCGGTTCGACTCCGCTTAGCTACACCATAAGACCCTCGTCGCAAAACGGCGGGGGTATTTTCGGTTGGGGGACGAAGGCGAGTGTTGCTTTCAGTCTGCGTTCGCTTATCAAAGTAGCAGCGAAAAATTCAAGATATATTTTTGATTGACGACCATCTATAAGGGAATAGTGTTCATGTTGTTGTATAGTAATTGATTTGGTTTGGAGGTTTAATCGGTAATGACCGACCTCGTATCTACCGCAATGGTTCCTCTCATGTTGTCGATGGTGGCGGCAGCGATTTCTATTTTGGGGCTTGTAATCAGTAAAGAACTGAAGACCTCAGAGCTTCGCCAAGCGTGGATTGACGCACTACGGGCTGATGCTACTCAGGTGGTCTCTCAGTTTATCGTTTACTCGGAGGTTCGGTTGTATGGCCTGCACCCCAAAGACGATCGGCCCGCAACCATGTTGGCTGCTTATAAAGTAGCAGAGGCGGCGGTCCGGTTGAGACTCAATGGCAAAGAGATCGCATCAAATGAAGCGTTTATTCGCTTGGATGCAATGAACGAGTTAATTCAAACAGGAAACTTTGCACCTGAGATTGTTGCCAATAGTAGCGCCAATTTTGTTTCCTCAATTCAACCAATTCTGAAATCTGAATGGCAAAGGGTGAAGCGTGGAGAACCTGGCTTTCGTGTCGCTTGGATTGGTTCTCTTGTGGTTTTAGCGTGGACCGCCGTACTCATATTCGGCTATTATACTTTGCCGATCGTATCCGTAAAAAGTAATGAAACAGTTGGGAGTTGCGCCTCCGGCTGTCTGAAGCCTGACAGATCCAAAATCGGTGAAGGTAGATAAGTGGCAGATAAGTCGAATTCATTAGATCGCGCGTCGGAACGGGAGCTAACGGCTGGTACCAAGTCGAGTGCAGACCAACACCGACAAGGACACCTGACCCAGGCAAAAATCCCCAATGCCGAAACGCGTGCGGCGATGGAGGAGGCGCGGGCCAAGATGGCGGCTTGGCAGCGGGAGCGGGACGAGGCCTAGACCGCCACTACCCCCTACAACCACCCCGCCAAAGGCTCCGCCGCCAACATGTCGTCCAGGCTCGGTCTCGGGCGGATGACCGCAAAGGCGTCGTCCTTGACCAGGACCTCGGGCGTGAGGGGGCGGGAATTGTATTGGCTGGACATGGCGGCACCGTAAGCCCCGGCCGACAGAAACGCGACCAGGTCGCCTGCGGCCATAGGCGGCAAGAGGCGGTCGCGGGTAAAGGTGTCGCCGGTTTCGCAGACCGGGCCGACCACGTCATAGGCGCTAAGGGGCGCGCCCTTCGCGGGCGCTTTAAGCGGGCGGATATCGTGATAGGCGTCATACATGGCCGGGCGGATCAGGTCATTCATGCCGGCATCCAGGACCAGAAATTTGCGCCCCTCTGGCCTTTGATGGACATGGATGACCTCGGCGACCAGGACGCCGGCATTGGCGGCGATCAGGCGGCCAGGCTCAAAGGCTAGCTGCACGTCCAGGCCCTGCACCACCTCGGCCACCATCTGGGCAAAGGCTTTTGGCTCGGGCGGGCTTGGCTGGTTGAAATAGGGCACGCCCAGGCCGCCGCCGAGATCCAGTCGCTCAACGCTATGGCCTTGGTGGCGCAAATGCTCGACCAGGCCGCGCATCTTGATAAAGGCCTCGTGCATGGGCGCCAGATCGGTGATCTGGCTGCCAATATGACAGGCAATGCCAATGGGCTTCAGGGCCGGGTTTTGGCTCGCCTTAGCATAAAGCCGCTCAGCCTCCGCAAACGAGACGCCGAATTTGTTTTCCGACTTACCGGTAGAGATCTTGGCATGGCCACCGGCGCTGACATCGGGATTGACCCGGATGGCAATGGCTGGCCGCGCGCCCTTGGCCGCCGCGATCTGGGCCAGAAGGTCCAGTTCAGGCTCGGACTCGACATTGATTTCGCTGACCTGGGCGTCAACGGCAAAGGCCAGTTCCTTGGCCGTCTTGCCGACGCCGGAAAACACGATGCGGCTGGCGGGTATGCCCGCGGCCAGGGCGCGGCGGATCTCGCCCTCCGACACCGTATCGGCGCCCGCCCCGGCCAGGCCAAGCGTGCGCAGGACCGAGACATTGGAATTGGCCTTGACAGCATAGGCAATCAGGGGCTCGCCCTGACCCAGCCCCGCCAGGGCATCGCGAAACACGGCAAAATGGCGCTCAAGCGTGGCCGAGGAATAGACATAGACCGGTGTGCCAACAGACTTTGCTATGGTCGACAGGGCCACGCCCTCGCACCACAGCTCGCCATCCCGATAATCGAAATGGTTCATGCTCAGGTTTGCGGTGAAGGCGCGGGGGCGGCCTGGATTTCCTGCGGTGTCACCGGGTTGGGCGTCACCACCTTGGCGGCCTTAGCTTTTTCGGCGGCCTCAGCCTCAGCCTGTTTGCGCGCTTCAAATTCAGCCTTTTCCTTGGCCCCGAACAGGGGGGCGGGCTGGTCCAGATTGCCCTGTTTGCCACAGGCGCTAAGGCCCAACGTTAGGCCCAAAAGGCCGATCAGGATCAGGGGGGGCTTGGTCATGCCAATAGGTCCTTCCAACGCTGGATCTGGGCCCGGACCTGATCCGGGGCTGTGCCACCATAACTGCGACGACTGGCGACCGAAGCCTTGGGCGTCAAGACCTCATAGACCGCCGCCGTGATCCGCGCATCCAAAGTTTGCAATTCGGCCAGCGGTAGGTCTGATAGGTCAAGGCCCAGGGCCTCGGCCCGCTTGACCGCCGCCCCGGTAACATGGTGCGCATCGCGAAACGGCATGTCGAGCACTCGCACCAGCCAATCGGCCAGGTCGGTGGCGGTCGAATAGCCAGAGCCCGCCGCCTTGGCCATGCTGTCCTTAACCGGCTGCATATCGGAAACCATGCCGGTCATGGCCGATAGGGCCAGGTCCAGGCTGTCAAAGGCCAGGAAGCACGGCTCCTTGTCTTCTTGCATGTCCTTGGAATAGGTCAGCGGCAGGCCCTTCATGACCACGGTCAGGCCGGTTAGGGCGCCCAGGATCCGCCCGACCTTGGCCCGGACCAGCTCGGCCGCGTCGGGATTGCGCTTTTGCGGCATGATCGACGAGCCGGTGGTAAAGGCATCGCTGAGGGTGACAAAATTGAATTGGGGCGTGACCCAGAGCACAATCTCCTCGGCCAGGCGCGACAGGTGCACGGCGCATATACTGGCCGCCGACAGGGCCTCGAGCGCGAAATCACGGGCCGCGACGCTATCGAGCGAATTGGCCGTTGGCCGGTCAAAGCCGAGCGCCTTGGCCGTCTGGTGCCGATCAATCGGAAACGGCGATCCGGCCAGGGCCGCCGCGCCCAGCGGGCACTCATTCATTCGGGCGCGGGCATCGCGAAACCGGGCCGCATCACGGGCAAACATTTCGACATAGGCCATCAGGTGGTGGCCAAAAGTGGTTGGCTGGGCTGGCTGCAAATGCGTAAAGCCGGGCATGAGCGTATCGGCATGCGGCTCGGCCTTGGCGATCAGGGCCCTTTGCAGGGCCTGGATCTGGGCCTGCGTCCGGTCGCACGCCTCGCGCACCCAGAGCCGAAAATCCAGCGCCACCTGGTCATTGCGTGACCTGGCCGTATGCAGTCGCCCGGCGGCGGGGCCAATCAGTTCGCGCAGCCGCGCCTCAACATTCATGTGAATGTCTTCGTATTCGTCCCGGAAGGGGAAGGTGCCGGCGGCCATTTCGGCCTCGATCTGCGACAAACCGCCTTGGATGGCGGTCTCATCGGCCCTTGAAATCACCCCGGTTGCGGCCAACATCGCTGCATGGGCACGGGACCCGGCCAGGTCCTGATGGGCCAGGCGCTTGTCAAAACCGATGGAGACATTGATGGCCTGCATCAGGTCGGCAGGCTTGGCCGAAAACCGTCCGCCCCACATGGTCTGGCCAGCGCCGCTTTCGGAGGCTATGGGGGTGCCCTTAGGGTTCGAAGCGGCCGAGGGATTTTTCGTCATATGAATAGTGTCCAAACTCCGCCCGACGGCGGCCAGACCCCGCCTCGGCGCAGTCTGATCTCGATGGCGATCGGCGTCTTTGTGCTGATCGGTATTGTCGGTATCCTATATGTCATTCTTAGCGCTTCGATCAAACCCAAGGCGCCAACCGATTTGAATGAATTCAAGTCGGGCACCCTGGCCAAGCTTACCGTCTGGCCAGAGCCCAAGCCTGCGCCCACCACCAGCTTTATGGATGGCAATGGCAAGCCGGTTACATTGGCTGATTTTAAGGGCGAGGTGGTGGTCTTGAACCTGTGGGCGACCTGGTGCGGGCCTTGCAAGGAAGAAATGCCGACCCTGGCCAAGCTTCAGGCCGCCTATGCCGCCCAGCCGGTCAAGGTGGTGGCGGTCAGTGTCGACAGTGTCGATTATGACGATCTCGCCCGCGCCGATATTGCCAAGACCCCGCCCCTGGTCCTTTACCGCGACGCCAAATATGCCGTGGCCTTTGGTCTGAACCCTCGCCCAGCAGGCCTGCCGACCACCGTGCTGATCGATCGTCAGGGCCGCGAGCGCGCCCGGCTCGAGGGCAGCGCCGACTGGTCGAGCAAACAGGCCCGTGGCCTGGTCGAAGCCCTGATCGCGGATCACTAGGCTTGGATAAGACCTCTCGGGTGACGGATGTTCGTGTCCTAGAAGGCATTGCGGCCCGCGCCTGGCCTGCGGCGCGGCACCAGGCGCTGGGCGGCTGGGACCTCTATGCGACCGACGGCTATTCGATGCGGATCAATGCCTGTTGGCCCTTGGGCGATCCGGGGCAGCCAACAGACGCCGCGATTGATGCGGCTGAGGCCCATTATGCGGGCCAAGGCCTGCTTCCCATCTTCAAGCTGACCGAGGGTGCGACCCTGCCCGCCGATCTGGAAAGCCACCTGGCTCGGCGCGGCTATGCGGGAGGCAAGGAGACCCTGGTCATGACCGGGCCGATGGGGCAGAACGTGCAAGAACCGTTGGTCAGCGTATCCAATCAGATCGATCCCGCCTTTGCCGAGGTCATGGCCGCTACCGCGCCCAGCCCCGAAGACGGTGCCGAGCGTTTGGCCGCGCTCGCGCGGGTCGCACAGCCGCGCCTGTTTGCCCGTCTAGACCGAGGTGATCAGGCCGCTGCGATTGGGGCTTGTGCGGTGGAGGGGGACTGGGCAGGCATATTTGGCATGCGCACCCATCCTGACCATCGCCGCCAGGGCCTAGCCAGCCAGATCCTGCAAGCCCTTCTGGCCAAGTCGGCGGCGCATGGCGCAAACGCAGCCTATTTGCAGGTCGAGGCTAAGAATACGGGGGCCATAGCGCTCTATGGGGCCTTTGGCTTTAAGACCGCCTATCGCTATTTTTATTGGGAAAAGTCTTAGCGGGCCAGGTCGCGGACCAGGCCTGGCAGGAAAAACAGCGGCCAGACCACGAGGGCCAGATTGGGCAAGAACCAGCTCGGGTCAAATTCGCCAAGCAGGGTCCAATAACTGACCGCCATGCCGCCCGCGACCATGGTAAAGGCCAGCGATAAGAGGGCGAGCGGCCGCCAAATCGGATTGCCGCGCCGCGCCGCCCGAACCGCCGCCAAGCCTAGAATCGAAAAGGCCAGGTCCACTGGCAGGAAGGACCAGTTCCAGGCCACGACCTCTCTTTGGTCGTAATGGGCATACATCCAGTCGCTGGGGATGTGGACCACGCCAATCAGAGACAGGCCCGACAGGGTCCAATAGGCCAAGAAGGCGATATCGGTGATGCTCAAGGCGAGGGCTAGGCGCTTATCCATGGCATCGGTCCTAGGGGCTTACTGTTTCCAGCTTGGGATCTTGTGCCCGACTGCTCGCCCACTGCGCCAGGGCCACGCCGGACAGGGTCAGGGCACCGCCGAGCAATTGCCACGGCCCAATCGCCTCGCCAAACAAGCCCCAGCTGACCAGGGCCGCGACCACGGGCTGGACCAGCACGACCAGGGCGGTGGTTGCTGTCGGAAGGCGGCCCAGGGCCCAGGCGATTGAGCCCTGCCCGGCGACATGCACCCCCGCCAGGCCAACACACGCCAAGGTGCCGATCAGGGTATTGGGTAAGAGTTGCTCGCCCATGGCCAGGGAGACCAGCAAAAGAACCGGTGCCGCAACCAGGCCCGACCAAAACATAACCAGCGGCGCACTCGCCGTCTGCCGCGCCTTGCGCACCGCGAGAAAATAGAGGGCGTACCAAAGCGCCGTACCAACCGATAGGGCATCGCCCAGCACCGTGTTGCGGCCATGGGAAACGGCGGCCGCGCCATGGGCGAGGGTAAAGGCCCCGCTGATCGCCAGGACTAGTCCAACCAGAAACAGCCGTTGAGGCACTTCGCGAAACACGATCCAGGCCACGGCGGTGACCACGATCGGGGTCAGGTTGCTGAGCGCTGTGGCATTGGCCACGGTCGTATGGGCAATGCCATAATGCCAAAAGGCCAGATCCGCGGCAAAGGCCAGGCCCGCGAGAAGGGCCACTTTTGACGGCGGTTGGGCCAGGCTTGTCATCAGGCTAGGGCCTTGTGTGTCCGCCTTGCTGGACCGCGCCAGAAGCGCCAGCACGGGCATGGCGATCATCAGCCGCCAAAAGCCGGTTGCGGCTGGGCCAGCCGAGCTTAGGCGCACAAAAATCGGCGCAAAGCCGATAATGCAGGCCCCAAAGATCAAGACCAAAAGGGCCTTGTTATAGGTCTTGGTTTCCATGGCGATCTTCTGGCCCAGCTTGGCCGTGAGGTAAAGCCGCAGGGCCGAGGTTCAATCCACATTCAGTCGGGGAAGATTTGTGTCATTTCAATCCTCCCCCTGCGAAGGGGGGAAGGCGGGGTAGGGTGACGGTGCACGTATCGGTGCTTCAACAGGCGCAGCACGGAGAGCGCGGCCCCAACGCCTTGCGCCGTCCCCCCGAACGTGGATAGACCCTAGTCAAAACCCAACTGCCGCCTCAGATCACCAGGCTGTATGCCGCTGTCGCGCAAGGCCCTTAAGGTCTGGGCCTTTTCGCGCTTGGCTAGGCGCGTTCCGTCCGGCCCCGTCAAGAGGCGGTGGTGGACATAGGTTGGGGTTGGAAGGCCCAACAGCTCTTGCAACAATCGTTGAACGCCAGTGGCCTCGAACAGGTCCAGGCCGCGGACGACATGGCTTATGCCTTGCAAGGCGTCATCGAACACGACGGCCAGGTGATAGGCCACGCCCAGATCTTTGCGGGCCAAGACAATGTCTCCGGCGAGATCTGGCTGAGCCTGCACGGTCCCATGATCCTCGTCCCTAAAGGTCAAGGCGTCATAGGCGGGGCCGAGATGACGGCGCGCCGCGGCTAGCGATAGGCGCCAGGCAAAACTCATGCCGTCCGCCAAGTTTTGCGCTTCTTGGTCGGGGGGCAGGGGCTCGCCGCTATAGGCAAGGCCCAGCAAGTGCGGCGCCCGGCCAATATCGGCGGCCAGGTCCTTGCGGGTCTTAAAGCAGCGGTAGACGATGCCCATGTCGCGCAAGCGGGCCAAGGCGGCGTGATAGTCGCCCATATGCTGCGACTGAATCCGGACAGGCGCTTCCCAGTCTAGGCCCAGCCAGGCCAGGTCTTCATAAATGGCTTGGGTGAATTCGGGTCGGCAACGGCCCTGATCAATGTCTTCAATCCGCAGGATGAATTGGCCGCCCGCGCGCATTGCATAGGCATGGGCCATCAGGGCGCTAAACGCGTGACCCAGATGCAGATAGCCGGTCGGTGACGGTGCAAACCGGGTCCGGAACGTCACGGCCCCCTAGGCCTTGGACCTTGCCTGTCCAAACATGCCCAGATGGCTGAGCACGCCCGCCATAAAGGCCTTTTCGCCGCCCATTTCGGACTTAAGTGCGTCGAATTGCCGAAAGCCGACCATTTCGGCTAGGCCGTGGGCGGCGCACCAGGCGGCGATGCAGGCCAGTTCGAGATCGGTTTCTTGTTCAGGGCTGGCAACGCCTAAATCGATCATGGCCTTTTTGAGAAGGCTAAATGCGCCCTCTTCCGACTCATGCGCCTTTTCAGGCATGGCATCGCTGTCGCGCGAACAGTCATACATCACGCGATAAACGGCGGGGTGCGACTTGGCGAACTCGACATAGGCTAGGCCGATCTCCGAAACGCGCTCGAGTGGGGCGATATCAGCATCGGTTGTGCGGCGGATAAAATCGGACATCAGGTCAAAGCCTTCTTCGGCAATGGCCAGCATCAATTCGCTCTTGTCCTTAAAATGGTGATAGGGCGCGGCAGAACTGACGCCCGCCTCTCGCGCGACGGCTCTCAAGGACAGTCCGCCCTGACCATCGCGTTCAAGGATTCGGGTCGCGGCATCGAGCAGGGCACGACGTAGATCGCCATGGTGATAGGGACGGGGGCCGGTAAAGGGGCAAGTTGCTGTCATATCGCCTTATAGCCCTGTCAGAATTACTCGTAAAGACCATCTTGACACCGTTCAGATAAGTGATATCTAAGCACTGTCCAGATTGCTTAACCCTACTCCCCTAGGGAACGGTTTGGAAGGGTCCCGCTCCCCCGGGGCCATGTCATTGGAACTAGAAATAGGATACTCGATATGTCTCTCGCAAACCTTACCCGTTTTGAACGCGCCCTTGACAGCAGTGGCGTGTTTGGCCTCCTGGCTCTTGGCATCGCGCTAGCCGCAGCCATGGCCGGTGTCGGCATCTAAATGACTTGCATCCTGCAAGGGATGCAGATTTGGTGAGGGGCGTGACCACGCCCCTCTACCACCCCCCTAGTGCCGACGACCTGCGACAAGCCAGGTCAGAGCTGGTTCGACTTGATCCCGCGCTTGGGCGCCTGGACCGCGCTACGCCCGAATTTGAATGGCGTCTTCGGCCTGGCGGTTTTGCTGGTCTGGTCAAGATGGTGATCGAGCAACAGGTCTCCGTCGCCGCTGCTGCCTCAATCTGGAACCGTTTTGTCACCGGTCTTGGTGAGATTACCCCTGACCGGGTGCTTGACCATGACGAAGACGGCCTGAAGCTGTATGGCCTGTCCCGACCCAAGGCGCGCTATGCTTTGGCGATTGCCCAGGCCCAGACCGCTGGCCAGATCGATTTTGAAAACATCGGTGCGCTTGCCGATGCCGAGGCGATTTCAGCCCTGACCGCGATCAAGGGCGTCGGCCGCTGGACGGCTGAAACCTATCTGATGTTCTGCCACGGCCGATTGGACGTCTTTCCAGGCGGGGATGTCGCGCTGCAAGAGGCCATGCGCTGGGCCGATAATGCCAGCGAGCGCCCCAATGAAAAACAAGCCTATGCCCGGGCCGAGGTCTGGCAGCCCTATCGCGGTGTGGCAGCGCATCTGCTCTGGCGCTGTTATGGCGGGGTTAAGCGCGGTGAGATCGTTCTGGATTGACCA
Source organism: Caulobacteraceae bacterium (assembly GCA_044376615.1). GTDB lineage: Bacteria > Pseudomonadota > Alphaproteobacteria > Caulobacterales > Caulobacteraceae > CAISGS01. The sequence goes on from JBILKO010000093.1 coordinate 10,023, forward strand.
GGGTCATAGACTCAGTCGTCATGGGCTTGTCGTATAATCCGGATTGAATGACTTACGTTTCGGCAATGGTGATTCGAAAACCAGGAGATCGGTCTTCCATTTTTCGGTGCACGTAATCCTTGGGGTTAGATCCCACAGCCTAGGGCAAAGGCGCGGCGGTGACCTATGCAGGT
>JBILKO010000094.1:0-10169 GCA_044376615.1 Caulobacteraceae bacterium
TTTTCGGCGTGACCGACAATGGCGTTTTGCAGCTGAATTCTCAGGGCGTCGCGATCAATATGAGCGTCAAACCCGGCCTGATCATTATCGCGCACCGCCACGAGCAAGGCATGGACATCCCCGGCCGCGTCCAGCCGGGACACGGTGGCGCAACTGCCCAGCAAGGCCGCAACTAGGACCAGACCTATCCAACGCGTCATGACGGCGTCCCTCCGTGAGGCTAGAGCCTGGACACAAAACGCGGCTGAACCATGACCAGCCTAAGGCCTAACTGCTCTAAAGCGTGCGCTGAATGGTTTCGACCGTAAAGCACTCAATGACGTCGCCAGGCTTGATGTCCTGGAAGCCCGCAAAGGCCATGCCGCATTCTTGGCCGGCATTGACCTCATTGACCTCATCCTTGAAGCGCTTGAGGGTCTGCAAGGTCCCAAGTTCCAGAACCACAATGTCATTGCGGACGATCCGGACCTTGGCACCCTTGCGCACAACGCCCTCGGTGACGCGGCAACCGGCGATCTTGCCGACCTTGGAGATGTCAAAGGCCTGCAGCACCTCGGCATTGCCCAGGAAGGTTTCGCGCTGGATCGGCGACAACATGCCCGACAGCACGCCCTTAATATCGTCGATCAGGTCATAGATGATCGCATAATAGCGGATCTCGACACCTTCGCGCTCAGCCAAGTCGCGCGCCTGTTTTGAGGCGCGGACGTTAAAGCCCAGGATCGGCGACCCCGCGCCCTTGGCCAGCAAGACATCGCTCTCATTGATCGCGCCGACACCGGAATGGATAATCCTGGCCCGGACCTCATCGGTCGCCAACTTGTCGAGCGAGCCGATAATGGCTTCGGCCGAGCCGGACACGTCGGACTTAACAATCAAGGCAAGCTCTTTGAGCTTCTTGTCCTGCAGCTTGGCCATCATATCGGCCAAGGTGGCCCCAGCCGCGGTCGGGGTCAGCATCTTATCGCGGCGCTTACGGTCCCGATATTCGGTCAGTTCGCGGGCACGCGCCTCGCTTTCGACCACGGCGAAGGGCTCGCCTGGGCTCGGCGGGATATCAAGGCCAAGGATTTCGACCGGGACCGAGGGTCCAGCCGTCATTACCTGTTCATCACGCTCATTGATCAAGGCCCGTACCCGGCCCCAAGACGCGCCAGCCACGACAATATCGCCGCGATTGAGCGAGCCGCGCTTGACCAGGACCGTGGCCACTGGCCCGCGACCCTTGTCGAGCTTACCCTCAATCACAACGCCCTCGGCGGTGCGATCAGGATTGGCCTTCAGGTCCATGATTTCGGCCTGGATCAGAATCGCCTCTATCAGCTTTTCGAGACCAATCTTCTTGGTCGCTGAGACCTCAATCAATTGGGTATCGCCGCCGAGGCTTTCGACCACGATCTCATGCTGCAACAGCTCATTGACCACGCGGGTGGAGTCGGCATCAGGCTTATCAATCTTATTGACGGCCACAATGATTGGCGCGCCAGCCGCCTTGGCATGGCTGATGGCCTCGATGGTTTGGGGCATGACCCCGTCATCGGCGGCAACCACCAAGACGACAATATCGGTGACATTGGCCCCGCGCGCACGCATGGCCGAAAAGGCCGCATGGCCTGGTGTATCTAGGAAGGTAACCCGCTCGCCCGCAGGCAGGCGGACCTGATAGGCGCCAATATGCTGGGTAATGCCGCCATGCTCACCACCGGCCACATCGGCCGAGCGCAGGGCATCAAGCAGGCTGGTCTTACCATGGTCAACATGGCCCATGACCGCCACGACGGGCGGACGTTGTAGCTGATGATCGTCGTGATCGGCTGCGGCCAAGAATCCGGTTTCAACATCGGATTCCGAGACACGGGTAACATTGTGACCAAATTCAGTGGCGATCAGCTCAGCGGTGTCGGAATCGATGACATCATTGATCTTGAGCATCATGCCCTGGCGCATCATGAACTTGATCACATCGACGGCGCGGGTGGCCATACGCTGTGACAGTTCCTGCACCGTAATCACGTCTGGAATAACGACATCGCGCGTGACCTTGACCTGGTCCTGGGCGCCAGCGCCCTTGCGTTTTTCGCGTTCACGTTCACGGGCTCGGCGAACCGAGGCTAACGAGCGCATACGATCGGCGGACTCCCCATCACCGGCAACAGCCTGGATGGTTAGGCGGCCTTCACGGCGCTGAGGGGCACCCTTGACGCGGCTAACAGCCTTGGCATTGCCGCCGGGTGCGGCGGCCTTGGCGCGCTTGATGCGGCCTTCCTCGTCCAGATCATCGGGGCGGCGATCCTTGCCAGCGCCCGGCGGGGCCGAGCGGGTTGCCCTTTGCACCTCAGGGGTCGCGGGCGGGCCAGCAGCAGGGCGGCTACCGGGGCCAGACCTGGTACCTGCAGGACCAGGCCGCGGCGCGGCTGGGCGCGGCGAAAGGGCCGAATAGCGAACCGTCTCGCCTGGGCGGGCGGTAGGGGCCGGGCGATCACCGGAGGGCCTTTGACCATCCCGCGCAGGCCGACCAGCAGCATAGGCGGCGGGCGACTGGCGAGGCGTGTCATTGCGATAGGTGGTTGTAGCCTGACGCTCATCGCGACGCGGCGATTCAAACGAACGCTGCTCGTTTGCACGCGGTGCGGGCGTTGAGCGACCGGGATCTGGGATGCGGCCCTGGGTCGGGACGCGCACGTTAGCAGCAGGCGAGGCAACTGGCGCGGGCGCAGCTGCAACCACAGGCTCTGGCGTCGCACTAACGGCTGGCGCAGCAGGCTTTTCAGCAACGGCCTCCGCCGCAGGCACATCGGCAGCGGCCGGGCGGGCCTGGTCCGCACGGGCCTCGGCCTCACGGCGCAGCGCGTCTTCCTGAGCCTTGCGGGCGTTTTCACGCGCCTGGCGCTCAGCTGTTTGGCGCTCCTGCTCCAGCCTTGCCATCTCAACCACGCGCTGGCGGGCCTGAAGCTCTTCGGCCGACAGGTTCAGATTGGACTGTAGAGGTGGGCGCGCAGGCTTGGCCTCGGGCGCACTCGCCTCGGGCACGGGGCGTTTTTCGGCAAGAACCGGCGCGGGCGCGGGACCGGGGCCATCAACCCGGCGACGCTTGGTCTCGACCAAAACGGTCTTTGACCGGCCATGGCTAAAGCTTTGCTTGACGGTCCCGGCACTGACCGCGCCGATCCGGGGCTTTAGGGTCAAGGGCGCACGGCCGCCTGCGGCTGGTGCTGCAGGGTTAGACGTGCCGCCTGGGCCGCCATTTTCATTGTCGTTCGCGTCGTTCATCCGCTCGCTTTACTCATTTCCGCACCGCAATTGGGTCCGGCCTTCGTCATCAAATACACATCAGGCCCAGGTGAACCATTTCACCCAGACCGCCTCAAGGTTCTGCACGCCAATCCGATGGACAGAGCGGCCGAAAGCCTGACAACCGTTCGACATCCTCAGTCCAACGATTTGCACCGCGCCCCGAAAGGAAGACGAGATGTATCACATTTCCAAGCCCCAAGGCCAAACTCAATTCTTCACCCGAAAAAATTCCGAGTAATCTAGGCAGTCTAGCCGCTCGACGGGCAATCTGCAAAATCTTGCGTCGCCCATCCTCGGCCCCGTCACTGGCCTCAATCATCCAAGCGACCTTGCCAGCCGTGATCGCCGCCCCGGCCTTTTCAAAGCCAAAGGTAAGGTCACCCGCCCGCCTTGCAAGGCCAAGCCCGTCGAGAATCCGCCGCCGAAGTAGCGCCTCAACCTGGTCCGCCAGGTCAGCGGGAGCCGAAAGCCGGGCCTTGGCCGCCCGCGAGAAACCACCCTTTTTGGCCGCCAGGCTTACCGCCTCGCGGCTGGCCATGACCCAAAGGCCGCGGCCCGGCAGTTTCCGGGCTAAATCCACAACCACGGCCCCATCTGGCCCCGCAACAAACCGGATCAGGCCCGCCTCGGGCACAACCTCGCCTGAGACGATGCAGCGCCGTTCGCGATCGGCCTGCGCCTTTGTCCGATAGGGCCGGGCCTCGACCTGTTCAGCCGCCGCCCCTTGCGGGATCAATGGGTCAGACGGCACCTGGCCGGTCGTCATGGGTGAAGTCCCGTTCAGGCCTCAGGCTCAGCGGCGGTCATATCAACCTCATCTTCGATGTCTTCGGCGTCTTGCGGTGCTTCGATCCAGCCCATCAGGACCCGCGCCCGCATGATCAGGGCCTCGGCATCTTCTGGAGACAGGGTAAAGCTCTCGAGCAGGCCCGATTGGCGAACCCGCTCACCGCCCTTGGCCTCATACCAACCACGAAGATCGTCCGGTACCAGATCGGCCAAGTCTTCAACCGTCTTAACCCCGCCTGTGCCCAAGGCAATGACCATAGGCATGGTCAGGCCCTCGACCTCCGTCAAGGCATCGTCAATGCCCAGCTCGCGACGCTTGGCATCAAGCTCGGCCGCTTCGCGCTCCAGGTAGTCACGGGCGCGGGCTTGCAATTCTTCGGCTGTGTCGTCGTCAAAGCCTTCAATACTGGCAATCTCGTCGGCCTCGACAAAGGCGACGTCCTCAACAGCGGCAAAGCCTTCAGTGACCAAGAGCTGGGCAATAACCTCGTCCACATCCAGGGCTTCCTGGAACAGGGCGGTGCGCTCAGTAAATTCGCGCTGGCGGCGCTCACTTTCCTGGCTTTCGGTCATGATATCGATCTGCCAGCCGGTCAGCTGACTGGCTAGGCGAACGTTCTGGCCACGGCGACCAATGGCCAGCGACAACTGCTCGTCCGGTACCACCACTTCAACGCGCTCGTCTTCCTCGTCCATGACCACCTTGGTGACTTCGGCAGGGGCCAAGGCGTTGACGATGAAGGTCGGCTCATCGGGCGACCATTGGATAATATCGATCTTTTCGCCTTGAAGTTCGGCCACCACGGCCTGAACCCGGCTACCGCGCATACCCACGCAGGCCCCGACCGGATCGATTGAGCTATCATTAGAGATAACCGCCATCTTGGCCCGGCTGCCTGGATCGCGCGCGACGGCCCGGATCTCGATGACGCCGTCGTAAACCTCAGGCACTTCTTGCGCGAACAGCTTGGCCAAGAAGCCGCCATGGGCGCGGCTGAGCATGATTTGCGGGCCCTTCACCTCGCGGCGGACATCATAGATATAGGCCCGAACCCGGTCACCGATCTGGAAGTTCTCGCGCGGGATCGCCTGGTCACGGCGCATAATGCCCTCGCCGCGGCCCAGATCGACAATCACATTGCCATATTCAACGCGCTTGACCGTGCCATTGATAACCTCGGAGATGCGGTCCTTAAATTCTTCATACTGGCGCTCACGCTCAGCTTCGCGAACCTTGTGGGTCACCACTTGGCGCGCCATCTGGGTCTGGACCCGGCCAAATTCGAAGGGCGGCAGGATCTCGGTATAGGTCTTGCCAAGCGCGGCTTCCTTATCGCCTTTCAGCGCATCGGACAGGCTCTGTTCGGCATAGGTGTTTTCCACCATGCCGTCGGCGACGACCGTAACAACGCGGGTAATGGTCATTTCGCCGCTGCGCTGGTCAATATGGACGCGGATATCGTGCTCAGCGCCATAGCGCGAGCGCGCCGCCTTTTGGATCGCCTCTTCGATGGCCTGGATCACGATCTCTTTTTCGATCGATTTTTCGCGGGCAACCGCATCAGCAATTTGCAGCAATTCTAGGCGATTGGCGGAAATACCAGTGACGCTCATGGGATAGGGTCCTCTTCATCTTCGGACAGGTCTTGGTCAGTCAGGCGTGCAGCGCGCTCATCTGCGCCGCGTTTCATTAGGTCGTCGGTTAGAACCAGCTTGGCCTCAATCACCCAGTCAAAGGGGATCAAGGTCGTATGGTCCGGCTCGCCTTCCAGATTGATGGCAATATGGCCGTCTTCCAATCCGGCCAGCTGGCCCTTAAAGCGTTTGCGGCCTTCGCACAGGCGGTCCAGCTCCAGCCGCGCCTCTAGACCCTCAAAGGTCTCGAAATCCTTTAGCCGCGTCAGGGGCCGATCAATGCCAGGGCTGGATACCTCTAGCAAATATTCGCCCGTGATCGGATCCGCCGCGTCCATCACCTCAGCCACGGCCCGCGACAGGGTCGCACAGCCTGAGACCGTCATGGTGCCGTCGGGCCGCTCGGCCATGATTTGCAGGCGGCGGGTCTGGGTTCCGCTCATCAGACGCAGACGCACCAGTTCAAAGCCTGCGGCCTCGACCACAGGGTCGAGCAGGTCAATCAATAGGCGGTCTTCACTCGTCCTGCCGCGCAAGGTCAGCCTCGTAAAAGCAACAAAAAAGCGGCGAGCCTTCCGGCCGCCGCTCGAAAGCGTCATCCAACGCCAACGATCGATTTACAGGGCGTATAGACCCTTAAGTTGGGCTTGTCACCTCCCCCTTTTGAAAGTGGGTTTATGACTCGCTCGTCCTGTCTGATACAGGTCGGGATCACATCCGAATATGATCTATAAGCGGCGGGAACCAAACGTTCCAAAACAACTACTGCCAATACTGATGGTACTACCCGGCGAGACACCCCCCAATATAGCCTGGTACGGCCCGGTCGAGCCTTAGATCACTCGGTCCGAAGGGCCAGAATCTCGGCCAACGAAGACAATAGCAGGTGCACCTGATCGTCGGTGCCCACCGTGATCCGCAGGTGATTTGAAATCCGCTCGGTCTCAAACCGGCGCACTAGGATACCCTGCTCGGCCAGGGCTTCGAGCAACGCCTTGCCCGTTCGGTCACTTCGCCGCGCTAGGACGAAGTTCGCGGACGAGGGCACGACCTCGAAATCCAACAGTCTTAGTCCATGCTCCAGCAGGTCCCGACCGGCGACAATGCGCGCCACGGTCTGGCGGTGATAGGCCTCGTCTTCCAAGGACGCGATCGCACCGGCCTGGGCGAGTAGCCCCACGGGATAGGAGTTTACGCAGTCACGCACGCATCGCAGGGCAGCGATCAAGCATGGATCACCAAGCGCATAGCCAACTCTCAAGCCCGCCAAGCCGCGCGCCTTGGACATCGTCCGCACGACCAGCAAGTTCGGATATCGCATCACTAGGCCCGCAGCACTTTGCCCGCCGAAATCAATATAGGCCTCGTCAATCACGACCACATGCTCGGTCTGACGGTCCAATAGGGCTATGATCTCCTCAAGGCCGAGACATGTGGCCGCCGGAGCGTTTGGGTTGGGAAAGACGACGGGCCCATCCTCGGCAAGGTAGCGGGCAAGATCGATATGATAGGCCTCGTCAAGCGGAACAGTCGCGTAGGCAATGTCGAAAAAGCTACAATAGACCGGATAGAACCCGTAGGTGATATCGGGAAAGCGTAGCGGTTGGGCCTGTCTGAGCAGTCCCGCGAAGGCGAAGGCTAATACCTCATCCGACCCATTGCCCACATAGACGTAACGCTCAGGGACGTGATGGTAACGAGCGATGACCTGTCGGAGGACTTCGCACTCCGGATCTGGATAGAGGCGCAGATCAGACCCTGCTGCCAAGGCCATCGCCTCGGCGACGCGTGGTGAGGGCCCATAGGGGCTTTCATTAGTGTTAAGCTTGATGACACCGGGGTCGCGAGTTTGTTGACCAGGCGTATAGGGCGTCGAGGCCCTGAGTGCCGTGCTCCAGAAACGGCGTCCGGAATCCAAATCAATCTCATCCAGCACGATATGAGAACCTTTTGACGGACAACACCTTTTTGAGGCGATTGCGCAGCTGATCAAGCGCCCTGCACATCATTAGAGAAAAAAGCACGACCCGCGAAATCCGCAATCATGGCTATCCATACGAAAGTGCTCCTAGAGCTCTTGTCACCAAGCGAAGACCGAACAAATCATTTTTCGATCAGAGGTCGTTAAATGTCCATTCGGATTATCAATAAATAGGCTCAAACCCGCACAAAATCCAAAAACACCGGCGCACAATCGCCAAGTTTCTTCTCTTCATAACGCGTGGTGAAATGATCAGCTGGGGGTGCGCTCCAATCTTGCGCCCTTTCAGCGGTCCAGGAAAAATCAGGGCTGCGATTAATGCGTTGCAGGGTCCAGTCCGCATAATCGGCCCAGTCGGTCGCAAAGCGCAATTTGCCGCCGGGCCGCAAAAGCCTGGCCAAGTCTTGAATTACAGGCGCCTGCACAAGGCGGCGCTTGTGGTGGCGTGCCTTGGGCCAAGGGTCAGGAAATAGGATAAAGACACGGTCCAGGCATCCATCCGGTAGCGCGGCCATCAGGTCGCGGGCATCGCCTTGTAGCAGGCGGATATTGCTCAGGCCCTGCTCGTCAATATGGCGCAGGGCACTGGCCGCACCGTTCAAAAAGGGTTCGGCGCCTAGGATCAGGACATCCGGATGGGCGAGGGCCTGGGCGGCCATATGCTCACCGCCGCCAAAGCCGATCTCAAGCCAGATTTTGCTGGCGCCTGGCATCAATGCCAATGGATCAATTAGGCCGAGCGCGGGATCGGGCAAGGCCAGGTCCGGCAACCGGTCCTGAACGAGCGCCGCCTGACGCGACTTTAACTGCCGTGCCTTGATCCGGCCATAGGACCGCAGCGGCCCGTGAGGTTTTTGTCCCATTGACATGGGCCAGCCTTAAGCAATTATTGGCGCCAAGGGTAGCCTTAGCCGTCAGAAAGCCAGGATTGGCCGCCCCTAGCTCAGCCGGCTCAATTCACCAACCAGGTCGGTCCGCTCCCAGCTAAAACCGCCATCCTTGTCTGGTGCCCGGCCAAAATGGCCATAGGCGGCTGTGCGGGCATAGATGGGCCTGTTCAATTGCAGGTGCTCACGGATGGCCCGCGGCGTCGCCCCGCCGACCAATTCAGGTAAGACCTTTTCGAGCAGGGCCGGGTCAACACGGCCGGTGCCATGTAGATCGACATAGAAGGACAAGGGCTGGGCCACACCGATCGCATAGGAGATCTGGATGGTGCACTTGTCGGCAAGACCTGCTGCCACAACATTCTTGGCCAGGTACCGGCACATATAGGCAGCCGAGCGGTCAACCTTGGTCGGGTCCTTGCCGGAGAAGGCGCCGCCGCCATGCGGCGCGGCACCACCATAGGTGTCGACAATAATCTTACGGCCGGTCAGCCCCGCATCACCATCCGGCCCGCCAATCTCAAACCGGCCGGTTGGATTGACGTGCCATTTTGTCTTTCGCGTTATCAGGCCATCCGGAAACACTGACAGGACGTGGGGTTTGATCAAGTCCATAACCCGCTTTGAGGTGGCGATCTTGCCGTCAATCCGCTTCTTATGCTGGTGCGAGACCACAATCTGCAGGACCTGAACCGGCTTGCCGTTTTCATACAGCAAGGTCACCTGGCTCTTGGCGTCAGGCTCAAGCTCAGACAGGACACCCGAGTGACGCAGCTCAGCGAGGCGGCTGAGGATGTCGTGGCTGTATTGCAAGGTTGCGGGCATAAGCTGCGGCGTTTCGTTGGTCGCATAGCCGAACATAATGCCCTGGTCGCCCGCGCCCTCATCCTTCTTTTCAGAAGCATCAACGCCTTGGGCTATATGCGCCGACTGGCCGTGCAGATGGCAGGAAAATTTGGCTTTCTCCCAGTGAAAGCCTTTTTGCTCATAACCAATGTCTTTGATGGCCGCGCGAACCTTATCTTCCAGGCCAGAAATAATCGCCTTGGTCTTGTCCTTGGACGAAGCGCGAACCTCACCGGCCAAAACGATCCGGTTGGTGGTCACCAAGGTTTCGCAAGCCACCCGCGCCTCAGGTTCTTCTGCCAGGAAGGCGTCGACCACCGTATCAGAAATGCGATCAGCGACCTTATCAGGATGGCCCTCGGATACGCTTTCACTGGTGAAGATATAGGATGGACGGCTCAAAGCAAAACTCCTGGTTGGGCAAGCCCGGCCTGCACAGGCTGGGCTTTTAAGACATCATGTCCCGCACCAATATCAACCAGATGATATAAAGATATGTTTATATCTGCAAGTGAGTCGCGATTAAGCCGAGTCTGTTTCGCTGATCACGCCGTTTCCAAAAGCATTTGGCTCGCCCATGGCACGCACAAGCTCAAGCAGCCGCCGACGAAGACGGCCCTTTGGGACTTTCGGGAACAGTACAGCTAACTCCATTCCCTCAGGCGTCATCAAGAACTCATGGACAAATTGATCCGGCCCAGATTCTGCAAAGCCGAGAAGCGCAGAATCGGTGTGAT
>JBILKO010000096.1:0-10083 GCA_044376615.1 Caulobacteraceae bacterium
GTTTCTCTTTCCAATTCAACAATGTCAAAGACCAACCCAGGCAACCGCCCAACCCCACTCATTACGCCAGTGGCCAGCGGAGGGCGGGTTCTAAGCAAACCAACACCCCAAGTCAACCAACAAATTAGGCTGTTTTTAACCGAATCTTCGGGCCAAAAACATTGGCCAAACATCCAGCGCAAAACCGCCCAAGACCGATGCAAAAGCATCTGCCCAGGACGCACACCCCATTGGTGGAGAGGGCGGACAATATCCAAACGCGGCCAACTTATCAAGCTAAAAATAGAGCCATTTTCGGGGCCTTAAAAAGCTCAAACCCCGCCGTGCACAAACCATCCCTAGGTGAGCGAAACTAGGCGATCATCCCCGCCGCACACAACCCAACCAAGCCTGTGCACGAAAAACACAGTTTAACGAAAATGTGTCAGTTTTAACGATTTTCGCGGGTCAACCCCTAGCCGACTCGGGGCCAGACCTTAACAAGACCTTATGGGCGCACCCAAAGGCGCATCGCAATCAGAGGGGATAATCTATGACCAAGCATACAAGGCTCGCTTTTCGATCGATCATGTTCTGCGGGGCCGCCATCGGCCTGATGAGCACGGCTGGCCTTGCCCAGGCCCAGACCGCGCCCGGCGCCAGCGAAGGCGCGATTGACCAGATCGTCGTCACCGCCCGCAAGCGCGAAGAGCAGGTCAAGGACGTTCCGGTCTCTGTCACCGTCATGGCCGGCCAAAATCTTGAGGCGGCCAGTTCCGGCGGTCTGGATATCAGCTTCCTCTCCGCCCGCGTCCCCAGCCTGGTGGTGGAGTCCTCATTTGGCCGGACCTTCCCACGCTTTTATATACGCGGCCTGGGCAATACCGATTTTGACTTGAATGCCTCCCAGCCGGTCTCGCTGGTCTATGATGATGTGGTCTATGAAAACCCGATTCTAAAAGGTTTCCCGGTCTTTGATGTTAAGGGCATTGAAGTGCTGCGCGGACCGCAGGGGACCCTGTTTGGCCGCAATACGCCAGCCGGCGTCGTTAAGTTCGATAGCGTCAAGCCAAGCGAGACCTTTGGCGGCTATGCCAAGCTGGGCGTGCGCTCTTTCAATGGCACCGATGTTGAGGCTGCCATCGGCGGGGCCCTGGCCCCCGGTTGGTCGGCGCGGGCCTCGGTCCTGTCCCAGTCCCAGGGCGACTGGGTTTCCAATGCCCATGTCGGCAATGGCAAGAGCCTGGGTGATTATCGCGACCAGGCCGGCCGGGTCCAGCTGCGCTATGAAGACGCAAACCTCGATGCCAATCTGAACATTCATGGCCGCAAGCTGCGTGGCACCTCGCAGTTGTTCCGGGCCAATATCATTGAGAAGGGTACGAATAATTTCGTCGCCGGGTTTGACCCGAAAAAGGTCTTTTATGACGGCGGCGCGGGTAATAATCAGACGCTGGAGACCTATGGCGCCACGGCCAATGTCACCCATGAGATCGGCGACCTGACCCTGACCTCGGTCACCGGCTATGAGCATGCCAAATTCTATGGCCGCGGCGATATTGATGGCGGCTTTGGCGCTTCCTATGCCCCGCCCTTTGGCCCTGGCTTTATCCCCTTTAGCTCTGAGACGGCCGATGCTGTCGATGGCCTGAGCCAATTTAGCCAGGAGCTGCGTCTGTCCAACAGCGCCAAGGAAAAGCTCTATTGGCAGATCGGGGCCTATAGCTTTAACGAGACCGTCAAGATCTCGTCCTATAGCTTTGACAGCCTGTTTGGCGCGGGCCAAAACGGCTATGCCAATCAAAAGCAAGACACCACGGCCTGGGCCCTGTTTGGCTCAGCCACCTATAAGCCCAGCGACAAGCTGACCCTGACCGGCGGCCTGCGCTATTCCGACGATTCCAAGGACTTTTCCGGCTATCGTAAGACCAGCCCCGTCGGCGGCGGTGCCTTGCCGACCGTGAAAAAGAGCGTCGGCGACTCGGCCATGAGCTGGGATGTCTCGGCCGTTTATGAGGTCAGTGATGAGGCCAATGTCTATGGCCGCATTGCCCGGGGCTTCCGCGCCCCCAGCCTGCAGGGCCGGCTTTTGTTTGGCGATGTCGTCACCACGGCCAAGTCCGAATTCGTCACCTCTTATGAGGCCGGCATCAAATCAACCCTGCTGGATCGCAAGCTGCGGCTCGATGCCTCGACCTTCTATTATGAGATCAAGAACCAGCAACTGACCGCCATTGGCGGCGCGGGCAATTTCAACCAATTGCTCAATGCCAAAAAGGGTGAGGGCTATGGCTTTGAAATCGAGTCCGAGCTGCGCCCGATCGAGCACCTGGCCCTGACCGCCGCGGTTTCCTATAATCATACCGAGATTAAGGACGCCAATCTGACGGTAGGGCCCTGCGGCGGCGGCTGCACGGTCACCGATCCCGTCGTCGCTGGCGCGGCCAAGATCAATGGCAATAGCTTCCCCAATGCGCCCGAATGGATCATCGACCTGACTGGCCGCTATAGCTATCCGCTGGCCTCGGGCGGTGAAGTGTTTGTCTATACGGACTGGGCCTATAAGGGCGAGACCAACTTCTTCCTCTATACCTCCAAGGAATATGTGGTCGATGGCTATTGGGAAGGCGGCATCCGCAGCGGCTATATTACCCCCGATGGCAAGAAGGAATTCACCGTCTATGGCCGCAACATTACCGACGAGGTTCGCCTGGTCGGCGGCATCGACTTCAATAACCTAACCGGCTTCATCAACCCGCCCCGCGTCTGGGGCGCCGAGATCAAGCTGCGCTACTAGGATAGAGGGGGCCGTGGTAACGCGGCCCCTTTTTCCACCCCCCCCCTTCGCGGGGGGAAGAGCGGAACCTGAATAAATCTTCCCCCTCTGGGGGAAGTCCCGGCGAAGCCGGGGAAGGGGCCTAGGCTAGCGTAAGCCCCCTCCACCGCTTCGCGGTCCCCCTCCCCAAAGGGGGGAGGATTTAACACCCCCCACCAAACCCGCGATCGCAATTGGCACTTTCCGGTAGAATCGCTATCAGGTGTTCAGACCTGAGAACAACCGGATGTGATGCGGTATGCCTAGCCTTGACTGGATCGGAAAAAAGGCGGTGGTCAATCACCATCGCGAAGTACCCTATCGGCTGATCCATTGCGACAAGGATAAGAGCTTTGGCGATCCCGAGGCGGGCAACCTGTTGGTGCAGGGCGACAATCTTGAAGCCTTGAAGGCGCTGCTTCCCTATTATGCGGGCAAGGTGAAGTGCATCTATATCGACCCGCCCTACAACACCGGCAACGAAGGTTGGGTTTACAACGACAACACCAATTCACCGGAAATCAAGGCATGGCTTGGTTCCGTTGTGGGCAAGGAAGCCGAAGACCTGTCGCGCCATGATAAATGGCTGTGCATGATGTATCCGCGCTTGCGGTTGCTGAAAGAGTTTTTGAGCGACGATGGTGTAATTTTTGTCAGTATTGATGACAATGAGGCCCATACACTGAAAATTATGTGCGATGATATTTTCGGAAAGTCGAATTTTATTGCTTCGATAATATGGCGCAAAAACTACGCGCCAAAATCAAGTGCGCGACATTTCTCCGTTGACCATGACTATGTGCTTATTTTTGCAAAATGCGAAAATAATTGGGTTCCCAACCCAATCGCTAGGTCTGAAAAACAAGACAAAGCATACAAAAATCCTGACAATGATCCTCGTGGCCTGTGGCGGCCAAACAATCTCGCAGCTAGGAATTTCTATAGCAAGGGAACCTACCCAATTACGTGTCCTTCGGGTCGGATCATCGAAGGGCCGCCTCCTGGATCATATTGGCGAGTATCGTGGGAGAAATTCCAAGAACTAAACGAAGACAACAGGATTTGGTGGGGGAAAGATGGAAACAATGTTCCGGCTCCGAAGATATTTTTGAGTGAAGTCAAACAAGGTATCACGCCCCAGACATATTGGAGCTATGAAGATGCTGGACATACACAAGAGGCAAAAAAGGAAATTGTGACGCTATTTGGGGGGGATGTGTTTGATACGCCAAAGCCAGAAAAGCTGATCAAACGAATATTAGAAGTTGCAACTAACCCCGGCGACCTCGTCCTCGACTCCTTCGCTGGTTCCGGCACCACAGGCGCGGTCGCTCATAAGATGGGCCGCAAGCATATCAGCGTCGAAATGGGTGAGCACGCCCATACCCATATCGTGCCGCGCTACAAAAAGGTCATCGGGGGCGAGCAGGGCGGTATTTCGCAAAGCCTTGGCTGGCAAGGCGGCGGCGGCTTCCGCTACTGCACCCTGGGCGAGCCGCTATTCGATGCCGATGGCAATGTCAATGCCGCCGTCAGTTTCTCCGACCTCGCGGCCCATGTGTTTTTCTGCGAGACCGGCTCACCCATCCCCAAACGCGCGGACCCGGCCTCGCCTCTCATTGGCACCTTTCAAGGGCGGGCGATTTATCTGTTGCACAATGCCGACGCAATTGGCGTGGCCAGCGACAATGCCGGCAATGTGCTTACCGGTGCCAGACTGGACACGCTGTCCTTGCCTGAACCCGGCTTTAGCGGTGCCCGGATCGTCTATGGTGAGGGCTGCACCGTGCCTGATGATCGGCTTGTCCGTCTTGGCGTTAGTTTCAAGCAAATCCCCTATCAGATTGAGGGGCTTTGAGCATGGCCTTGCCGGTCCTTAGCCTAAAGTCCTATCAAGTCCAGACGCTTGGCGCGCTGCGCAAGTTTCTTGAAAAGACGGTGCAACTGAACAGCGCCAAATTGGCCTTCTATGAGATAACGAACCGGCCATTTGTGCCGGTGCCAAGCCTTCCGGGCTTACCTTATGTCTGTCTTCGCATTCCAACCGGCGGCGGCAAGACCATTCTTGCGGCCCATTCGGTTGCCATTGCCGCCGATAGCTTCCTGCGCACCGATACGCCCACCGTGCTGTGGCTTGTGCCGTCCAACACTATCCGCGAGCAGACCTTGGCGACGCTGCAGGACCGCCAGCACCCCAACCGCCGCGCCCTCGCCGACCGGTTTGGCGAAAATGTGCGGGTCATGACGGTTGCCGATGCGCTCTATGCCAAGCGCGCCGATTATGATGGCGGGGCGGTGGTAATTGTCGCCACTATCCAGGCCTTTCGCGTTGAGGAGACCGAGGGCCGTAAGGTCTATGAGGCCAATGGCGAATTGATGGACCATTTTACCGGTCTGGCCAGTGACCTTTATGGCGCCTTGGAGATTGGACCCTCTGGCGATCCGGTGCCCTCCTTGGCCAATGTGTTGCGCCTGCGCCGCCCCATGGTGATTGTCGATGAGGCGCATAATGCCCGGACAGACCTGTCCTTCGACACCTTGGCGCGGCTCAAGCCATCCTTGATCGTCGAATTCACCGCAACCCCGGTCACGCCAGAAGAACACAAGCCGGAAAAGGGCATTTATGCCTCCAATGTTTTGCACCAGGTTTCGGCCGCCGAATTGAAGGCGGCCGAAATGATCAAGCTGCCGGTGATCCTGCGTGGGCGGGCCAACCATATCGAAACCATAGGCGATGCGATTGCCTGGCTTGATGAGCTGGCCGACACAGCGCGGGCCGAAGAGCGGGTCACGGGCGAATTCATCCGCCCGGTCATGCTGATTCAATCCGAGCCCAAGTCCAAGGACAAGCCAACCCTGCATGCTGAGCTGGTCAAGCAGCTGCTGATCGATGATTTTCAGGTGCCCGAAGCGCATATTGTGATCGCCACGGGCGACACCAAGGGTCTGGACGGCGTCGATCTGTTCGACCACGATTGTTTGGTGCGGTTTATCATAACCCAGCAGGCCCTAAAGGAAGGCTGGGACTGTTCCTTTGCCTATGTGCTGTGTTCGGTTGCGGAACAAAAATCCGCCCGCGCGGTGGAACAATTGTTGGGCCGGGTGCTGCGCTTGCCACGCGCCGGGCGCAAGCATCATGAAAACCTAAACCGGGCCTATGCCTTTGCCACCACGGCAAGCTTTCAACAGGCGGCCAATACCTTGCGCGACGGGCTTGTAAACAATGGCTTTGAAAAGGTCGAGGCCGCTGCCCTGGTGCACAGTGCGCCGCCTATTCCTGGCCTGGAAGACGGCGGATCGGCCTTTGTCTATGAAGAAGCCCTGCCCGCGAATCTGGACCTTGCCGCCTTTAAGACCCGTATTGAGGCCGCTACGAGCGGCCGGGTTCAGGTCGATCTCGATACCGCCACCTTAAGGGCGCGCGGTGCGGTCTCGGACTATGACCGCATGGCCATGAAGCTGGCCGCGTCGGATGCGGCGGCAAGTGCCATTGATGCGCTAGTGGACCGCTCGCGCGGCGCAAGGTTGAGTATCCCCGACCTAGACGTCGGACAGATCCGTTTTGCCGTGCCGCAATTGACGGTGCGCAACGGGCAAGCCTGGCAATTGTTTGATCGGGCGCATTTTCTCGACATGCCCTGGAAGCTTGAGGACACCGATCCCGCCTCGATCCTTGATGTCTTTGTGCCGCCCCGCAAGGCGAACGAGGAAGCGCATATTGATATTGATGCCGCCCAAACCGTGAAGGTCGAATTCGTCACCGATCTGCACGAACAATTGTCCCTGGCCATGGCCTTGCGCGGCTGGACAAGGCCTAGTCTCGTAAACTGGATTGACCGACGCCTGCCATTTTCATCCCGCCGCGACATTACTCGCGTGTCCTCAACCCTGTTCATTTCGAAAGCGCTGGACGTCATTTCGGCGAAAACCGGCATGAGCCTTGAGGCCCTGGCGCGGGCGAATTTCCGGCTTGTCGATGCCTTTATCAAGGTGATTGCCAAACATCGCGACGTCCGAGAAGCCAGCGCCTTTGAATCCGCCCTGTTCCCGCAGAGCGGGCTTGAATTTCAAACCAGCGCTGATCTGGAGCTTGTGTTCAATGAAAGCCACTATGGCTATAACCAGCCCTATAAGGGTGGCACGGATTTCAAAAAGCACCTGTTTCGCGTGATCGGCGATCTTGAAGCCACCGGAGAAGAACACGCCTGCGCGGTGGAGATAGACCGTAATCCCCATGTCACGGCTTGGGTGCGCAATACGTCTAGGCAGCCGCATTCGTTTTGGCTGCAAACCGCGTCTGACAAGTTCTATCCCGATTTCGTCGCCCTGTTGGATGACGGGCGGGTTCTGGTCATCGAATATAAGGGCGCGGACCGGGTAACGAATGACGACTCCAAGAGCAAGAAACTGGTCGGTGACCTTTGGGCCGACCGATCCAATGGGAAATGCCTGTTCCTCATGATCAGCGATAAGCAATTTGGCATGATCGATCAGGCGATAAGGGGTTAGAGCCCCTTCCGTTTCCCCCCACCCGCCTTCCCCGCGTAGGCGGGGACCCAGACCTGGTCGCACCGCCTGTGTTCAACACTCTGGGTCCCCGCCTACGCGGGGAAGGAGGGGGAGGAGAGGATCCCCGCCTTCGCGGGGAAGGAGGAGGAGAGAGCCCCCTACCCCCGCTTCGCGGGTACTTCCCCCAAGGGGGGAAGATTTGTTGGTTCTTAATCCTCCCCCCTTGGGGGAGGGGGACCCCGAAGGGGTGGCGGGGGCTGGCGCTGGCCCTAGCCCCCTTCCCCAGCTTCGCCGGTGCTTCCCCCGGAGGGGAAGAATACAAAAGCCCCTACCCCGCCATATCCAGAACCTGCTCCTCCCCATCGGGGCGGACAACGGCTTGGGCGGCGGCGCTGATGTGGCAGCGCATGACGGAGCTGGCCCAGTCGCTGTCGCGGGCCTCGAAGGCCTCGACCAGTTCGCGGTGATGGTGCAGGGAGCGGCTGAGCTCGCCTTGGGAAAACCTGGCCAGGGTGCGCAGGATCAGGGGCACCTCGACGACCAGGGTGGCCATGGCCAGGAGGCGCGGGCTGTCGGCCGCCTCCATGATAATCCGGTGAAATTCGCTATTGGCGACATTATAGCGGTCATAGAGCAGGGCCTGGCGCCCTTGCGCCGCCTCGGCCACGGCCTCTTCCATCTGGACGGCCAGGACCTTCAGCCGGGCAATCGCGGCCGGTTCAATGCGTTTGGCGGCGCGGGCGGCGGCATGGCTTTCGATCATGGCGCGCAGGGCATAGATTTCCTGTAGCTCGGTCTCGCCGATCTCGGCGACCTGGGCACCCTGGTGCGGGGTGACCACGACCAGGCCCTCTTGCGCCAGGCGGCGCAGGGCCTCGCGCACCGGTGTGCGCGATACGCCGCACAGGGCGGTCAGGTCCTCTTCCTTCAGCCGTTCACCGGGGGTGAAGCGGCCCTCTAAGATCTGGGCCCGGATAATCCTATAGGCTAGCGCGCTGACGGTGGACAAAACCTGCTCCCATTATGTGCACTCAATGGCGGTCAGCTTGACGATCGCCGAATTTGTATACAAGAATATCACGCCTGCGATAAATCGCGCCGTTTTTTGATTAAATGCGCTTCGATCCGCTCAAGATCGCATACAATTTTAAAAGAGCTCAAAGCAAGAGGGGAAGTTTACATGAAGACATCGTTCAAGACACTGGCGATCGGCGGCGTTTCGCTGTTTGCCGTGGCCAGCGCTGGCCTGGCCCAGGCCCAGACGGCCAGTGAGCCCGCCTCTGGCGCGATTGAAGAAATCGTCGTCACCGCGCGTCAACGCGCTGAAAACCTGAAAGACGTGCCGGCCGCCGTGTCGGCCCTGACCGCATCGACCCTAAAGGCCGCGGGCGTCCAGCGCGCTCAGGATTTTGTCGCCCTGGTGCCCGGCGTCAGCCTGGTTCAGGCCGCTGAACAGGGCGATGCCCAGGTCAATATTCGCGGCGTCAATAGTGCCCGCGATGCCCAGGCCTCGTTTGCCTTTGTCGTTGACGGCGTGCAAATGGCCAATCCCGGCGCCTTTAACCGCGAATTCACCGACCTGCGTCAGATCGAAATCGTTAAGGGGCCGCAAGGCGCTGTCTATGGCCGTAATGCCGCCGCGGGCGCGATTATTGTCACAACGGTAAAGCCCGGTCAGAGCCTGGAAGGCTCGGCCAGTGTCGCGGTTGGCAATAATAATAGCGTCACCACCAAGGGCCGGATTGCGGGTCCCCTGGCCGATAAGGTTGCCGGTAGCCTGTCCTTTGACACGCGCAAGACCGACGGTTTTTATGACAATACGTTCGGCAATGGCTCGCTCGACCAATATGATGGCTATAATATTAATGGCCGCATTGTTGCCGAGATCACAGACAAGACTGAGGTTGATCTAAAGGCCCGTTATGGCCAGCTCGATGCCGGCTCGATCGCCTATAATGCCGTCTTTGCCCTGCCTAATTTCGCGGCAGCGTTTAGCGCCCCGACCTTTTTCGAAGATGTGAACAATCATAAGTTCCTGTTCCAGAACAATATTGAGCACACCAATCACCAGGAAAGCCTGGAGCTGTCGGGCAAGGTCGATCACGATCTAGGCTTTGCGACCCTGACCGGTTGGGCACTCTATTCGGACATTAAGAATGACCTGATGGCCGACGGCACCGCCGCCTCGTTTGGCTTCTTTAATGCTGAACCAACCTGCCAGGCCTCGTTCAAGGCCTTGTCCGGCTCGGCCAAGTTGCCCAATCCGACCTATTTTGGCGCAGATCTCGGCGGGTCCTTCTTTGGTCCCTATACGCCCCTGACCTGCGACGGATATCAGTATCAGCGCCGCGACCAGAAGGATACGAGCGGCGAGCTGCGGATCACCTCCAAGTCTGACGGTCCCCTGCGCTGGCTGGCCGGTATTTATGGCCTGAGCATTGACCGCGAAGTTGGCGTTTCGGCCGGTATTGATTCCGGCGGCAACCCAACCCATTCGCTCTATGTGGCCGCAGGCAATCCCTATGCCACCGAGCAGCTGCTTTGGGACAATTTCAAGTCCAATGTCGGCTCGGTATTTGGCCAGGTGGCCTATGACTTTGTTCCCAATGTCGAAGGCTCATTGGCCCTGCGCTATGACCGCGAAAACCGCAAGGTGCACAACCTCGTGCCCGCCGCGGCCCGCAGCACCTATATTACGCCTGGCCAGCCGCTCAATCCCGGCCTGATCGGTGCCGATGGCAAGGCCCTGACCAGCATTGCTGATCGCAGCAAGTCCTATG
>JBILKO010000025.1:0-27962 GCA_044376615.1 Caulobacteraceae bacterium
GACGCCTGATGCAAATCCGACCACAACTCCGTCTTCGATCCCCGCGGCAATATGATGCCGCGGATCCGCTAAGAATGCCGAGGCAAGTTCCGGGTTGATAGGGTTGTCGAATACCTCGTCTGCGACCTTATCGAAGAGCGCAATATCTCGGGACGTCAAAATTCGAACTTCAACCATTTCTTGGTCTCTTTGCACCCGCTTTACGTGAAATGTAGATCAATGTTCAATCGATGAACAAGTCAATTGGCAGGTAAGAGGCGATTATTGGCCAAAAAGGGATAGGCGGGTTTGGAAGGAAAGCGGACATTTGACGGCCCGTTTCCGGTAAATGCGGTGTTCAAGGTGCGCAGCTCGGAGACCAGGGCCTTCGATTCAATCTAGCTTTATCGGAACCCGAGCTTCCCTGAGCGCGATCGTGGACCAAAAACAATTGACATCAATTCGTCGATTAGCTAGTTATTGAATTATGGATATCAACCGTGTCTCTGCTGCTCTCGCCTGCCCAAAGCGATTATCGATCATGGCGTGGCTTAAGTCTCCCGCGGATCACTTCCCCCCACAAATTCATGCAGACTTAGAAATGGTGGGTGTGTGCGGCACTTTTTTTGCCGAAAAGTTGCAAGTGACCCCGGCGACAGCGTCGGCCCACTTGCGCATTCTTCTCGATGCCGGACTCGTTAGCTCAACGCGTGTCGGTAAGTGGACCTATTTCAAAAGAAACGATGCTGTGTTGCTGGATTTTAGCGACGCCTTAGCAAGACTTTAAGGAACGATCATGGACGAACTCTCTTTGATTACTGAAGCCGATGGGCGCGCACGCGCCTATACAGCGTCGTTGGGTTCCCGTCGTGTTTTTCCCGACAATAAAGCCCTTGCGGCCTTGTCTGTATTTTCTGAAAATTTCCCTGACGAGGGGAACAAACCAGAAGAAACCCTAGCATTACTGGATGAAATTGGATCACAAGCCACTGTTGTGTCAAACGGCCCACATTATTTTGGCTTCGTTATTGGGGCTTGCTTGCCCAGTGCTGCCGCAGCCGAGCGCCTCGTATTAGCGTGGGATCAATGTGCTTCATCCTTTGATAACTCCCCTATTGCCGCAACCTTGGAGAAGGTCGCGGCGGGCTGGATCTTAGAGGCGCTTGATCTACCGCGCGAAAGCGCCGTCGGATTTGGCACCAGTGCGACAGCTTGCACGATTGGATGCCTAACTGCAGCCCGGCGGTCTCTGCTTGGGAATGCGAATTGGGATTTTGATGCAGACGGCTTGGTGGGCGCGCCGGAAGTGAAAGTCATCGTGTCTGACGTGGTCCATGTCACCGTGAAAAAGGCGCTGCGTATGCTTGGTTTTGGCATGAACCGGCTCCTGATTGCGCCGACAGATGATCAGGGCAGGATTGACCCGCAGCGCCTGCCCCCGATCGATGATATGACTATCCTTTGCCTCCAAGCTGGCGAAGTGAACACGGGTGAGTTTGATCCCTTCGATGTGATTATTCGGCGTGCAAAGGTGGCAGGTGCGTGGGTTCATGTTGACGGTGCCTTTGGGCTATGGGCGCGCGCTTCAAAGTCCGCAGCCCACTTAGCCAAAGGGGTTGAACTCGCCGACAGCTGGACAACAGATGGCCACAAATGGCTAAACACCCCTTATGATGGGGCCATGGCCATCTGTCGCGACGCCACCGCTCTGTCTAGAGCTATGAATAGTGATGCTGTCTATGCGTCTGCCACCGCTGACGCGCAAAAAAACTTGACCCTTGAGTTTTCCCGTCGGGCGCGCGGCATTCCAATTTGGGCCGCGTTACGGACATTAGGGCGGGCTGGTGTTGCTGAATTGGTTGAGGGTCATATCGGCCAAGCCCAAAGACTCGCAGACCTTTTGCGCGACGCTGGTTTCAACGTGATCAATCGTGTGGTGTTGAACCAAGTGCTGGTTCAAGGCGACACAGACGAAGAAACGGTAGCAATACGTGAAGCTATTCAAGAGTCCGGTAAAGCTTGGTTTGGCGGAACAATCTGGAGAGGAAGTCCTGCCTTTCGTCTCAGCGTCTCGTCTTGGCGCACCAGCCCTAAAGATATTGAACGACTTGCCGAACTCCTAATTGAGGTTCGCTCATCGTTGAAGAGTTCCACCTAGACACAGGCGACGGCCAACTTCTGTCTTTCCTTTTCGGTCTTTGGTTCGAAGTGGCTTGATGCACTTTGCGCGCTCATATCCGCTTTCGAGCCGCACCCAACACCACCGTGCCGTCCGCCCCTGGCGCAAAGCAGACCAAGTTAATTTGCAAATCCAAGTCACAAATGGCGCAAGTAACAGTCACCCTTTAGGATGCCCAAGAACAGCTTCAATGCGGCGCTTCGCTTGCCATGAAGCGGTTGGGTGATTGTGTCGCCCCAAATCCGGCCCTCAAGGGGTCAGGCTTCGCGTGATCGGCAATCCGACCATGCCGCTTGACCGCTAGCTTTGGGTGCACTTCAAGAGACTAGAAGCGATGCAGGCGCTGCCGGCGGGTTGCAGCCATTCCAACCCTCATGCCGGAACGAACTTCGGAGTCAGCCGCGAGTGCAATGGCAGGTCGAGCGGAGAACCCTCCTTGTCGTGATGATGGATCGTTATCTGATCGCCATCATTCACATAAATCTTGCCAAGATGGCTCTCTGCGCCCGCGACATAATGCGAATAGACCAGCTCTTCATTACGCATGACCGAAAAGGCATAGGGGGTGTCAGCCGCGACCGAATAGACCCTAAGGACCAGGAAACCCGTCCCGCTGGGAAGGTGTAGGACACAATCAGGTTTTAGATTCGCAAGCGTGAAACCAGACTGCTCTGACATAACACACCAGTCTGGGCCATAGTCACCGTGTTCCGGATCGGGAAGCACATTGGTCAACCGGATCGAATACTCATCAGCCGCTAAATCGTCGATGTAGACACCGTCCTCGATGCGCAATTCCCGCCTAAGCAGTGCCTCCGACCGGCCAGCCTTCCCCTTTTTTTGAACAACCGCCCTCAATGCAGCACCAAAGAACTGCGCTCGCTCGCGCTCACTATTCAAGCCGCGCTCGGTCGCATCGAAAATCTTGTAAGCCAGCGGCCAGATCTGGTCGCTGCTAGGGACCGTAAACCCGCACGCCCGATCCCGCTCTCCAAAGGCGAGCGCTGCCTCTCCGATTAAGGTGCTCAAACGATCAGCAATCTCGCTGATACTTCTTCCGCCCGCTACTAGCCATTTATCAAACGTGCCAATCAACGATTCTGTGGACAGAGACCATTCCAAGGCCACGCCACAGGCAAGCAGTGAGCGTTCAAAAACTGGGAGCGAGATCCTATCATTCTCGATGATGCCGAAAAGCGCCTCTGCACGAGAGCCAGGAAATGGTGATGAGACGATCCTGGTTAATCCTCGCGCCTCAAGGGCATTTTCGAAATCGGTCCTCTGTTCTTCCCGGTTACCGCGGAAATGATACAAGCTAGACTCTCGCCCGACGGGCTCGTTTTCGACAATAATTAGGCCGCCTGGCCTTGTCACGCGAACCATTTCGTTCAAAACGATCCACGGTTCCCAAGTGTGGTGCACCGCCGATGCGATAAAGCTTATGTCGAAGCTGTCGTTTGAAAATGGCAGGTCATGGAAATCACCCGCCACAGTAACATGCTCCCGGCCGAACCCACGCTCGCATCCGCGCGCATACCCAACCTTTAATGACGCCGCTGAAATGTCATGAGCCACGCTTGTGCCACCAAGTCGCGCAGCCGCAATCTGCGCGGAATGATGTAGGTAGGCGCCGACTTCAAGGATGCGGGGTTGGCCGCATTTAATGTGCTTTGCCGCTAAGCATATGCTTTGAGCATGCGTGTCCGAAACGGCGTCCATCGTTTCGTCCGGATGGCCGACATGCCAGCCGATTTCGCCGATTTGGGCACCAAACTTCTCCAGCAATCGCGCCGTTCGACCCGTTGGTGGCACGATCCGTCTCGCTCGAAGTCGTTCAGAAATACTGAAATCCGCCATTGCTTGTCTCTCAAACCCGTTAGATTTCCCACAGCGACGTTTCGAGAGAATCGCAGCAACTGAGTTTTATCAAGGACATATCGTATAATGCGTTCGGGCAACAATACCGCCAAGTCACCGCTGAGTGGGGTAGGATGCCCCGGGCTTACGGCTAAACATTTCGGTTATAGCCCTGATCGGATTGCAGTCTAGATGAGTCTGCCGACGCGCGTCATCAATCCATGGCCCGTGAAGCACCCAAGCCCTAAAATTCGCCAAGGCGTTGAAAGAACTGGCGCGCCCGGAACGATTCGAACGTCCGACCCTCAGATTCGTAGTCTGATGCTCTATCCAGCTGAGCTACGGGCGCGCTATTGCCCAAGGGCAAGGTGGCGGAAACTAGTCGCATGGCGATCCGATAGCAAGCCACGATTTCGGGTTTTTCGGATCTCTTAAGGGGTGGCGGTCTGGCCGGGCGCAGTTAAGCTGCCTGCCTTAAAGGTTTGAGTGGGAGTGCGGCGGCCGATGCAACGGATTTTTCGAAGCCCTGTCTTGGGCCTTGGCCTTGTCGCCGCCCTTTGGCTTCCCGCCGCGCCTGCACCGGCGGCTAAACCCACCAAGGCCCTTGCCCCCCATGCCATGATCGCTGCGGCCAATCCCTTGGCCGTCGAGGCCGGGCTTGGCGTGCTCAAACGCGGTGGGTCGGCGGTGGATGCGGCGGTGGCGGTCCAGGCGGTGCTGGGCCTGGTTGAGCCGCAAAGCTCTGGTCTCGGCGGCGGGGCCTTTATGGTCTATTATGATGCCAAGACCAGGGCCGTGACCGCCTATGATGGCCGAGAGATTGCCCCAGCGGGCGCGACGTCTGACCTTTTTCTGCAAACCACCGATACCGGCGCGGTCAAGCCCCTGAGCTATGCCGAGGCGGTCTTGAGCGGGCGCTCAACCGGGGTCCCCGGCGCGGTGGCCATGCTGGCCCTGGCCCAGTCGCAACACGGCAAACTAGCCTGGAAGGACCTGTTTGGCGATGCCCAACGTCTGGCGTCCGAAGGCTTTATCGTCAGCCCAAGACTAGCGGGCATGATTACCAGCCGTGCCCCCCAGGCCAAGGCCCCCGATGCCATAGCCTATTTTACCCGCGCCGATGGCCTACCCTATCAGGCCGGGGATGTCTTGAAGAACGCCGCCTATGCAACGACCGTTCAGCGGCTAGCGCTTGAGGGCCCCAGCGCCCTCTATACCGGTCCCTTGGCCCAGGCCATTGTCGCGCGGGTGCAGCAAGGCAATTTGCCAAGCACCCTGAATCTAGACGATTTCGCCGCCTATAAGCCGTATACGGACAAGGCGCTTTGCCGGCCATTTCGGGTTTACCGGGTTTGCGTTCCCAATGCCCCATCTAGCGGCGCGGCCGTCTTGCAGGGCCTGGGCCTGCTGGAGGGCACCGATATTGCCAAAGAGGCGGGTACGCCCAGGGGCTGGTATCTGTTTTCGCAGGCCAGCCGCCTGATGTATGCCGACCGCGACCGCTATATGGGCGATCCAGCCTTTGTCACAGTTCCAGTCGAGGGCCTACTGGACCCCGCCTATATGGCCAGCCGCCGCGCCTTGATCAGCGATAAGGCCGGGCCTGCCCCCGGTTTTGGCCGGCCCAAGGGCGCCCCCAAGCTTGCCGCCGATGCGACAAAGGAGCCAGGCGGCACCTCGCATTTTGTCATTATCGATCCGGCGGGCAATGTCGTGTCCATGACCACAACAGTTGAGAGCATATTTGGCTCTGGCCGGATGGTCGGCGGCTTTTTCCTCAATAATCAGCTGACGGATTTTAGCTTTAATCCGAAGAATGCCGACGGCACAGATGCCGCCAATGCGGTTGGACCGCGCAAGCGCCCGCGCTCCTCCATGGCCCCCGTGATTGTGCTGGACCGTAAGGGCCAGTTCGTCGCCGCCCTCGGCTCGCCAGGCGGCTCCGCCATCCTGGCCTATAATCTGAAGGCCCTGATTGGTGTTCTGGACTGGAAGCTACCGATGCAGGAGGCCCTGGCCCTGCCCAATCTGATTTCGCGCGGCGAAGCCTATTCGGCTGAAACCAGCCTCATGAGCACAGACCTGATTACAGGCCTTGCCGAGCACGGTGTCACCCTCAAGTCCACGGGCATTGGCGAGGTCTCGGGCCTGCACGGCGTCATCAAGCGCAAGGGTGGTTACGAAGGCGGGGCGGACCCGCGGCGTGAAGGCGTTGCGCGCGGCTTTTGAGGCTTGGACGCCGTAACCGGACCAGCGCCCCCGGGCAGGCGAAGTTCAAAGACAGCGCCGCCTTCGGCCTGATCAACCAGATCCAGCTCGCCGCCATGACCCCTAGCCAGTTCACGGGCAATCGCCAGGCCAAGGCCAGTACCGCCGCTGCGGCCGGACCCTACAAACGGCTGAAACAGGCTGGCCTTAACGCGTTCTGGAACGCCTGGACCTGTATCAGTCAGCCGGATTAGGCTTGTGGTGTCATCCTGGCTTAGGGTGACGCTCACCTTACCGATTGGCTTATCGGGGCTTGCAGCCTCTATCGCCTCGCGCGCATTGCGCATCAGATTGACCAATATTCGGTGCAACTGGTCGGGATCAGCCAAGATTACGGCACTAACGGGCACGGAAGTCTGGAGCCGGACCCCGCCCTTGGCCAGGCCCGCATCCTCAGCCGCTGCCTCCAGGGCCGCACGCAAGGACAGGGGGATCGGATTGGGTATGGCCTCCGCCGTCTTGCCATAAGCCAAGACCTCAGTGGCCAAGGTCACAGCCCGGTCCAGGGCGCGCTCAAGCCTTGGCAGGGCTTGACTGACCCTTGGATCGCCCAGCTGAGCCAGGCGCTCAGACGCCAGTTGCGCGCTGGTCAGCATGTTACGCAGATCGTGATTAATCTTGGCCACAGCCTCGCCCAAGGCGGCGAGGCGAGCCTTGGAACTTAAGGCCAGCCGAAGATCGGTCTGCATGCGATCGAGCTCGGCCTCGGCGCGGCCAACCTCATCGCGGCGGCCCGATAGGCCAATCCGAGCCTCTGGATCGTCCGGATCGGCCCGAAAGCGTTCCATGGCCCGGGTGATCTTTTGCATCGGCCGAACGAGAAAGGCATTGATCGAGATAAAGACCAGGCTACCCGCCACGACCGAGATAAAGATGGTCACCGCCAAGAGCCGCAACACATAGGCCCAAAGCTCGTCGCGCAGCGGCTTGTCCGGGGCAACAATCTCGATAAATTCGCCTTCCCGAAAACGCGGCACGGCGACCACGCGCACCATCTGGTCATCATCACCAAACAGAGTCTGGAAAGGCGCTGACAGCCAGGCAATGGGGTTGCGGTCGCGCAAATCGACCAGATAAGGCGGCTTGGCCATCCGCGGCGCGGCGAGCAAGAGACGGCGCGTACCATCGCTCTGCACGGCGATTGAAACGACGCCCGCGCCATCGAGCAATTGCTTGGCGAGCGCTCGTGAAACTTTGCGCCCAGGCGCGCCATCGACAGCAGTTGAGGCCAGTTCCGCTAGGCGCACCCGATCGGACAGCCAGCGCTCTTCGAACGAGGCCAGGATCGGGGCCAGGATCAAGAGTTCGGCCAGGATGACGAAGAGGGCCGTTAGGATGAGGAGTCGCGAAGACAGGCCGCCTGGCCAGAAAAAACGCCTGGCCCTTCGGGCAGAGCTGCCCTGGAGGACAGGCTCAAGATCGGGTTCGGCGTGCGCCATGCCTTGAATTTACTTCAGCCGAGCCATTTGAGCAACGACACTAACAGACGCGTTCGGGCTGAGAACAAGAGGGGCGTATAGAGCTGTCCCGCCAGCCGCTTGGTAATCTCGCCGCGCGTGGGATAGGGGGCAATAAAGCTGGCCATAGCGCTGAGCGGCACCTTGGCCGCCAACGCGATAATCCAGGGCTGGATCAGATCGCCCGCCCCTGGCCCAACCAAGGCCGCGCCTAGGACCTTGCCCTTGGCCGAGAGGATTAGCTTGCCCAGGCCCTCGGTCTGGCCCTCTGCCACGGCTCGGTCATTGCCGCTAAACGGGGCGGTAAAGACCTTGATCTCGTTACCATAAAGGCTGCGCGCCTGCACTTCGCTCAAGCCCACGGCGGCAATTTCGGGATCCGTATAGGTGGCACGCGGCACGATCATGGCGCTGGTCTTGATCGGCTGGGCGAACAAGGCCTTGCGGATCACCAGGCTGGCATGGGCGCCGGCCGTATGGGTAAAGCCGCCCTGGCCACTGACATCGCCAATGGCAAAGACGCGGCGATTGGTGGTCAAGAGCTGGTTATCGGTCAGAATATAGCCATGCTCATCCAGGCCAATCCCCGCAGCGGCAAGGCCCAGCCCGTCTGTGTTGGGTGCCCTGCCCGTCGCAACGAGCAGGTGGCTGCCTGTGCAATCAAGGACCTGGTCGCCAAGCCGCGCCTTGATCTGCACGCCGCCCGCGGCCGGTTCAACCGCCTCAACCCGTGCCCCCTCATGCAGGACCACGCCATCCTTTCGGACAGCGTCGATCACCAGACTAGCCAGATCAGAATCTTCCCTGGGCAAGGCCTTGGCCGCCTCAAAAATCGTCACCTGACTGCCCAAACGCGCAAAGGCCTGGCCAAGTTCAACCCCAATCGGTCCCGCACCCAATATGATCAGGTGCTGGGGCAGGGTCTTGAGCTCAAACAGGGTCTCATTGGTGAGATAGGGGGTGGTCTCAAGGCCCGGTATAGGCGGCACCTTGGCGCGCGAGCCGGTGGCAATCACGATCTTGCGGGCCTTGACCCGGCAGGTGTCGCTCTCGACCATATTGGGGCCGGTAAACCGAGCGGCCTCGCGCACCACCGTGCACCCAAGCCCTTCGAAGCGTTCCTGGCTATCGTGCGGCGCGATCGCAGCGATCGCACCATGGACATGCGCCATGACGGCGGCAAAATCGACCTGGGCACGGCTAGCACTGCCAACCCCAAGCGCACTCGCGGTATTCAAGACATGCGCCCGCTTGGCCGCCGCAATTAGGGCCTTTGAGGGGACGCAGCCATAATTGAGGCAATCGCCGCCCATCTCGCCGTGCTCGAACAGGACAACCTTTAGGCCCAGCTGCGCCGCACCCGACGCGACCGACAGGCCGCCAGAGCCCGCGCCAATCACGACAATATCGGCATGCATGGTCTTGGTCATTGGGCAGGCTCCCCTTTTCGAAACCGTCGAAGCACAATGGGCAGCAGCGATAAAAGGCTAAGGCCGATCAGGGGCAATAGGACCTGAGGCTCGAATATTACCCGCAGGTTTGGCTCCTGGCCCGAGGCAAAAACATGGCCAAGGCCTGAGCCCAGACCGGCATAGACCAGTGAGCCCGGCAATATGCCTAAGACTGTGGCGACCAAAAAGGTGCGCAAGGGAATGGCGACAAACCCCGCAGCCAGATTGACCAACCAAAACGGCATGACCGGGATCAGCCTAAGGGTCAGAAGATAGGAAAACGCGTCGCGGCGCACCCCATCTTCAATCCTGGCAATGGTCGAGCCAGCCTTGCCACGCAGGGCATCACCAATGGCGGTGCGGCAAATCAGGAAGATCACGGCCGCGCCGAGGCTTGCCCCCGTTGCAGCCGCGAGCCCGCCAAACCAGGGGCCAAACAGGAAGCCGCCGCTCAAGGTCATGATCAAGGCGCCGGGCAGGGACAGGCTGACCACCGCAATATAGAGCAGGATATAGGCCCCGAGGCTTAGGACCGGATGCTGGCTAACCAAGGCTTGTAATTCATCGCGCCGCAGCTTGAGCTCAGCCAGGGTCAGGTGCTCGGTGACGCCCGATGCCAGGGCCAAGCCAATCAATGCCAAGACCAGAACAATCGGGCCAAATCGTTTGATCCAGGACATGGGTCGTCTCCGTTCCGGTTTAGGGCTGGCAAACCTATTAAGTCTGTCCGACCGCTTGCTTGAGTTCTGTAAAGCCGTCGGCGCGCAGCCGCGCTGCCAGGTCTGTCTTTATCTGCGCGATCAGGCCAGGCCCCTGATAGGCAAGCGCTGAATAGAGCTGAACCGCGCATGCCCCGGCCCGGACCTTGGCATAGGCATCGCCGCCCGAGGCCACGCCGCCCGCGCCAATAAGGGCCAGCCGCCCGGCCGCGCAGGCATGGAACCTCGCCAGCATCTGGGTTGATAGGGTCATCAGGGGTGCGCCGGACAGGCCGCCAGCCTCAGTCTTAGCTCGGCTAGTCAGACCATCGGGCCGCGACAGGGTGGTATTACTGACGATAATCCCGGTCAGGCTATGGGCCAGAACACTGGCAACAATGCTCTCGACCTCGCCGTCATCAAGGTCCGGCGCAACCTTGAGCAGGATGGGCACGGCCCCTGCGGGATTGGCCTTGGCCAAGTCGGCCAGAGCCTCGCCTAGCCGCCCTAGCAATTCATCCAGCGCTGCCTTGGTCTGCAGCGCCCTAAGGCCCGGCGTATTAGGCGAGGAGATATTGACAGTGAAATAATCGGCTAGGCCCCAAAGCCGGGTCAGGCCTGTGACATAGTCGCCAATGCGGTCGTTGCTGTCCTTATTGGCGCCAATATTAGCCCCGACCAGGCCGGCAGCCTTGTCGCGCCTTGCCAATCGGGCGGCAAAGGGCTCTAGGCCCTGATTATTAAAGCCCATCCGGTTGATCACGGCGCAGTCGGCGCGCAGTCGAAACAGGCGCGGCCTTGGATTACCCGCTTGTGGCAAGGGCGTAACCGTGCCGCACTCAACAAAGCCAAAACCGGCGCGCAGCATGGGGCCGCTGGCCTCAGCATTCTTGTCAAACCCTGCGGCAAGCCCGAGCGCATTCGGCAGGGCCAAGGGGCCAATCGCGCTGGCCAATATGGGATCAGCCGCACTGCGATCGCTTGGGCCTAACCCGGCTGCCAAACCCTTAATGGTCAAACCATGGGCATCCTCGGCATCGACCAGGGCCATAGCCTTGGCCGCGAAGTCGTGAAAAAAGCTCATCAGGCCAGGGTCCCAAGAACCGGAATGCCCGCCTCATCCAGCGCAATCGCCTTGGCTTCGAGCACCTTGTCCAAGGCCAGGTCGCCATAGAGATGCGGAAACAGGTCCCCGCCGCGCGATGGCTCCCATTTCAGGCCTGGCCCCAAGTCATCGGCCTCAATGGTTAGAAGCATCAGGTCTTCAACACCGGCAAAATAGCGCCGGGCGGTTTCTTGCGCCTGTCTACCGGTCGAGAAATGAATATAACCATCGGCCAGGTCTATGCCGGAGCCCTTAAACACGCCCCCAGCCTGGGCAGCGCGCCATTCCGATGCGGGCAAGAGTTTGTAGATCAGGCTCAAAACTCAGCTCCTGCGCCGCCGCCATGGTCCTTTGGCACAAACAGGCCGTCATAGAGCGCGCGCCCCGCCTCATCGATCAGAAAGGCTGCGGCACAGGCGGTCGGAAATCCGTTCAGCACGCGGGTGATCAGGGCGTGGCCCGCGCCAGCTTCTTGCATCAATCGCACCGTCAGGTCTTGAAGCCCAGGATTATGCGCCACCACAATCACTGTATCGGCCTGATCGCCGAGGGTTTGCGCCAAGATCATGATCTGGTCGGCTGATGCGAGATAGAGGCTTGGCTGGACCTCTAGGGTCACGGGTTCAAACGCACCCTTAGCCGCCTCCCAGGTCTGGCGGGCCCTGAGACCCGATGAGACGAGGGCCAGATCCGGCTGCAGATCCGCATCGGCTAGGACCTGACCCATGCGTTCAGAATCGGCCACCCCGCGCGGGGTCAAGGCGCGATCAATATCCTCGCCTGAGGTGGCGTGATTTTCGGCCTTGGCATGGCGCATCAGGATCAATCGCCGCATAATCCTACCCTGGGCTGGACTTTAGACATCACAGTTCAAATCTCTACATAGACGCTCCATGCCACAATCGAAAGACACCAAGACGATGGCCCCCATTGACAGACGCGCCCTCTAGCGGTCCAAGGCTGATATGAGCACAAAGAGCTTGGCCAAAAACACTGAGGAAAGCGGCGGCGGCGTGATGCGCTTTTCGCCTGATACGGTCTTGCGCCTGGAATCTGGCGGCCAGCTGGGCGGGCTAGAAATCGCCTATTGCACCTATGGTCAGCTCAATAGCGATGCCTCGAATGCAATCTTGATCTGTCATGCCCTAACCGGCGACCAATTTGCGGCCTCACCGCATCCAACCACGGGCAAGCCGGGCTGGTGGAACCAGTTGATCGGGGCGGGCAAACCGCTCGACCCGAAACGGTTCTTCATTATCTGCACGAATGTGATCGGCGGCTGCATGGGCTCGACCGGCCCCTCGTCCATCGATCTTGAAACTGGCGCGCCCTATGGCTTGACTTTTCCGGTCATAACGATTGGCGACATGGTCAGGGCCCAGGCCCTCTTGGTCGAAAAATTAGGTATCAAGTCCCTGTTTGCGGTCGTAGGCGGTTCCATGGGTGGCATGCAGGTCCTGCAATGGGCCGCCGATTATCCCGAGCGGGTGTTTTCGGCGATCTGTATCGCCTCGGCCCCGCGCCATTCGGCCCAGAATATCGCCTTTCATGAGGTCGGGCGCCAGGCCATCTTGGCCGATCCCGACTGGCGCGGCGGCAATTATGCGGTTGAAGGCACAAGGCCGGAAAAGGGCCTGGCCGTGGCGCGCATGGCTGCCCACATCACCTATCTGTCCGAGGCGGCCTTGCAGCGTAAATTTGGCCGCGAGTTTCAAAAAGACGGCGTGTCCTGGGGCTTTGATGCCGATTTTCAGGTCGAGAGCTATTTGCGTCATCAGGGCGCCAGCTTTGTCGACCGGTTTGATGCCAATTCCTATCTCTATATCACAAGGGCCTTAGACTATTTTGATCTGGCCGCCGCCCATGGCGGGGTCCTGGCTGAGGCCTTTCGCAAGGCGCGTCAGGTACGGTTCTGCGTCCTGTCCTTTACCTCAGACTGGCTTTATCCGACCACGGAGAGCCGCGATATTGTCCGGGCCCTCAATGCAGCCGGTGCCCGCGCCAGCTTTGTCGAGATTGACAGCGACAAGGGCCATGATGCCTTCTTTCTGCACGAACCGGTGATGGAGGCGGCGCTGAGCGGCTTTATCGCCTCGGCGGCAACAGCCAGGGGCCTTGAGCCATGAGCCAGGCCCGCGAAGACTTTCTGGAGATTCTGCGCCTGGTTCGCCCTGGAGCCCGTGTTCTTGATATTGGCTGCGGCGAGGGGGCCTTGCTGGAACTTCTGACCGACCAAAAACGGGTCGATGGGCGGGGCTTGGAAATCAGTCCCGGCGGAGTCGCCGCTTGCCTGGCCAGAGGCCTTGCTGTGGTTCAGGGCGATGCTGACCGCGACCTGGCCGATTTCCCGACCCAGGCCTTTGACTATGCCATCTTGTCCCAGACCCTCCAGGCCGTGCGCGAACCGCGGCGGGTCTTGGAAGAATTACTGCGCATTGCCGACCGCGCCATCGTCTCCTTCCCCAATTTTGGCCATTGGCGGGTGCGCTGGTCACTATTGGCGGGCGGACGCATGCCCATGACCGGGGCCTTACCGACGCCCTGGTATGCAACCCAAAACATTCATCTGTGTACAGTCGGTGACTTTGTTGACCTGTGCGAGTCCCTTGACGTCGAGATTGAGGTCGCTGCCGCCTTGGCTGAGGGCAAGCCTGCACGGCCAATTGATCCGCGCAAATTTATCGAAAACTGGCGCGCCGAAGCCGCCATCTTCTTGCTCAGCAAAAAAGGTGGGCCGCCAGGTCGGTCGCCAGCGCCAGAAACCCCGGTGCGCGGCGACCTATTCGACTAGACAGAAATAAGGGGAAGCGTTTGCCGCCTCCCCCTTTGGCCAATCTCTAATCAACAGGGCTCCATTTGGACGCAACGGCGGCTGGCTTTGCTGCCGCCTGACCCCGGCCCTGACTCTGCCTTTGGCCTTGGCGTTGACCAGACGCGCCGCCGCCGGGACGGCCTCGGCCGCCGCCGCCTGCGCCATGGCCTGGACCACCGCGCCGCTGTGGGCGTCCGCCGTCGCGACCCTTAGACTGAGGCAGCGCCTGTTCCGCCACCGGCATAGAAACCGTCTTGGCCGCGATCTCGGCCAGGGCCTTGTCGCCGCGTCGGTCAATGGCCGGAATGGTCTGACGGGTTGTACGCTGAATATCCCGCAGCAGATTGCGCTCATCATCGGCACAGAAGCTAATGGCCGAGCCATCGGCCCCTGCCCGCGCTGTGCGGCCAATTCGGTGCACATAGGCTTCCGGCACCTGGGGCAATTCGTAATTGATGACGTGCGAGACGGCATCAATATCAATGCCGCGCGCGGCAATATCCGTGGCGACCAGGGCCCGGACCTTGCCCGCCTTAAAGGCCGCCAGCGCCCGCTCACGCTGGCCTTGGCTCTTATCGCCGTGAATGGCCGCCGCACTGATGCCGACGGCCTCCATATACTGCGCCACCCGGTCCGCGCCGCGCTTTGTCCGTGTAAAGACAATGGTGCGCGAAAAGATGGGATCGGCGAACAGGTCGGCCAGCAAGGCGCGCTTGCGCGGGGCCTCGATAAAGATCAGTTGCTGATTAATGCGCTCAACCGTGGTCGCGCCGGGCGTAACCGCAACCTTGACCGGATCGACCAGCATTTCACCGGCCAGACGGCTGATTTCGGTTGGCATGGTGGCCGAGAAGAACAGGTTTTGCCGGTTCTTGCTCATGGTCGCGACAATCTTGCGGATCGGCACAACAAAGCCCAGATCCAGCATCTGGTCGGCCTCGTCCAGCACCAGGATTTCGCAGGCCGACAGATCGGCTGTGCGCTCGGCCATATGGTCCATCAGGCGGCCAGGTGTGGCGACCAGAATATCAATGCCCGTCGTCAGGGCCTTGATCTGCGGGCCGTATTTGGCACCGCCAAAGATCACGGCAACCGTCATGCCCATATGCTTGCCATAGGTGCGGAAGCTCTCGGCAATCTGGGTCGCCAGTTCGCGGGTCGGGGACAGGACCAGGCAGCGACAACCGCGGCGCGGGGCGGCTTTGCGGTCGGCGGCTAGGCGGTGCAGGATGGGCAGGGCAAAGGCGGCGGTCTTGCCGGTACCGGTCTGGGCAATACCCAATAGGTCGCGGCCAGCGAGAACGCCAGGAATAGCCTGGGCTTGGATCGGGGTCGGGGTCACATAGCCTTCAGCGGCCAATGCCTTAAGCAATTGGGGATTTAGGCCAAGTTCGGTGAATTGAGTCACTAAGGACGTCTCTTTCATAACAGAGCGATCTCCCAGCGGGGCCGAACGCATCGGTCCTGTCGCGGGTGTCGCGGGGAAGTCTAGGAAAGCGCCCCGCGTGGCCTGGGCGATCTATGCGAAGATTCGCAGGCGCTCGACAGGCTGGGACAAATTAGACGTCCCCTCACGCGGCTGGAGCACCGTATAGTGGACATATCATTGACCACGGGCACCCAATCGCTCATAGGGCCTTAAAAGTCAAGGGTTTATTGCAATGCAGCACAAACGTGCCCTAGCCTGCGGAAGTCAGGACCACGTGGTTAGGAGCAATAAACACCCCGTCGGACTCGAAAATTCGACCGGCTGATCAAACACCCCATGGGCCGCTCGGTCTAGGGTCTCGCCGGTTTCAAGGGTAAGCGCGCCCTGCAAAACCAGATAATGCCCTGCCGGGATTTCCCCCGTCTGGCCGGGCGCGACCGCGAGTCTTGAGACCTGAATACCGTCCTGGCGCAGCAAGCTCTGGTCGCCCAAGTGGCGATAGGCCAGGCTACGGCCTTGGGCTTTTAGCGTGTCGACCATGGCCTTGACCGCCTGGCTGTCTTGCCGCCGACAAACCAGGACCGCGTCACCTTCCGCGACTATGGCCAGGTCCTCCACCCCGATCGCGCCAACAAACAAGCCATTGGCCCTAACCAGGGTATTGCGGCTATCCAGCGCCAAGACATCGCCCATCAAGGCATTACCATCGCCGTCCCGCGCCGAGACCTGCCAGATCGCCTCCCAGGCCCCAAGGTCAGACCAGCCAAAATCGGCGGGTACGACGGCGGCTTTTGTCGTCTTTTCCATGACGGCATAGTCAAGTGACGTCTTGGTGGCCTTGCCAAAGGCATCGGCGTCCAGAAACACCTGATCGCCATCGCGCCGAGCCTGAGCCACAGCCTGGCGCGCAGCCTCAGCAATCGCTGGGGCAAAGGCCTCGAACTCGCCCATCAAGGTCTTGGCGGCGAAGGCAAAATTGCCACTATTCCAGACATAGTCCTTGGCCAGATAGGCCTTAGCGACCTCTAGGCTTGGCTTTTCGACAAAGGCGGCGACCTGAAACGTCCCGGGCAAGACTTGTTCACCAGGCTGGATATAGCCATAGCCGGTTGCGGGGTGATCGGGCCTTATACCGAAGGTCGCTATATAGCCGGCGTGCGCCGCCGCAATGCCCAGCCGCGCCGCAGCGACAAATTCATGCACATCGCGAACATGGTGATCGGCCGCGAGCATTAGGACAATGCCGCCCGGATCCTTGGCCTGAACATAGGCGGCGGCGGCGGCGATGGCCGGCGCGGAATCCCGAGCCTCTGGCTCAATGATCACGGTGGCGGTCAGGCCAAGCGCATCGACCTGTTCTTGCACCATGGCCAGATGGGCTTGGCCGGTAACGACAATCAGCTCTTCGGGCGCAAGACCCTCGAGCCGCTGCAAGGTTTGTTGAAAGCTCGACCGATCGCCAACCAGGGGCTGAAACTGCTTGGGCCGGTCCGCGCGTGAGGCGGGCCAAAGCCTGGTGCCGGCGCCGCCGCAGAGTATGACCGGATAAAGCGCCATGAGATCCCTATAACCGTCTTATTCAGCGGCCTGGGCGGTGCAGTTTTTTGTGCGCCACAGCTTGGCCTGCTCCAGCCAAGACCATCCAAAGGCATGATCGCTGTCGCCATGGGCATTCAAATGCTCTAGCCGCGCCAAACCCTCTTCCAGGCTTGGTTGGTGACCTATCGGTACCCACCACATGACAAAATGCATCTTGCCGAGCACCTCGAACCATTCGTCACGCCGCGCGTAAATCTGGCGATGGATCGTGTTCCAAACAAAGTTTTCCAGGGTCTCGACATCTTCCCATACGGTGAGGTTGGAAACAAATTGCGGGTCGCCATCAATCTTAGCATCCGCATTGCCGGTATTAGGCTCGCCCGAGCCCTCCATCATCCAGACAAAACCCGGCATGCGCTTGCCCAGTCCATTGATCAGGTCGAGCGCGCCCATAAAATCGGCAACCCTTGGATCATCCACGGGCGCAATCAAGCGACCAATATTGAGCTCTGCCAAATGATAGCCGTTCGTCATTCGCCTGCTCCTTTGGCTAAGGGGCTAGTCTAGCCGTTAAACCCAGCAATGGCATCGACTATACGGTCTTGTGTCTCGGCTGTCATATAGGGATGCATGGGCAGGCTGATCACCTGGCTGGCCTTGGCCTCAGTGACCGGCAGGCCGCCCGCGCCCTTGGGGTATTGGGCATAGACCGATTGCAGATGCATGGGCACGGGATAATAGACCGCTGTCGGAATGCCTTTGGCCTTCAAATGCGCCGCCAGACCATCACGATTAGGATGCTCGATCGTGTACTGCGCCCAGGTCGAGACACCGCCTTCGATCACTTTTGGCACTTGCGTGACATTGCCGGAAAGGGTCTTAGCATAGCGATCCGCGACAGCATTGCGCAGGACAATCTCGTCGGCAAAGACGTTCAGTTTTTCGATCAGGATTGCGGCCTGAAGCGTATCAAGGCGGCTATTCATGCCAATGCGCATGTTCAGATATTTGGGGTCGTGATCAAAAGTCCGCCCGGCAATATCGCTTTTCACCGCCTTGCCATGCACGCGCAGACTATCCATGCGCTCGGCAAGGGCAGCATCATTGGTCAGGACCGCCCCGCCGTCACCATAACAACCGAGCGGCTTGGCCGGGAAAAAGCTGGTCGTGGTCACATCGGCCCAGTGACCCGGATGTTGGCCGCTGAGGGTACAGCCAAAACCTTGGGCGCTATCAGCGATGAGTTTCAAACCATGTAGATCACAGATCGCTGCAATCGCTGGATAATCAGCCGGCTGACCAAATAGATCAACCGCGATCACCACCTTGGGGTTAAGGCGGCCTTCGGCCTTAATCGCCAAAATGGCCATTTCGAGCTTTTGCGGGTCCAGATTATAGGTGTCTGGCAAGATATCGACAAAGACCGGCTCGGCCCCGGTCCAGGGCACAACCTCGGCCGTGGCGGCAAAGGTAAAGCTTGGGCAAAACACGGCATCGCCCGCGCCCACGCCCCAGGCCATCAGCGGCAGGGCAATCGCGTCCGTGCCATTGGCGCAGGACACCGCATATTTTGACCCCGAAAACCCGGCCAGCTGGCACTCAAATTCGCCAACCTCTGGCCCCATGACATAAGCGCCGTGTGCCAAAACCTTGGCCATGGCCACGTCTAGGGCAGGTTTGATGCGGGCTTGCTGGGCAGCAAGGTCGATAAAGGCAATGCTCATCTTAGGCTCACTTCAGATCAATTTGCGGTCCTGATAGGCCGGTTTGGCCCAGCATGGCCAGACAATCCCTGTAACCAATCGTAAGCCCCGCGCTAGAGCAACAATGCCTCCACCAATTGGTCCAGGGGACCGCCGCGATAGAGTATGCCCTTAGCGCCAGCGCGATTGGCGGCCTCAATATCGCTCGAGCGATCGCCAATCATGACTGAGCGGGATAGGTCCAGATCAAGCTCCTGGGCGGCACGCAATAACATGCCCGGATTAGGCTTGCGGTCAGGGTGGTCAGGATGGCGATAGGTGGCGATCGTCGCCTCTGGGGCAAATGGACAATAATAGAAGCCATCCAGCTTGGCCCCTTTCTGTGCCAGCTGCGCCTGCATCGCGGCATGAAACTGATCAACCTCGGAACTGGTAAACATGCCGCGGCCAATGCCGGACTGGTTTGAAATCACAACGGCCGCATAGCCCGCCTGATTGACCCTCAAGACCGCCTGGCGCGCACCGAGGATCCAGTCCAGCCTTGCCGGATCAACGACATAGCCGTGATCGACATTCAGGACGCCATCACGATCAAAAAAAATCGCTGGCCTGGTGGTCTTTGTCATCGACAGTCCCCTAAGCTAGATAGCAATTGGCCGCGGCGCGGTTGCCTAGTCCTGGTGACATGACTAAACAGGCCCGTCTTGATTTCAAGGAAAACCCCATGTTTGCCAAGCCGCGCATTGACCTCGTGCCCAACACAGTGGCGTTTGAAAATGAAGCCCTGGTTAAGGCCACCGGCTTTCGCGAATATGATGCACGCTGGCTGTTTGGACCTGAGATCAATCTCTTGGGCATTCAGGCCCTGGGCCTAGGGCTGGGTACCTATATCCAGTCCTTGGGCCACAATAAGATTATCGTTGGCCACGATTACCGGTCCTATTCGGTCTCGATCAAGCAGGCCCTGAGCCTTGGCCTAATCTCAGCCGGTTGCGAAGTGGTGGATATTGGCCTGGCCCTTTCGCCAACGGCCTATTTTGCCCAATTTGATCTCGATGTGCCTTGCGTGGCCATGGTGACCGCCAGCCATAATGAAAACGGCTGGACAGGGGTCAAGATGGGGGCCCAACGTCCCTTAACCTTTGGCCCTGACGAGATGGGCCAGCTGAAGGACATCGTCTTAAACGGCGCGTTTGTCGAACGCCCAGGCGGCAAATTGACCCGGGTCAGTGACGTTGCCGACCGGTTTATTGCCGATGTCGCTAGCCGGGTACAGCTGAGCCGACCGCTTAAGGTGATTGCCGCCTGCGGCAATGGTACAGCCGGGGCCTTTGCGCCGCAAGCCTTGCGCGCCATGGGGGCCGAGGTGATCGAGATGGATTGCGATCTGGACTATAATTTCCCGAAGTATAATCCCAATCCTGAAGACCAGATCATGTTGCACGCCATGGCCAAGACCGTGCGCGACACGGGCGCGGACCTAGCGCTTGGGTTTGACGGTGACGGCGATCGCTGCGGCGTCGTTGATGATGAGGGCGAAGAGATCTTTGCCGACAAGATCGGCCTAATCCTGGCCAGGGACCTCGCTCCGCTACACTCCAATTCGACCTTTGTTGTCGATGTGAAATCGACCGGCCTTTATGCGACTGATCCGGTCCTTGCAGCCAATGGCTGTACAACCGTCTATTGGAAGACCGGTCACTCTTACATAAAGCGCAAGACGGCCGAGCTGGGCGCCCTGGCTGGCTTTGAAAAATCCGGGCACTTTTTCTTGGCCGGGCCCCTGGGCCGTGGCTATGACTGCGGCCTGACAGCAGCGGCGGCCATCTTGGCCATGCTTGACCGTAATCCAAGCAAAAAACTGTCTGATCTGAAAAAGGCCCTTCCCATCGCCTATACATCGCTGACCATGTCGCCGCATTGCGCCGATGAGGTCAAATACGGCGTGGTTGAAGGTGTGGTGAAGGAATACCAGGCCTTAGCCGCCGCCGGGGGCACCATTCTTGGCCGCAAGATTACCAATGTCATCACGGTCAATGGCGTGCGGGTGGCCCTAGATGACGGCAGCTGGGTTCTGGTGCGCGCCTCGTCCAATAAGCCTGAAATCGTCGTCGTCGTCGAAAGCACCCGCTCGGCCGATGATATGCGCGCCCTCTTCCATCAAGAGGTTAAGCTGCGCCTGGCCAAACGGCCTGAAATCGGGGCCTATAACCAGGAAATCTAAGGCTTGGTTGGGCTAGGCTGGGCCGACCGGACTGCTAGTCCAAACGCTAGGGCCTGAATGGCCAAAAGAGCCAGATTAAAAGGCTGGCCAGGCACCGTGACCAGCAAGGGCCGCCATAGATAGAGATTGACCATGGCCATTAGGGTCGTTGCGAGCTGAAAGGCTAAGAAGAGGCTGACGAGATCGCGGCGGTGCAGGACGATATAGGCCTGAAAACCGCCCATCACCATCTGGCCAAAGCCAAGCGTCGCAAACAGGGACAATAGGGTCGGGCCTTGATTGCCAAAGCTTAGGCCCGCAATTGAGATGGCCCCGCCATCGGGGGCAAAGGCATGGATGGCGCCGCGGCCAAGATTAATCAGGGCCATTACGGCCAAGACCATGACTGGAAACGCCTTGAGCATCGCCCTAACTCCCTGATCCGGATTTGGCGTCATGTTTGGCTTAATCTATAAATATGGCAATAGATCCGCCAATTCTTTGCGCGAAAGGACCGCCCAAAAACGGGACCAAGGGCACAGAATTTGAGCAAAATCTTGCTGAGGCTTCATTCTTTATCGCCGATGGATTGCGCAACCATCGACATCGGATAAATTTTCAGCAAAAACACTCAGCCCCGCGCGCTCGCGCAGGGAACTATGGGTTTGAAGGGTATTGAGATGCAGTTGCCAGTTTCGCAAGGTCTGTATGATCCCCGCCATGAGCACGACGCTTGCGGCGTTGGTTTTGTTGCCAATATCAAGGGCGTCAGAACCCATGATATCGTGCGCCAAGGCTTGCAGATCCTGGTCAATCTGGACCATCGCGGCGCTGTGGGCGCAGACCCCATGGTTGGCGATGGCGCAGGCTGTTTGATTCAGATTCCCGATGCGCTTTTGCGCGACTGGGCCCATAGCCAAAAACTCAACCTGCCAGAGCCGGGCGACTATGCCGTGGCCATGTGCTTCATGCCGCGCGATGAAAAGATCCGTGCCATGGTGGCGGGCCAATTCGAGCATTTTATCCGGGTCGAGGGCCAGATCCTAATCGGCTGGCGCGATGTGCCCGTCGATACCTCTGTGCTCGGAACGGCCGTCATGGCCGACCTGCCAGTGATCCGTCAGGCTATTGTTGGCCGCGGGCCTAAGACCAAGGACCAGGATGCGTTTGAGCGCAAGCTGCTCACCATCCGCAAACAGACCCAAAACCCCCTAGCCGACCAGGCCGCCAAGCGCGATCTACCGGCGCTTGCTGACTTTTATATGCCATCCTTTTCCAGCCGCACGGTGGTCTATAAGGGCCTATTGCTGGCCGGACAGGTTGGAACCTTCTATCTGGACCTGCAAAACCCCCTGACCCAGTCGGCCATCGCCATGGTCCATCAGCGGTTTTCGACCAATACCTTCCCGTCCTGGAAGCTGGCCCACCCCTACCGCTTCATCGCCCATAATGGCGAGATCAATACGGTACGCGGCAATGTCAACTGGATGAATGCGCGGCGTCGCACGCTGGAATCGCCCCTATTGGGCCCTGACCTCGACAAGATGTGGCCGCTGATCCCGCATGGTCAGTCTGACACAGCTTGTCTGGACAATGCCTTGGAGCTCTTGCTGGTCGGGGGCTATCCGCTGGCCCATGCCGTCATGATGCTTATCCCCGAAGCCTGGGCCGGCAACCAGCAGATGGAGGCCAAGCAAAGGGCGTTTTACGAATACTATGCCGCCCTGATGGAGCCCTGGGACGGTCCGGCCGCCATTGCCTTTACCGATGGCCGCCAGATCGGCGCGACCCTAGACCGCAATGGCCTTCGCCCCGCCCGCTTTATCCAGACCACCGATGACCAGGTCATTATGGCGTCTGAATCCGGCGTCCTGCCGATTCCAGAGGACAAGATCGCCCGCAAATGGCGTCTGCAGCCGGGTAAGATGCTTTTGATCGACCTCGAACAGGGCAAGATCATTAGCGATGACGAGATCAAGCAGACCCTGGCCAATGCCCAGCCCTATGATGAATGGCTGCACCAGACCCAGTTCAAGCTGGAAGGCCTGCCGCTCAAGGTCGAAGAAACCCCGCTTTTGGGCGATCCCCAGACCCTGCTCGATCGCCAGCAGGCCTTTGGCTATACGCAAGAAGACCTGAAATTCTTCCTGGCCCCCATGGCCAGCTCGGGCGAAGACCCGATCGGTTCCATGGGCGCCGATACGCCCATCGCCGTCCTGTCTGAGCGCTCAAAGCTGCTCTATGACTATTTTAAGCAAAACTTTGCCCAGGTCACCAATCCGCCGATCGACCCGATCCGCGAAGAACTGGTCATGTCACTGGTCTCCATGATTGGGCCAAGGCCGAACTTGCTCGGCCACCATGCCGGGACTCATAAGCGTCTGGAAGTCTCCCAGCCGGTCCTGACCAATGGCGAGCTGGACAAGATCCGGGCGATTTCGGAGCTCTTAGACGGGGCCTTCCGCACCGCCACGATCGACACGACCTGGGATGCCAAGGACGGCGCAGGCGGGCTGGAAATGGCCTTGCAAAAAATGTGCTGGGCCGCGACCGAGGCTGTGCTGGCCGATGTCAATATCCTGATCCTATCGGACCGGGCCGTGAGCGACAGCCGGGTGCCTGTGCCCGCCGCCCTGGCGACAGCGGCCATCCACCATCACCTGATCCGCCAGGGCCTGCGCATGCAGACCGGCCTGGTGATCGAGACCGGTGAAGCGCGCGAAGTGCACCATTTCTGCGTTCTGGCCGGCTATGGGGCAGAAGCGGTCAATCCCTATCTGGCCTTTGAAACCCTAGAATCCCTACGCGTCAAAAACGGCCTGAATTTGAGCGCCCATGAGGTGCAGAAAAATTATATCAAGGCCATTGGGAAGGGCATTCTTAAGGTCATGTCCAAGATGGGCATATCGACCTATCAGTCCTATTGCGGTGCCCAGATTTTCGATGCCGTCGGCCTATCGTCGGCGTTTATCGAGAAGTATTTCACCGGCACCGCCACCACGATCGAGGGTGTGGGCCTGTTGGAGGTCGCTGAGGAATCGGTGCGCCGCCACAGCGATGCCTATGCCGATATTCCCATCTATCGCGATGCCCTGGATGTCGGCGGGGCCTATGCCTTCCGGATTCGCGGCGAGGAGCATGCTTGGAATCCGCATTCAGTCGCCAAGCTGCAACACGCTGTGCGCGGCAATCTGCCGGCTGAATATGAAGCCTTTGCCGCCAGCATTAATGAACAGAGCAAGCGGCTCCTGACCATTCGCGGCCTGATGGAATTCAAATTCGCAGACCAGCCCTTATCGATTGACGAGGTCGAACCAGCGTCTGACATCGTCAAGCGCTTTGCCACCGGGGCCATGAGCTTTGGCTCGA
Organism: Caulobacteraceae bacterium; assembly: GCA_044376615.1. Classification (GTDB taxonomy): domain Bacteria; phylum Pseudomonadota; class Alphaproteobacteria; order Caulobacterales; family Caulobacteraceae; genus CAISGS01. The sequence goes on from JBILKO010000025.1 coordinate 24,050, forward strand.
TCAGCCGTGAGGCCCATACCACCTTGGCCGTGGCCATGAACCGGATTGGCGCACGCTCCAATACAGGTGAAGGCGGCGAAGAATCTGACCGGTTTGTGCCCCTGCCCAATGGCGATTCCATGCGCTCAGCGATCAAACAGGTCGCCTCGGGCCGCTTTGGCGTCACGGCGGAATATCTGGTCAATGCCGATGACATCCAGATCAAGATCGCCCAGGGTGCCAAGCCCGGTGAGGGCGGCCAACTGCCTGGCCACAAGGTCGATGCCAATATTGCCAAGGTGCGTCACTCCACCCCTGGCGTTGGCCTGATCAGCCCGCCGCCGCACCACGATATTTACTCGATCGAGGACCTGGCCCAGCTGATCCATGACCTGAAAAACGTCAATTCTGAGGCCCGGATCTCGGTCAAGCTGGTCTCGGAAGTCGGTGTCGGCACGGTTGCGGCGGGCGTTAGCAAGTCGCGCGCTGATCATGTCACCATATCGGGCTTTGAAGGCGGCACCGGGGCCTCGCCCCTCACCTCCCTGACCCATGCCGGTTCGCCCTGGGAAATTGGCCTGGCCGAGACCCAGCAGACCTTGCTGCTCAATGGGCTGCGTAGCCGTATTGCCGTCCAGGCCGATGGCGGGCTACGTACCGGCCGCGATGTCGCCGTTGCTGCCTTGCTGGGTGCCGACGAATTTGGCTTTGCCACCGCGCCCCTGATCGCGGCAGGCTGTATCATGATGCGCAAATGCCATCTCAATACCTGCCCCGTTGGCGTGGCGACGCAAGACCCCATCCTGCGCGCCCGGTTTACCGGCCAGCCTGAGCATGTGATCAATTACTTCTTCTTTGTCGCCGAAGAATTGCGCGCCATTATGGCACAGCTCGGAATGCGCACGGTCAATGAGATGATTGGCCGGGTCGAGCTCTTGCTCGCCCGCCCAGTCATCGAACAATGGAAGGCCAAGGGCGTTGATCTGACCAAGTTGCTCTATATGCCAGACATCCCGGCCGACCTGCCGCGCTGGAATAAGGATCGCCAAGAGCATGGGCTGGAAAAGGCCCTCGATCACGGCTTTATCGCGGCGGCGGCGCCAGCCTTGGAACGCGGCGAGCCGGTCGAGATCAAGGCCGCAGTCTGCAATGTCAATCGCAGCGTCGGGGCCATGTTGTCGGGCGCCGTCGCCCGCCGCTATGGGCATGAGGGCCTAGCGCCCGATACGATCAAGATCAGCTTGACCGGCACGGCAGGCCAAAGCTTTGCCGCCTTCTTGGCCCGCGGCATCACCCTGACCCTAATTGGCGACGGCAATGACTATGTCGGCAAGGGCCTGTCCGGCGGCCGGGTGATTGTGCGCCAGCCAGAGGGCCTAAAGCGGGATCCAACCGAGAATATCGTTGTCGGCAACACGGTCCTTTATGGCGCGATTTCCGGCGAGGCCTATTTCTCCGGCGTGGCGGGTGAGCGGTTTGCCGTGCGCAATTCCGGCGCCATTGCCGTGGTTGAGGGCACGGGCGACCATGCTTGCGAATATATGACTGGCGGCGTGGTGGCGGTGCTGGGCAAGACCGGGCGCAATTTCGCGGCCGGTATGTCGGGCGGCGTGGCCTATGTCTATAATCCCGATGGCCGGTTTGAGGCTCTGTGCAACAAGGCCATGGTCGATCTCGAGCCGCTTGACGGCCCTGGCGACGACCTAGCCGGGCTTGGCGATCTCGATCACGGCCTTGGCAATATGCTGCGCTTTGACACAGAACGCCTGCGCGTCCTGATCGAGCGGCATTTGCAGCACACCGGCAGTGCCCGCGCCCGCCATATTCTTGACAATTGGGAGACCGAGGCACGCAAATTCGTCAAGGTCATGCCCAATGACTATCGCCGCGCCCTGATCGATCTGGAGGCCGCCTCGGCCGCCCAGGTCGCCGCGCAATAGTCTCAAAGCCTTAGGAAGATACGATTATGGGTAAGCCGACCGGATTTTTGGAAGTCAGCCGCCGCGACCGCGCCTATGTGAAACCGAAAGAGCGGCTCAAGACCTGGCAGGAATTTGTCACTCCGCTTGACCAGGCAGAGGTGGCGTCTCAGGCCTCGCGCTGCATGGATTGCGGGATTCCGTTCTGCCATACAGGCTGTCCGGTCAATAATCTGATTCCGGACTGGAATGACCTGGTCTATCGCGATGACTGGAAAAAGGCGCTGGAGACCTTGCACTCCACCAATAATTTTCCAGAATTCACCGGCCGGGTATGCCCCGCGCCGTGCGAAGCGGCCTGCACCCTGAACATCCAAGACACGCCGGTCACGATCAAGTCGATCGAGTGCGAGATTATTGACCGTGGTTGGAAAGAGGGCTGGGTCAAGCCGCATCAGGCTGACCGGGGCACGGGCAAGCGGGTGGCAGTGATCGGCTCGGGCCCCGCCGGCCTGGCCTGCGCGCAAGAGCTCGCGCGCATGGGCCATAATCCGACCGTGTTCGAAAAGAATGACCGGGTTGGCGGCCTGCTGCGCTATGGCATTCCAGACTTTAAGATGGAAAAGCACCTGATCGACCGCCGAGTGCGTCAGATGCAGGCCGAAGGTGTCATCTTCCGCACCAATATTGAGGTCGGGGTCTCGATCACGGTTCAGCGCCTCTTGGACGATTATGATCTGCTGGTGCTGGCGGGCGGGGCCGAATGGCCGCGCGATCTCGAGGTGCCAGGCCGCGAGGCCGAGGGCGTCTATTTCGCCATGGATTTCCTGCGCCAACAAAATAAGCGCGTCGCCGGAGATGACGAGTCCATTGCCGCGCCAACCGGCACCCTTACGGCCAAGGGCAAGCATGTGGTGGTCATTGGCGGCGGCGATACGGGGTCTGACTGTATCGGCACCTCTAACCGGCAAGGCGCGCTGAGCGTGACCCAGCTCGAAGTCATGCCCCAGCCACCTGCTCGCGAAAACAAGGCCATGACCTGGCCCGACTGGCCGCTAAAAATGCGCACCTCGTCTTCACAAGAAGAGGGCTGTGAGCGCGACTTCTCGGTCCTAACCAAGCGCGTAGTCAGCGAGGGCGGCAAGGTGACGGCCATTGAATGCGTCCGCGCTGAATGGGCCTCGGGCGCCAATGGCCAGATGTCGATGCAAGAAGTTCCTGGCAGCGCCTTCCAGATTAAGGCCGATATGGTCTTGCTGGCCATGGGCTTTTTAGGTCCGCGCACCGATGCCTTGCTCGAACAGGCGGCCGTGGAAATGACCCCCCGCGGGGCCGTTAAGGCCGAGGTCAAGGATCACCGCACCTCAACCGAGCGGATTTTCGCTTGTGGCGACATGCGCCGTGGTCAGTCCCTGGTCGTCTGGGCGATCCGGGAGGGGCGTGAATGCGCCATTGCCGTGGATGAGTATTTGCGGACCCACGCCACCATCCGCTAAGCCTTGGTTCGCGGCCGCATAATCCAATAGACGGGCAGGCCTGCCAGCAGCAGGACAGCGCCCCAACCCGTGGCCTCGAGCCCTGCCCCGATCAGGGTCCAGACCGCATAGGCGGCAGCCAGGATCGCAATGACGGCAAAGACCGGCGTGCCCTTCATCTTGCCCTTATGCAGGAGCCAAAGGGCCGCCAGGGCACAGGCCAGATACATGACCAGTGAGGCCGAGGTGGCGAGCAAGATGATAAAGGTAAAAAGCTGGGCCATGGATTTTTGAAAATTGAGGCATAAGATGGCGGTCAGGAGGGCGCTGGAGACCAGATGCGCCCTTACCGGCGTGCCACGTTTCGAGACCTTGCCCAGCCATCTTGGAAACACGCCATCGCGGGCCATGGCAGCGGGTAGCTCGCCCTGCAACAAGATCCAGCCATTCAGCGCGCCCAAGGCACTAATGGCAGCAAACAAGGCCAGGATGTCGCGCGCATTGGCTCCCCAATAGAGGGAGACAAAATCCGCTAGCGGC
>JBILKO010000026.1:0-27960 GCA_044376615.1 Caulobacteraceae bacterium
CCCCCTCCCCCAGAGGGGGAGGACTGTTATGACTTAAAATCTTCCCCCTTTGGGGGAAGTCCAGGCGAAGCCTGGGAAGGGGGCTACGCCTAGATCAGGCTGCGCAGAACCCCGGGCACGAGCCCTGGTAAATCCTCGGCAATCAGGCCCGGCCCAAAGCTCTGCCCCGCCGCAGCATGGATCCAGACCCCGGCGCAGGCGGCTTCGAAACTGGGCATGCCTTGGGCAATCAGGCCTGCGATCAACCCTGCCAGGACATCGCCCGACCCAGCCGTTGCAAGCCAGGGCGTGCCATTGGTATTGACCGCACATTGTCCGTTTGGCGCAGCGATCACCGTGTCTGACCCCTTGAGTAGAACCACCGCCCCTGCCCTTCGAGCTGCCGCCTGGGTCGCGATAACACGATTGGCCGACGAGGCCAAGAGACCTGGAAACACCCGCTCAAATTCGCCAGGATGCGGGGTCAGAACATCGTCGCGATCCAGCAGGCTAAACAGGTCCTCCGGGTCCTGGCGAAACACGCTCAAGGCGTCGGCATCGACCACAAGAGCGGCGCCGGTCCGGGCCAAGGCCAAGACATTAGAATAGGTCGCAGGGCCAACCCCCGCCGCTGGGCCAATAACGACCACATCGGCGTCGCGTGCCGCGTTCTCTAGCTCGATGTCGGTTTCAAACCCGGCCAGCATGACCGCTTCTAGATGGGCAGCATTGATCGCCAAGGCATCGGGCGGCGACAAAAGGGTAACGAGCCCAGCGCCGACCCTCAGACCTGCCCGTGAGGCGAGCCTGGCCGCCCCGGTGGACCAGGCAGGGCCAGAGACTATCATCATCCGTCCACGGACATGCTTATGCACCAATGGCCCTGGCCAAGGTATTTGCGCCTGCCAAAGCCCGGTGGTATTTTCGCGAACCTCGGCTCGGCCTGGCAGGAGCCCGATATCGGCCAAGACCACCTCGCCGCAATACTGCCGCCCGGTCGTCAGGACGTGAGCCGGCTTTTTGCGGTGAAAGGTGACGGTGGCGGTACAGACGGGTGCATAATCTCCGACCGGCTTCGCGGTATCGCCCGATAGGCCCGAAGGCACATCGACCGCCACCAGGGGCAGCCCCGCCGCCTCAATCGCCTTCAAGACCTGAACCAGAACCGGCTCGAGCGGCTTAGACAGGCCCGCGCCGAACAAGGCATCGATTACCAGCTCAACGCCATCAAGCGATAGGTCGTTGATCGCCTCTATCCCGCCGGTCCAATGGCTGGCCGCAATCGCTGCATCGCCCTTGAGCGCCGCCAGTGGGCAGGTCAAGGCGAGGCTAACCTGCCACCCGGCCTGGGCAAGGCCGTGGGCCGCGACGAAGCCGTCGCCACCATTATTGCCTGGCCCGCACAGCACAAGCACTCGTCCCTGAGGCCAGCGCGCCATAACCGCCTTGGCGACCGCCTGCCCGGCCCGGTTCATCAATTCAATCCCGGGCGTTCCTGAAGCTATGGCCGCCTGATCGCACGCTCGCATCTGCTCCAGACTAAGGATTTCGGCGGCGGCGGTCATGGGGCTGCTCCCTCGAGCCAAGGACAGTTGCGTCTTATAAAACCTGGGTCGAGGCCTGCTGGCCCAGGTCCAATATGGTCAGTACACCCGCATCTAAATCAAAACTTATGACAGCTGTGTGATCAGGCTGGCAGCTCAAGACCCGGTCATCATTTCGGCACAACGACACGACGGCATTAATCGCAACATAGTGACTAAACACAGCCGCGCCTGGATAGTCAGCAACCGCTGCATAGACCTGACGCCGCCAGGCCTCGTAATCAAGGTCCCCCACCATGTCGCGCCACAGACCGCCAAACGCGGCCTTCAGCCAGGCCGGGCGCGCCTCAGCAGCCAGGGCCTTAGGCGTTGGAATTTCGCCAACCCTTGGATCAATAATGACCTCCACCCCCAGCGCATCGGCCAAGGGCTGAGCCGTTTGTCGGCATCGATTGAGCGGCGATGAGACCACAAATCTTGGCCGCTCCGCCTCAGGCTTTTGCACCAAGACCTGTGCCACCGCGCGCGCCTGGGCAAGACCGGTTTCATCAAGGCCAGGGTCGGGATCGGCCTCGCCCCAACTAGCGGCTGGCTTGCCGTGCCGGATGAGATAGACCCTGCTCATTTGATAGCCTTTGATCGGTTATTGACGGTGCTGCGCACTGCCCACATCTGACAGCAGCGGTGCATGGCCTACATCTTTACACAGCCAATATCGGTTTTCCTGCGCCAAAAATGCGCGGCCGGCGCAAATTCCCACCATAATTGTGATTAGCAGCGCCGATCAGCGCCCGGTTTGGGATTGGCTGGCATATGTCTAAAATTAAAGCAAGTTTTGCTCAAATTTTATGCAATGCCGTCATACGGCGCCCTAGGACGGGTTTGCGACAAACCGTCCCCTTGTCCGAGCGATCACGACCATGCTCCTTGCAAGCAACATTAACCTTGGCTTAGCGACTGCCGGGCCTTTGCAAGTCTTACCTTTAAAGTCCGTGCATGAAAAAGATTGAAGCCATTATCAAGCCGTTCAAGCTGGACGAGGTCAAGGAAGCCCTACAGGAGCTCGGCGTTCAAGGCATGACCGTGACCGAGGCCAAGGGCTATGGCCGGCAAAAGGGCCATACTGAGCTCTATCGCGGCGCAGAATATGTCGTCGACTTCCTGCCCAAGATCAAAATTGAGCTGGTCGTGTCAGACGATCAATTGCAAGACGCTTTGGAGGCTATTCAGACCGCTGCCCGGACAGGCCGTATTGGTGACGGGAAGATCTTTGTTTCCGACATTATCGAGGTTATTCGCATTCGCACCGGCGAAAGCGGCAATGCCGCCATCTAGACCCACCAACCACACTTTGGACATGCTTAATAAGGGAACACGCGCATGACTGCTGATAAAATTCTCGCTGAAATCAAAGACAAGGACGCCAAATACGTCGACGTGCGTTTCACCGACGTTCGCGGCAAGATGCAGCACGTGACCTTTGATATCGACCTGGTCGATCATGACTTCCTCAATGACGGCACCATGTTTGACGGATCGTCAATCGCTGGCTGGAAGGCCATCAATGAGTCGGACATGAAGCTGCGTCCCGATCTTTCGACCGCCTATATCGACCCCTTCTATCAGCAGACCACCTTGTGCCTGCACTGTGACGTGCTCAACCCAGACACCAATGAGCCCTATAATCGCGACCCGCGCTCGATCGCCAAAAAGGCCCTGAACCATGTCAAGGCCACAGGCGTCGGCGATACGGTCTATTTTGGCCCAGAAGCTGAGTTCTTCATCTTTGACGATGTGAAATGGTCAACGGAGCCCAACAATACTGGCTATTCCTACGATGCCAGCGAGCTGCCTGCCAATACGGGCAAGTCCTATCCAGAAGGCAATATGGGCCACCGTCCTGGGCCCAAGGGCGGCTATTTCCCCGTCAACCCAGTGGATTCTGCGCAAGACCTGCGCGGAGAAATGCTGGCTGTGATGGGCGAGCTGGGCATGAAGCCCGAAAAGCATCACCACGAAGTGGCCCCTGCCCAGCATGAGCTGGGTCTGAAGTTCGACACAATGATCGTCATGGCTGACCGCCTGCAGATGTATAAGTATGTGATCCACAATGTGGCCGCAGCCTATGGCAAGACCGCAACCTTCATGGCCAAACCCATGTTTGCCGATAATGGCAGCGGCATGCACGTTCACCAGTCGATCTGGGGCGGTGGCAAGCCCTTGTTTGCCGGTGACAAATATGCCGGTCTGTCGGACCTGTGCCTCTGGTACATTGGCGGCATTATCAAGCATGCTAAGGCCATCAATGCCTTCTCCAACTCGACCACCAATTCCTATAAGCGCCTGGTGCCCGGCTATGAAGCCCCGGTGAAGCTGGCCTATTCGGCCCGCAACCGTTCGGCCTCAATCCGCATCCCGCATGTCGACAGCCCCAAGGGCAAGCGCATCGAGGCGCGCTTCCCCGATCCCATGGGCAACCCATACCTGACCTTTACCGCCCTCTTGATGGCCGGCATGGACGGGATTGCCAATAAGATCGATCCAGGCGGCCCCGCCGACAAGAACCTCTATGACCTGCCCCCGCGCGAGCAGAAAAAGATCCCAGAGGTTTGCGGCAGCCTGCGTGAAGCCCTGGAATCCCTGGATAAGGACCGCGGCTTCCTCAAGGCCGGCGGCGTGATGGATGACGATTTCATCAACAGCTATATCGAGCTGAAAATGGAAGAAGTGATGCGCTTGCAATTGCACCCGCACCCCGTCGAGTTCGACATGTATTACAAGTGCTAAGCTGATCCCTGGATCGACTTAGACGAAGGGCCAGGTCCAGGACCTGGCCCTTTTTCTTATGAGTTATCCCCGAAAATCCTTCCGCCCTAGGATTGATCTTTGAACCCAATCCGCGCCAGATAGGCCAACTCCTATTGATCTTTGAACCCAATCCGCGCCAGATAGGCCAACTCCTATTGAGGCGCCAAATGCATAAGACCCTTCGACTAGCTGTCGTGTTGGCCAGCATAACCGCGCTGTCGGCGTGTGCTACCGCGACCCCAAAGCCAGTCACCAAGCCTGCGCCAAAGCCCCTGCCCCCGGGTGCGGATGCTAAGGCAGGCCCTGCGCCCTTTGCCAGCAGCTATAAGCCCCTGCCCTCTAAGCTCACGGCCATTGTTGGTGCCCATATCCTGACCGCGACCGGTGAAGAGATCGATAGTGGTACGCTGGTTATGGACGGTGGTAAGATCATCGGGCTGGGCAAGGACGTGGCGGTGCCCTCAGGTGCGCAGATCATTGACGCCAAGGGGCTTTGGCTGACGCCAGGTATAGTCGATTCCCACTCGCATCTCGGGGTCTATGCCTCACCCGATGTTCGCGCCCATTCCGATGGCAATGAGGCGACCGACCCTAATACCGCCTATGTCTGGTCAGAACATTCGGTCTGGCCGCAAGATCCGGGTTTTAACCGGGCGCGGGCTGGGGGCGTGACCACGCTGCAAATCCTGCCCGGATCAGCCAATCTGTTTGGCGGCCGGTCGGTTACACTGAAAAACATTCCCTCAATCAGTGCCCAGGGCATGAAGTTTCCAGATGCCCCCTATGGCCTGAAAATGGCCTGCGGTGAGAATCCAAAGCGTGCTTATGGCCAAAAGGGCCGCTCGCCCTCAACCCGCATGGGCAATGTCGCGGGCTATCGCAGCGCCTGGATCGCGGCCGCCAGCTATAAGCGCAAATGGGATGATTACCGGGCCAAGGTCGCTAAGGGCGAAAAGGCCGATCCGCCCGAGCGCAATCTGACGCTCGATGCCCTGTCGGGCGTGTTGTCCGGTGAAATCCTAGTGCAGAACCATTGCTACCGCGCCGATGAAATGGTGACCATGATCGATATCGCCAAGGAATTTGGCTATAAGATCACCATGTTCCACCATTCATCGGAGGCCTATAAGGTCGCTGACCTGCTGGCGCGCGAAGGCATTTGCTACGCGACCTGGGCCGAATGGGCGGGCTTTAAGCTGGAATCCTATGACGGCATCGCCGAAAATGCGGCGATTGGCCAGCGCAAGGGTGCCTGCGTGGTCATCCATTCCGATGACCCCATCATGACCCAGCACCTAAACCAAGAGGCGGCGATCGCCATGGCGTCTGGTAATCGGTTGGGGCTTAAGATTACGCCAGCAGAAGCCATTAGCTGGATCACAGCAAACCCAGCCAAGGCCATGGGGATTGGCGACAAGACCGGATCCCTAGTCGTTGGCAAGAATGCCGATCTAGTGCTCTGGAGCGGCGATCCGTTCAGCGTCTATTCCACGGCTAGCCAGGTCTTTATCGACGGGGCCAAGGTCTATGACCGCAAGGACCCGCGCTTCCAGGCACAGTCTGATTTTGAACTTGGCCAACCTGGCGAGGGAGTCCACCCATGAACCGCGCCCTTTTGGCCGCCCTTTCGGCCCTGACCTTCGTTGCGGCCCCCGCCCTGGCTCAAAACCTGGCGATTGTGAATGCGCGCATTCTCAGCCAAGGCCCGGCTGGCGATATTGCCTCTGGCACCATACTGATCAAGGACGGCAAGATCACGGCGCTTGGTGCCAAGCTGGCTGTGCCAAGTGATGCCAAGGTAATTGATGCGGGCGGCCAGATCGTCACGCCCGGCCTGATCTTGCCGAGCTCCAATCTTGGCGTCTCTGAGGTCGCGCAGGTCGATAGCACGGGGGATGACGGCGCTGGTGACCGGATGGGGGCCGCCTTTGATGTGCAATACGGCGTCAATGCCGATTCTGCCCTTATCCCCTTGGCCCGACTGGGCGGCGTTACGAGCGCAGTTATCACACCCGTGCTCGGGCGCGGCAGCGACGGCGCGCACCGCGATGATGGTGCCGATGATTTTTCGGGTAGTGCCGGCGACGGCAAGGCCAGCCTATTTGCCGGTCAGGTCGCGGCCGCCAGCCTAGCATCAGGTAGCCGTTCGCCTGTGTTGAAGGCCCGCATCGGCATGGCGCTGGACCTAGGCGAGGCCGGTGCCGATTATGCCGGCGGCTCACGCGGCGCAGCCTTTGTCCTGCTCAAATCGGCGCTCGAGGATGCCCGCCATTATGCCAGGAACCGCAAGGGCTTTGATTTGGGTGCCAGCCGCCCCTACCCCTATAGCCGCGATGATCTAGAGGCCCTGATCCCGGTCGCTGAGGGCAAAATGCCCCTCCTGGTGCGGGTACACAAGGCGTCGGACATCTTACAAGTACTCGAATTCGCTCGCGCCCAGAACCTCAAACTCATTCTAGAGGGGGCCGAAGAAGGCTGGCGCGTGGCAGATGCCATTGCCAAGGCCAAGGTTCCTGTTCTGGTGGATGCCCAGGCTGACCTGCCGGGCAGTTTTGAGACCTTGGGCTCGACCATGGAAAATGCTGGCCGGTTAAACGCTGCGGGGGTTACGGTCGCCGTGCTTGGCAGCCGCGACTATAATAATCTGCGTCAGGGTAGGTTCAACGCCGGAACGGCAGTCTCCTATGGCCTGCCCTACACCGCAGCCTTGGCGTCAGTGACGATTAACCCGGCCAAGATCTGGGGCCTGGCTGACAGGATCGGCAGTCTGGAGCCGGGCAAGGACGCCGACCTGGTCATCTGGTCAGGCGATCCGCTCGAGGTGACCAGCTATGCCACGACCGTGATCATCAACGGCAAGGATCAACCCATGACCTCGCGCAGTCTGGAATTGGCCAAGCGCTATCGCCCTGGTGCCGATACGGACTATCCACCCGCTTATCGCTAGGCCTAGGGTGTATTTGGGCGATTTAGGCGGCCAGATTGTCTGGTCAGCATACGACCCGTTATCGAATCGCGTCAGAATAGGCTTATGCCGCAAACGCCTCCGCAAAGATCACTATTCGACGATGCCCCCGAGCCTGCGCCCAAGCCGGCGGTAAAGCCGGTCGCTGTGGCCGCGGCTGTCCGCGCGCCCGCATCTGTAGCGGCGGCCTCTGGCTATTCGGCCAAGGATATTGAGGTCCTCGAAGGGCTGGAACCGGTCCGGAAGCGGCCGGGCATGTATATTGGCGGCACAGACGAGCGCGCCCTGCACCACCTGTTTGCCGAGGTGCTCGACAATGCCATGGACGAGGCCGTCGCCGGTCACGCCAAATTCATTGAGGTGCGGCTCGAGGCGGATGGTGCCCTGGTCGTGCGCGATGATGGCCGCGGCATTCCCGTCGATGCCCACCCCAAATATACCGGCAAGTCCGCGCTCGAAGTGATCATGACCGTCCTGCACTCGGGCGGTAAGTTTTCGGGCAAGAGCTATGAGACCTCCGGCGGTCTGCACGGGGTCGGGATTTCCGTGGTCAATGCCTTATCCGAACGGCTGGACGTTACGGTCTGGCGCGACGGGTTTGAACACCGCCAATCCTATTCGCGCGGCAAGCCCTTAAGCAGTCTGGAAAAGGTCGGGCCCTCGCGCAAGCACGGAACCGCCCTACGCTTCTCGCCCGATGAAACCATTTTCGGGGCCGGGGCCGTGTTTAAGCCCGCGCGGCTTTACCGGATGGCCCGGTCAAAGGCCTATCTGTTTCGCGGCGTTGAGATCCGCTGGTCTTGCGCCCCGGAGCGTGTGACCGATCAGACCCCAGCTGAGGCCGTCTTCCACTTCCCCAATGGCCTGGCAGATTTTCTGGCCGAGCGCGTGGCGGGGTTAGAGACCCTGACCGAGACCTTTTCTGGCCGCATTGAGCGCAAGGCGGGCAATGGGTCCGATGGCGGCGCCGTCGAATGGGCCATTACCTGGTCGCCCATCGGCTTTGGCGACAGTGACAGCTTTATGCAGTCCTATTGCAACACCGTGCCCACGACCGAGGGCGGCACGCATGAGGCGGGGTTGCGCGCGGTCCTGATGCGCGGCCTAAAGGCTTACGGCGAAATGACCGGCGAAAAGCGCGCCGGGCTGATTACGGCCGAGGACGTGATCGGCAATGCCGGGTCCCTGATCTCGGTCTTTATCCGCAATCCCGAATTCCAGGGCCAGACCAAGGAAAAGCTATCCTCGTCCGAGGCGCAAAGACTGGTTGAGACCGTCTTACGCGATCCCTTCGATCACTGGCTAACGGCGGCGCCCAAGAGCGCGGACCGGTTGCTGGAATTTATCATCGAGCGGGCTGAGGACCGGTTAAAGCGTAGGCGGGACAAGGATGTCGCCCGCGCCTCAGCGACCCGCAAGCTGCGACTACCCGGCAAGCTCGCCGATTGTTCGGGCCAAGCGACTGATGGGACCGAGCTTTTCATCGTCGAGGGCGACAGCGCCGGTGGCTCGGCCAAGCAGGCGCGCAATCGAAAGACCCAGGCCATCTTGCCCTTGCGCGGCAAGATCTTGAACGTGGCTTCTGCAACCAATGACAAGGCCGGACGCAATACCGAACTCTCTGACCTTTTGCTAGCGCTCGGCGTTCAAGGCGGCAACCGGTTTAAGGAAGAAGACCTGCGCTATGAGCGCATTGTTATAATGACCGATGCTGATGTCGACGGCGCCCATATTGCCAGCCTCTTAATCACCTTCTTCTATCGCACCATGCCCAGCCTGATCCGGGCTGGCCGCCTGTTCCTGGCCCTGCCGCCACTCTACCGCATCAGCCAAGGCGGCAAGACCGTCTATGCCCGGGATGACGCGCACAAGGACGAACTCTTGGCAGGACAATTTAAGGGCAAGAAGCCCGAGATCGGACGCTTCAAAGGTCTCGGCGAAATGATGCCGGCCCAGCTCAAAGAAACCACCATGGATCCGGAAAAGCGGACCCTGGCCCGGGTGACCTTGCCCCGCTCCGAAGAGGCTGTTGAGGATCTGGTCGAGACCTTGATGGGCCGACGGCCAGAGTTAAGGTTCCGGTTTATCCAAGACAATGCCGAATTTGCCGTCGATGATCTGGATGTCTAGAGGCGGCAAACCCCAAGCCGGATTGACTTCCGCGCCTTTGGGCGTATGACAGGGCACAGTCTAGAGCAGGCTCGGCGAATCCGCGCCGCCCGTTCGCCCAAGCACGGGCGGCTCTGGCTTTATACAGCGTGACATGACCGAATTTTCCCAACTGGGCTTATCGCCCACAACCCTGCAGGCCATTGCCGATACGGGTTATACAACAGCAACCCCCATCCAGGCCGCAGCCATCCCCATCGCCCTCGAAGGGCGCGATGTTCTGGGCATTGCCCAGACCGGCACTGGCAAGACTGCAGCCTTTACCCTGCCCCTAATCGAGCGCCTAGCCGCTGGCCGCGCCAAGTCGCGTATGCCGCGCGCCCTGGTGATTGCCCCGACCCGCGAGCTGGCCGACCAGGTCGCCATGTCGTTCGAGAAATATGCCAAGGGCACCAAGCTCAGCTGGGCCCTGCTGATCGGCGGGGTCTCGTTTGAGGACCAGGTGCGCAAGCTAGATCGCGGCGTTGATGTCCTTATTGCAACCCCTGGCCGCCTGCTGGACCATTTCGAGCGCGGCAAGCTCTTGCTGACCGGCGTTATGATAATGGTGGTCGATGAGGCCGACCGCATGCTGGATATGGGCTTTATCCCCGATATTGAGCGCATCTTTAAGATGACGCCGCCTGGCAAGCAGACCCTGTTCTTTTCGGCCACCATGCCGCCGGAAATCACCCGCCTGACCAAACAGTTCCTGAAAGACCCTGAGCGCATTGAGGCTAGCCGTCCAGCCACCACGGCCACGACGATTACCCAGCACCTGGTGCCAATCCCCGTGGTTGATCACAAGGCTAAGCGCATGGCGCTGCGGGCCCTGGTCGAGCGCGCAGATGTTAAGAACGGCATTGTCTTCTGCAATCGCAAGAGCGAGGTCGATATTGTCGCCAAGTCGTTAAAGGTGCACGGCTTTGACGCCGCCCCCATTCATGGCGATCTTGATCAGACCATGCGGATGAAGACGCTGGATGCCTTCCGCAAAGGCGAGCTCAAACTGCTCGTTGCCTCAGACGTGGCCGCGCGCGGTCTGGACATCCCGGACGTCAGCCACGTCTTTAATTATGACGTGCCACACCATGCCGATGACTATGTCCACCGCATTGGCCGCACAGGCCGGGCCGGACGGCTGGGCGAGACCTATATGCTGATCACCCCAGCCGATACCCGCAACCTGGACAAGGTGCTCAAGCTGATCGGGCAAAAGCCGGAAGAAACTGTGCTTGACCTCGATTGGAGCCTGGCCGAAGGCGGCGATGCGCGCAGGGCGTCTAGCCGCAGCGGCGGGCGTGAGCGTTCTGGCGGATCAGATCGTAAGCCCAAGCGCGACCATTCGCGGGGTCGTGACGGCGCGCCCCTGCACAATGAAATCGCCTCCATGACCCCTGTCGTGGCAGCCCCTTCGGATGCCGCACCGGCCGCCCTTGCCGCCCCCACGCCGACCCAAGAGCCGGTGCAAGGCCGTCGATCGGCCCGCATGCGCGGTCGTAAGCCAAGAGCCCCTGCGCCCACTGCCTTGGAAATGGCACCAGACGCCACCTTCTTAACCCCAGTGCCCCTGGTCGAATCCCCATCGGAGCCACGCGAACGGGGTCGCCGTCCAGAGCGGCCACAAAGGCCAGATCGCGATCAAACAGCTATAGCGCCTGTTCGCACTTTCACCCCTGATGCTGAGCCTCGCAGCCGCGGTGTGCAGTCGGTTCAGCCTCGGGATGATGATGACCGGCGCGTCGTGGGTTTTGGCAATGACCTACCGGCCTTCTTGGCCAAGCCCTTACCAAAGCGGAAGCCAGAGCCGGAAGAGGCCTAGGCGGCGGCGTCTTAAGGGCACAGAACCGATCTAGACAAACCCCTAACGAGATGGCTTTCTGGTCGGCCAGGCTCAAGGATTGTGACCGCTGATCGGTTGCGCTGGGCTCTGCACTGTCAGGGGTGGCCATTTTCATGACCGATCAAACAGCGTCAAATCCCATGCCCTATCAAGGACAAGGGACAAAACCTTATCGTGCCTATGTCTTGGCCGCCTTGTTGGTGGTCTATACGTTTAACTTTATTGACCGGGTGGTCATTTCGATCATCCAGCAACCGATTAAAGACGAATTTGGCCTAACGGACTTCCAACTTGGCCTGCTCGGCGGACCAGCCTTCGCGGTGCTGTACACCCTGCTGGGCATTCCCATTGCGCGCTTGGCTGAAAAGCACAATCGCATGACCATATTGGCGATTTGCTTGGCGGTCTGGAGCGGTGCCACGGCCCTTTGCGGCATAGCCACCTCCTATCTCGGCCTATTAATGGCAAGAATTGGCGTGAGTATCGGCGAGGCTGGGTGTACCCCTCCCGCACAGTCGGTAATCAGCGACTATTTTCCGGCCGATAAGCGCGCGACTGCCATTTCAATCTATGCGCTGGGCGTGCCCATTGGATCCATGCTCGCGGCTATAGGCGGCGGGTTTATCGCCGAATATATGGGCTGGCGCGAAGCCTTCATCATTCTGGGCCTGCCCGGCCTGATCTTGGCCATTATCGTTAAATTGACGATCAAGGAGCCGGAGCGGTCTGGCGCGATCAAGGGCGAGGCCGCACCGAGTTTTGCTGAAACCTTCAACTATTTGGCTAGGAAGCCGACCTTCTGGCACGTCGCCCTCGGTTCGGCCATGGCTAGCTTTGTCGGTTATGGCGTTGGCCAGTACCTCAACTCATTCTTGATGCGGACCCATCATCTGACCCTGTTAGAAGCCTCGCAATTAACCGGCGTGGTTCTTGGACTCGCCGCAGCCTTTGGTACCTTTTTCGCAGGCTGGCTGGCAGATCGCATTGTGAAACGCCACCCCAATGCCCTGGCCTGGTTACCCGCGCTTGGATTTGGAATCTGCACCCCGCTCTATATCGCCGGCTACATGGCCCCAAGCCTTTGGATCGGCGTGCCCTTCATGGTGGTCGGGGCGGTGACTCACTATTTCTATCTGGGTTGTATGTATGCCGCCACGCAAGGTCTAGCTGGCCCGCAGATGCGCGCGACCGCAACCGCAGTCCTGCTCTTTATCGTCAATATCTTGGGGTATGGCCTTGGCCCGCCGGTAATCGGGGCCTTAAGCGATATGTTTGCCAATATGAGCCTGGCCTCGGCGGGCCTGACGACCGCCGATTGTGGCAAGGCCATGTTAGCGGCCAGCAAGGGCGCTTGCACGGTCGGTCAAGAATTTGGCCTGCGCTGGGCCATATTTGTCGGCCTGTTTGGCTATCTTTGGGCCGGGGCCCATTTCCTGTTTGCCTGGAAGACCCTACGCAAAGACTGGGTTGGATAGGCCAGAAAAAAGGGCGGTCCTTGCGGGCCGCCCTTAAATCTTAGCGCTTTAGCTGGCTGGCAAGATATTTTCGAATGCCAGGTCCATAGGGTGGCCGCATCTGGACAAGGGGGCCAATATCCTTCTTGATCTGGGTATAGACCGCTTTGCGATGGCTAAATTCTTTAAAGCCATCAAAGCCGTGATAGCTGCCCATGCCCGCAGGTCCTACGCCGCCAAAGGGCAGCTCTTCCTGGGTGATGTGCATAATGACATCATTAACGGTAACACCGCCTGAGGTCGTCGAATTGAGCACAAGATCGCGCTCGGCGGCGTCGTCACCGAAATAATAGAGCCCCAGTGGCCGGTCATGCGCGTTCACATAGCCGATCGCGTCCTGCACCGTCTTATAGGTCTTGACGGGTAGGACAGGCCCAAAGATTTCTTCCTGCATCACCTTCATATCATCGGTAGGATTGATGATCAGAGTCGGCGGAATCCGGCGGTGTTCTTGTTGGCTGAAATCTTCCTCAGCCGGATTGATCTCGACGATCCGAGCGCCCTTTGACCGGGCGTCCTCAACATAGCCCATGATCCGGTCATAATGGCGCTGAGCAACAATGGCCGTATAGTCGGGATTGTCCTTAAGGGTCGGGAACATCTTGGCGACCGCGCCTTGGGCCTCGCCAATGAAGGTTTCAAGCTTGTCTTCAGGTGTCAAAACATAGTCCGGTGCAAGGCAGATCTGGCCAGCATTGAGGGTCTTGCCATTCATGACCCGCGCCGCAGCCGTCGCATAATCAGCAGATTTGCCCAGAATAACAGGGCTTTTGCCGCCCAGCTCGAGGGTCAACGGTACCAGGTTCTCGGCAGCCGCCCGCATGACGTGGCGAGCGACACTTGTGGCCCCGGTAAAGATCAAATGGTCAAAGGCCAGGCTCGAAAACTCTTGACCGATCTCAGGGCCGCCGGTGACGACGGCGATTTCTTCTTCTGAAAACACCGATGCAAACATCTTGGCCATCAAGGCTGACGTTGCGGGTGTAAACTCCGATGGCTTGATCATGGCGCGGTTACCAGCCGCCAAGATCCCTGCGAGCGGTGCGAAAGTCAGATTAACGGGGAAGTTCCAGGGACTGATTACACCAACCACGCCCTTAGGCTGGTATTGAACTTCAGCCTTTGCGCCAAACAGACCCAGTATGGCCGGAGAGGTCTTATGCTTTTCGGTCTTCATCCATTTGGCGACATGGGCCTTTGCATGTTTGAGCGGGCCAATCGATCCGGCGACATCGGTAAACCTTGTTGCATCAGCTGAACGGGCGCCAAAATCAGCCATGAGGGCCTGTTCGATCTCGGTCGAATAATCCACCAATAGGCCGATACAACGATCGAGCCAGTCAATCCGCTTGGCCAAGGACGGCGCACCATCGCGAAGATGATCTGCCTTTTGCTTGGCAAGAATATCGCGCATCGACGTGTTTAAAGGGTCTTGAACAGTAGTTATCATTCGCGGTACTCTCCCATTGATCGATCGAATGTCATGGGCAATTCATTTTACGTCAAGACCGCTTGAAAACACAAGAAGCCGGCGCAATTACAACTTTAACATCTCGTTTGGAACTTTCCCCTTATTAGAACGATTAGACTTAGCAACCTCCGCTTATGCGGATCGACATCAGGGTGCCTTAGATTATGTCCAGCCAAGTCGATTTGACTCTACGCAGCGCAGCGGGCCTGATGCTAACCCGCAGCGCTCTGGACCTAATTGAGCAGCACAACGTCTGGCCCACGCCCTTGAATATACAGTTGTTCAGCCACTTAGTCGCTGAACCGCAAGGGGCCTTAGGCATTGAAATAAAAGAGCTTCTAGCGGCCGGGGACCGCTTCTTTGATCAGACCAGTTTAAAACTGGCGGCTAAACATCTGCCCGAGGCCCGCCTATCTGAACAAGTCCGTAATACAGGCGACGTTCTGTTGAAGGAACTTGCCGATGTCAGTCAGGCGATTAATCGCGCCCAGACATCAAGTGGCTCCTATACGGGCGTATTGACTGCGGCAAGTGAAAACCTAGCCACCCAGCCGGTAACGCCGCCGGTAAAACGTTTAGTCGAAAGCTTAGCCGTTGCGACCCAACAGGTAAAGGCAGAAACTGCCAACCTCGAAAAACAGCTCAACGAGTCCGTCAATGAGGTAAAAAAGCTTAAGGAGCGGCTCGAATCCTTGAGGACTATGGTCAATACCGACGCCCTGACCAAACTGGCCAATCGCAAGGCCTTTGACGAGGAAATAGATCAGGCCTGCGCCAATGCAGACAAGACGGGCCAGAGCGTTACGGTGGCCCTGATCGATATCGACCATTTCAAAAAGTTCAACGACACCTGGGGACATCAAACCGGCGACCAAGTGATCAAGTTTGTTGCCAGCACAATCCGGCAATTTTCGCCGCCACCTCGCCTGGCTGCGCGCTATGGCGGCGAAGAATTCAGCATCGTGTTTCCGAATGAAGACGCGGCTAAAGCCGAAGAGGTCATGACCGAATTGCTTGAGGAAATCGCCAACCGCAAGCTGCGGCGCAGATCCAGCAATGACGATCTCGGCCAAATTACGGTTTCAGCCGGACTGGCACAGCGCAAGCTCGGCGAAACGAAGGAATCGTTTATCGAACGTGCAGACAACGCGCTTTACGGATCCAAACGCACCGGTCGGAACAAGGTTACGAATGCAGACCGAATGTCGGCGAAAACGCTCGCCAAACCGGCTGCAAAAAAAGCCTAGCCTTCCGCTGCGTTATCCAGCCTTAGCTTAAGCCCGACGACAAAAGCGCGGGAGACGCCCCATGGACTATACAAAGATTAAGCTTGCGGTGACCGATAATGTCGCCGTTATCACCCTATCAGACCCCAGCACCATGAATGCTGCGGGTATCGATACGGCCACTGAGCTGGCCGACGCTTTCAATCGGATTGCACTGGGTGCAGTTGCCGCTCGAGCAGTCATCTTGACTGGCGAAGGCCGCGGCTTCTGCTCTGGTGCCAACCTATCCGGTGGCGGTGCCTCTGGCCGCGAAGTTGAGGCTGATGGCAAGCCCGATGCTGGCCGGGCGCTAGAGACCCATTACAACCCCCTCGTCGCGATCATGCGCGACTTTCCCATGCCCATCATCACTGCCGTCAATGGCGCCGCTGCAGGCGTTGGCTGTTCTATAGCCCTTTTGGGCGACATCGTTGTGGCCGCCGAAAGCAGCTATTTCCTGCAAGCCTTCCGCCGTATTGGCCTCGTGCCCGACGGAGGCTCGACCTATTTGCTTCCGCGCATGATCGGTAAGGCCCGCGCCATGGAAATGGCCCTGCTGGGCGACAAGATCCCGGCCAAGACGGCTTTGGAATGGGGCCTGATCAATCGCTGTGTGCCGGATGCCGAGCTGATGACCACAGCCATGACCCTAGCCAAGGAATTGGCGGCCGGTCCCATGGCGCTGGGCATGATCCGCAAGCTGATCTGGGAAAGTCTAGATGCAGACTGGGATGCCCAGCTGACCGCAGAACGCAAGGCGCAGCGCAAGGCCGGCAAGTCTGCCGACTTTATTGAGGGCGTCAGCGCCTTTTTGCAAAAGCGCGTCTCCCAGTTCAAGGGCAAATAGCTTAGGCCATAGGCTTTGCCGCCGGGTCATTGACCCAGGCCGGGCGGCGAAGCGATTTTGCGGTGAAACTGCCGTCCGGCAGGCGGATCGGCGCGGTGGTCTCTAGGCTGCGGCGCATGGTGTCGTATCCGGCCATATGCACCACACCGACCGCAGCGCCGGGCATGTATCGCTCGATCAGCCGGGTCTGGTCCTGATCACAGGCCCAGTGCGGCCCCATATAGTTGCAGATATCGGGGGCCAGATCGACCGGCAGGCCGTCAATATAGACCGCTAATCCGAGAGAAAGCTGATCAGAGGTAAATACCCTGCCCCGCCCGATCACCCGCTCCTGACGACTACGCCAGGCCTGCCAATGCGGCGCGTCCTGACGCAGGACAAAGGCCCCTGTATTGAGCGTGCCCTGATTGGCGATCTTGCGCGCTTCTGACTCTTTGACGCCCGATCGCCTTGCATTCTTGTACAGGATCGAGCGCACCTCCGCAAAACCAAAGGCCGCCCAGCGCAGCGGCAAGGTATGGGTTGAGTTGCGCGAGGACTGGGAGACGATCGCCATCGGCCCCTTGGCCGCGGCATCAAACATCATCTCGACCGGGGCCATGTCCTGTATCCAGGCATCGCCATCAATCCAGGCGATCAGCTCTGTATCTGGCAGATAGGTATCAAGAAACGTGCGCGCGATCTGAACCTTTAAGTGCTCGCGGCCGCGAATGCGCCAGTCAGCGATCTTGAAGCCCCAATCTACATCGAGAATCTGCGCGCCATAGCGGGTCGTAAGGTGCTTTTTCTGCTCTGGCAGTAGGCCGCCATCAATTACGGCCAAGCCCATTTGGCTCGCATCACGGAAATATCGCACCGAGGCGCACAGCTCGTCGATCATCGGGAAATAGACGGCGTCCCCACCGGTAACGATTGTGCGTGCGGCCATCATCTCGTCCCCAATTCAACCGTCGCAATAGGCTGACACCGGCCCGTCGGTCAATCCTCGTCCCAAGGCCCATCGATCAAGAGCTTGGGGGCCTTGATCGGCTTGCCCGCCTTTTTCTGCCCGGCTCGCGCCGCGGCATCGAGTCCCAGCCTGGCCCAAACCAGGGCCTCAACAGCATCGTCCTGAGCCTGATCCGGCAGATGCCAATAGCGCATGGAGGCCGATTTACCGTCCTTCATCTGGAACACAAAGGGCTGTGAACCGACCGCCTCAAAGTGCGCTTGGGTTTGGTCATCAACCTTGAAATAGAGGCGGTCGTCGACAATCAGGCCAAACATGGCGCCATGCAAATAGACCCCGCCACCGCCAAACATGGGCTTGATCTGAACCGGACCAAGCGGTGCCAGCAGGTCGGCCACATGTTCCCGAAAACTGGGGTCCATGGCCATGGGTCTAGCCTAGCCCAGATCCGACGGCTTGGCGGGCACAATGGTCACGCTTTCGCCGCAGCCACAGGCATCGGTCTCATTGGGATTGTGAAAGACAAAGCGCGAAGAAAGCCGCGTAGTCTCATAATCAATTTCCGAGCCAATCAGGAACAAGATGGCTTTAGGATCGATCAGAATGCGTACACCCTTGTCCTCAACAACCTCATCCAGGGGCTCGGCAGCCTCGGCATAGTCCAGCACATATTCCTGGCCCGCGCAGCCGCCATTCTTGACCCCAACGCGCAGGCCGATATAGGGCCGCTCGGCGTTGGACATGATGTCGCGCACGCGATCGGCGGCGCGGTCGGTTAAGGTGACGACCTTGGGCCTGGGGCGACGCGGGCGGGGGGTAAGTTCGATTTGCATGATCAGAACATGTTCAATTGCAGCTTGGCCTCATCCGACATCCGCGAGGGGTCCCACGGCGGATCAAACACCAGATTGACCTTACACGATTTCAGCTCTGGAAGCTTCATAATCGCCTCCTCGACCCAGCCTGGCATTTCGCCTGCGACCGGACAGCCGGGCGCGGTCAGGGTCATGTCTATGACCACGGACTTATCCTCGGCTAGATCAACCTTATAGATCAGGCCCAGCTCATAAATATCGACCGGGATTTCCGGATCATAGACCGTCTTCAGCTGGGTGACCAACTGATCGGTCATGCGGTCCAGATCCTCTTGGCTCATGGCCTCGAGGCTATCGGTCGCTGGCGGGGTTAAGCTGGCATCGTCCATCGGGTTCACTTTGATCGTTTAGGCGAAAAAGGTTTGGGCGCGTCGCAGGGCATCGACAAAGACATCGACCTCTTCAAGCGTATTATAGAGGGCAAATGAGGCCCTGGCACTGGAGGTCATGCCAAACCGCTGCATCAGGGGCTCAGCACAGTGCGCGCCTGCCCGCACGGCGACGCCATAGCGGTCCAGGATCTGGGCGACGTCATGGGCATGGGCCCCTTCAAGGGTGAAGCTCATGATAGCCCCCTTGCCCGGCGCTGTGCCAAGAATCCTTAGGCCATTCATGCCGGCAAGACCTTCAAGCGCGCGGTCATATAGGGCTTGTTCGTGCGCAGCGATGGCCGCGCGATCTTGGCTCATCATCCATTCGGCCGCTGCGCCAAGCCCTATGGCCTCAACAATGGCGGGGGTGCCAGCCTCAAACCGATGTGGAGGTTCAGCATAGGTTATGGTCTCAAGGCTGACCGATGCAATCATTTCGCCGCCGCCCTGATAAGGCGGCATGGAGGCCAGGAGGTCGGCCTTGCCATAGAGTACGCCTATGCCTGTTGGTCCGTATAATTTGTGGCCTGAAAAGACATAAAAATCAGCATCTAATGCCAAAACATTCACAATCTGGTGCGGCACGGCCTGACAGCCATCCAGCAATACAGGAACGCCCAAGGCATGGGCCGCCTGAATGATTTCGCTGGCCGGATTGACCGTGCCCAAGACATTGGACATGTGGCTCAAGGCAATCAGGCGCGTCCGCGGACCCAGCAGCTCGCGATAGGCGGCCATATCCAGTTGGCCATCGTCCAGCACGGGCACGAATTTCAACACCACGCCCCGGCTCTGACGCAAGAAATGCCAGGGGACAATATTGGCATGGTGTTCCATGACCGACAGGATGATCTCATCGCCGGCGCTCAGGCGCTGGCCAAAGCTGGCGGCGACCAGATTGATCGCCTCGGTCGCACCCTTGGTAAAGACGATCTGGTCCGGCGACGGTGACCCAATCAGACGCGCGACACTGGCCCGCGCCGCCTCGAATGCATCCGTGGTCTCGTTAGCCAAGGTATGCAGGCCCCGATGAACATTGGCGTAAGACGACTCCATGACCTTATTCATGGCCTCGATCACCGCCCAGGGCTTTTGCGCTGAGGCGGCGCTATCGAGATAGACCAGGGGACGGTCATTGACCTGGCGCGCCAGGATCGGAAATTCCTCGCGAATCGCGGCGACATCAAAGGCCATCAGACCCTCCTGCCCCGATCTGCGCCAGCCAAGCCTGCGCGACCTCGCGCACCGCCTCGGTCTCGATCCGATCAATGACCTCTAGGCCAAAGGCCTGGACCAGCATGGCGCGGGCCTGATCGAGCGGCACGCCGCGTGAGCAGATATAAAACAAGGCGTCGTCATCCAAGGCCCCGACCGTATTGCCATGGGCGCAAGACACATCATCGGCAAAGATTTCCAGCTCTGGCTTGGCATCGATTTCGGCGCGGTCAGACAGGATTAGGGCATGGTGGCCCATGCGGGCATCGGTCTGGTCTGCGCCGGGCTGGACCTGGATCTGGCCTTGGAACACAGCCCGCGAGGCATCGCGCACCGCGCCCTTGGTCAATTGATCGGTTGTGCCGCCGGGGCCGACATGGGTCACAATCGTTGTCAGGTCGCTATGGCACTTGTCGGCCAGCATATAGACCCCGTCGAGCCGCACACTGGCCCCGCCGCCGGGGTGGGTCACTCGGGTCTCAAAGCGCTGACGCGAGGCCCCGCGGGTTAGGACAGTCTGTTTCAGGCTAGCACCGGGCGACAGGGTGATGTCGGCGGTGATGACACTCACCGCATCACTTGGCTCATCCAGGATCACGACCCGCTCAAGGCTGGCACCCGCAGCCAGATGAATGGTCAGGTTGGCTGTGCTCAGATAGGCCGCGCCCAGCCCCTCATGGCTTTCGACCAGGGTCAGGTGGGCACCTTCGGCCAGATCAAGGCTCAAGACCGACGGGTGCGCGGTGGCATTGGTATCGGCAATAATCCGCAATGCAACGCACAAGGTCTGGCCAGCGCCAAGGCTTAGGCTTTGCGGCCCCTGACCATTGATGATGACAAGGCTCTGATCGACCTTGATCGCGGCAAACGGACCCGCCGACACCGGGACCGTGCCTAGCGGCGACGGCTCTGGGATGGTCCGCAACGCAGCGCGCAGGTCCGTATAGCGCCAGGCCTCGTCGCGGCGGCTGGGCAACAGGCTGGCGTCCCGGCGCTTTAGGGCGTCTGACGGGCTCATGCGGCGGCCTGGGCAAAACGGTCATAGCCGGTATCTTCCAGCTCTAAGGCCAGTTCCGGGCCGCCAGAAGCGACGATCTTACCGCCCGCCAGCACATGCACCCGGTCGGGTTTGATATAGTCGAGCAGGCGCTGATAATGGGTAATGACCAGCATACCGCGCTCTGGCCCGCGCAGGGCATTGACCCCTTCCGATACGATCCGCAGGGCATCAATATCGAGGCCAGAATCAGTCTCATCAAGGATGAGAAACTGAGGAGAAAGCATAGCCATTTGAAAGATTTCCATCCGCTTCTTCTCCCCGCCGGAGAAGCCAACATTCAAGGGCCGCTTTAGCATATCAAATTCGATCTTGAGCTTTGCCGCCTGCTCGCGGGCAAGCTTTAGAAAGGCGGGCGCGCCAATCTCATCCTCGCCGCGCGCCTTGCGCTGGGCATTCAAGGCGGTGCGGATAAAGGTCAGGCTGGGCACGCCCGGGATTTCCAGCGGATATTGGAAGGACAAGAACAGGCCCTTGGCCGCACGCTCATTGGCTTCCATGGCCAAGAGGTCGTCTCCATTGAGGCTGGCCGAGCCCGCAGTGACCTCATAGCCCTGACGCCCCGCCAAGGTATAGGACAGGGTCGATTTGCCCGCGCCATTGGGGCCCATAACGGCATGCACCTCGCCGGATGGGATCTCCAGCGACAGGCCTTTGAGGATCTCGGTACCGCCAACGGCGACGTGCAGGTTGGAAACAGACAACATGACTCAGATTACTTTCAGATCAGGTCTAGAATGGATTGAGAAGATCGGGCGAAGGCTCATCCGACACTGCCTTCAAGGCTGATGGCCACGAGCTTTTGTGCCTCAACAGCAAACTCCATCGGTAGCTCTTGCAGCACTTCGCGGACAAAACCATTGACCAGCAATTGCACCGCCTCTTCCTGCGTCAGGCCGCGCTGCATCACATAGAACAGCTGGTCCTCGGACAGGCGCGTTGTGGTGGCCTCATGCTCGAATTTCGATGAGGCATTGCGCGCCTCAATATAGGGCACAGTATGGGCCGCCGAGGCCTTGCCGATCAGCAGGCTATCGCACTGGGTAAAGTTTCGCGTCCCCGTCGCCCTGGCATGGGCGGAGACCAGACCCCGGTAAGTGTTAGATGATTTTCCAGCCGAAATGCCTTTAGAAATAATGCGTGAGCGCGTATTCTTACCTAAATGGATCATCTTGGTGCCGGTATCGGCCTGCTGGTGTCCATTGGTGATGGCGATCGAATAGAACTCACCGACACTGTCATCGCCGCGCAGCACACAGGACGGGTATTTCCAGGTTACAGCCGAGCCGGTCTCGACCTGGGTCCAGGACACCTTGGCCCGATCGCCGCGGCAATCAGCGCGCTTGGTGACGAAATTATAGATCCCGCCCTTGCCGTCTGCGTCGCCCGGATACCAGTTCTGGACCGTGGAATATTTGATCTCTGCATCATCCAAGGCCACCAGTTCGACCACGGCCGCGTGCAACTGGTTTTCGTCACGCTGGGGGGCGGTACAGCCCTCCAGATACGAGACATAGGCGCCCTTATCGGCAATGATCAGGGTGCGTTCAAACTGGCCGGTATTTTGGGCATTGATGCGGAAATAGGTCGACAGCTCCATCGGACAGCGCACGCCCGGCGGCACATAGACAAATGAGCCATCGGAAAACACCGCACTGTTCAAACAGGCATAATAATTGTCGGTGGTCGGCACCACAGTGCCCAGATAGCGTTTCACCAGCTCCGGATGCTCGCGCACCGCTTCGCTGAACGAACAGAAAATCACCCCGACCTCAGCCAGTTCCTTCTTAAAGGTCGTGACCACCGAAACACTGTCGAACACCGCATCGACCGCATAGCGCGGCGCGCCCTGCACCCCGGCCAAGACCTCTTGCTCGCGCAAGGGTATGCCCAGCTTGGCATAGGTTTTGAGAAGCTCCGGATCGACCTCATCCAGGCTCATGGGCCCAGCCTTTTGGCTAGGGGCGGCATAGTAATAAAGGTCTTGAAAATCGATTTTGGGGAAGCTGACCTTGGCCCAGTCCGGCGCATCCATGGCCAGCCAGCGGGCATAGGCCTCTAGCCGCCATTGCAGCATCCAGTCCGGTTCCTGCTTCTTGGCCGATATGAACCGCACAATGTCTTCGCTCAGACCCTTGGGCGCAAAGTCCTGGGCAATATCGGTGACAAAGCCGTGCTCATAGGTCTCGAGCTGCTCAACCTGTTCAATGGTCTGTTTAACCGCTGCCATACTCTACTCCTGTCCCTCAAGCCGCCGTGGCGGGTCTGCGGGACTGATGGCGGGTGAAGGCACTAAGCCAAGCCTCCGCAAATCGGTTCCAATCGTCTTTTGTCGTTGCCCAGCCACCGCTGACGCGAATGGCGCATCCGGCCAGGTGCTCAAACCCCATGGCACTCAGCACAGGGCTTGGCCGCACCTTGCCCGAAGAACAGGCCGAGCCGGTCGAGACCATGACCCCGGCCAGATCCAGGCTCATGACCTGCAAATCGGCGGCAAAACCGTCCATAGCCAGACATAGGGTGTTGGGTAGGCGCAGCCCAGCCTCCCCCATCACTTCGATGGGGGCCTGGGCACGAAGTCTTGCAACCGCCACATCGCGCCAGTCGGCTTGCACCGCCAATTGATCCAGATCCCGCGCGCACGCATCAGCCGCCGCGCCGAAGCCAGCAATGCCCGGAAGGTTCTCAGTCCCCGCCCGGCGTCCCCTCTCCTGCCCACCGCCGTGTAGCCGCCGCACGAGGGTCGCGCGCGGGCCAAAGGTCAGGGCGCCCGAGCCTTGCGGGCCACCAATCTTATGGGCGGACAGGGCCAAGGTGTCGGCGCCGCAACCGCGCCCATCGACCGCAATCTTGCCCACTGCCTGAACGGCATCGACATGCAGCCAGCCATTATGGGCGCGCAGGATGTCGGCGGCTTCTGTCGTCGGCTGGATTACGCCCGTTTCATTATTGGCCAGCATCAAGGCAGCAAATGGACGCCCGTCACTGTCATCCCAAGTCGCCAAACGCTCGGCAAGCCAGTTCAGGTCAGAGACACCGTGCGCGTCCACCGGCCAGGTCTCGACCGCTGCGCCGCTTGCTAAGGCCGTTTGAGTTACGCAGTCATGTTCGGTCGCGCCGATCAACAAGCGGCGGCATCCGCTGGCCACCGCGCTTTCGATCGCCAAGGCATTGGCCTCTGTGCCGCCACTGGTAAAAATCACGGTCGAGGCGGGAACAGAAATCAGGTTTGCCACAGCCTCACGCGCCGTCTCGATCACGGCCCGGGCCGCGCGGCCTGCCCCATGGACCGAGGATGGATTACCAACCCGGTCCAGGGCCGCAAGCACGGCTGCCCGCGCCTCGGGCCTTACCCGCGCGGTCGCATTGTAATCGAGATAGACGCTCGGCGCGGTCATGGAGCCTTAGGCCGCCCTAGCCGTGGCTTGGGACAGGCTGCCGCTCGCCACGTCCTGCAAGCTAACCCCAGCCAAATAGTTATGGATCTGGTGGCCCATCTGTTCCCAAAGATTATGGGTCAGGCAGCGCTCGCCGCCCAACATGCAGCCCTTGGGCGAGCCTTGGCCAGCGCAGCGCGTCGCCCGCAGCGGCTCATTGACCGCCAAAACGATGTCCGCGACCGAGGTTTCTTTGGCAGGCTTGGCCAGGCGATAGCCGCCGCCAGGGCCGCGCACGCTCTTGACAAGGCCGCCGCGCCGCAACCGGGCGAACAACTGCTCCAGATAGGAGAGGCTGATTTCCTGACGCGAGGCAATATCGGCCAAGGAAACGGCCTTTTGATCGGCTTGCCTGGCCAAATCTGTCATGGCCATCACCGCATAACGGCCCTTAGTGCTCAGTTGCATGACCTATCCCTGCAGAATTCGCGCGCATCCGTCGTCGCCTGTGCTACATACCGCCGCCTTAGGCTCTGATTATGTCGAGCCGGTGCGGATTGGACATAGGAAGACCAAGCGCTGCGGTCAAGTATTCTTACGCAGTCGGCCCCGAAAGGATGTGCCAGGTTTTCCGCTAGGCTTAGGGAGTAAACATGCCTGAAGTGGTTATGGCTGGCGCGTCTGGGCGTCTTGAAGGGCGTTATACACAAGGCAAAAAGGCCAATGCGCCGATCGCCCTGATCTTGAGCCCACACCCCAAGGCCCAGGGTCATATGAATTACCCCGTGACCGTGCAGCTGTTTCACCTGTTCATGAAGCGCGGCTTTTCCGTGCTGCGTTTCAATTACCGGGGCGTCGGCAAGAGCCAGGGCGAATTTGATAGCGGCATTGGCGAGCTGGCCGATGCGGCCACGGCCCTGGACTGGCTGCAGGCCAATAACCCGACCGCCTCGCAGTTCTGGGTCGCGGGCTATAGTTTTGGCGCCTGGATCAGCATGCAGCTCTTGATGCGCCGCCCGGAAACCGACGGCTTTATCTCGGTCTCACCGCCGACCAATATGTATGATTTCAGCTTCCTGGCCCCCTGCCCGGCCTCTGGTCTGATCCTGCACGGCAGCGCCGATACGATCGTGCCGCCGGTTGAGGTCGAAAAAGTTGTCTCCAAGCTGCGCACCCAAAAGGGTATTGTCATCGATTATGAGCTGATCGAGGATGCCAATCATTTCTGGGGCGAGCGCCTGCCCGATGTTGAACAAAGCGTCGGCAATTATCTCGATAAGCGCATCGCCGCCGACCCGATCTAGGGCTGGGCCACGCGCCCACCCGTCATAGGCTCAGCTATGCCGGTCGTGCCGGGGAATGAGATCGGCAGGCCCTTTACGGTTCGCGCCGCCAAAAAGGCGAAGGCCTGGGCCTCGGTCGCATCGCCGTCCCAACCCGCCTGTTCTGCGCTCATGACGAGCGAGGCCAGATGCTGGGTAAGGCCATCCATGATGGCGCGATTATGCCGACCGCCGCCGCAAACGATCACCGCGCTAAACGGGGCCTTCGAACTCTGTATCGCTAGCCCGATACTATGCACCACAAGGGCGGCCAAGGTTGCGGCTCCATCGGCTGCGGACAAATCGGCGACGGGCTCGTGGGTAAAATCATAACGATCGAGCGATTTTGGGCCCCGATGCGCAAAAAACGGATGCGCCAGCATTTGCGCTAGGACCTCCTGATCCACCTGGCCTGACGCGGCCAACTGACCATCGCGGTCAAACCGGCCAAGGCCCTGGCGCAAGACCCATTGGTCGAGCGGACCATTGCCTGGGCCGGTATCAAAGGCCTGCAACTGGCCGTCTGAGCTGATTAGGGTGACGTTCGCCACTCCGCCAATATTCACCACCGCGATTGGCGGTTTCAGACCCTGCGCGCCTTGGCTCAAGGCCGCATGAAAGACAGGCACCAAGGGCGCGCCCTGCCCCCCTGCCGCTACATCAGCGCTACGAAAATCAAACACGGTTCGAACGCCGGTCAAGGCGGCCATAAGAGGGCCGTCGCCCAGTTGCCGCGTCCGGCCAGCCTGACCGGCCACTGGTGGCTCGTGCAATATCGTCTGGCCATGGAATCCAATCAGGTCGATGTCGCGAAAGGCTATGGACTGTGCGCTCAGGAATTCTCCTGCGGACATAACATGCGCCTCGGTTACGGCGGCCTCCGCCTCTGCAAAGACCTTCGGCTCAGGCGAGCCCCGAACCCATTGCCGACCCGCTGCGATCGCCTCTTGCACCAGGCTGCGCACATCGTCGGGCAGAGGTGCCTCGCCACTGGGGCCAAACCGGGCGATCTGATGGCCGTCCGTCTCTAGGATGGCCATATCAATGGCATCCAGCGAAGTGCCACTCATAAACCCAAGAACAGTATGCATTTGAGCGCTCACCTTAACCCATTTGCCTAGGGTCCAGATCAGCAGCCACTTGGCCCAGGCAAGGCTTGCATGTTACACGCCCGATCCGACCCAAGAAAGCCTTGACCATGACTGATCCCGTCGCCCCGACCTTTAGGCCCAAGTCCGAATTTCTGCAGGTCCTGCAGGCGCGGGGTTTTATACACCAGTGCACGGATCTGGAAGCGCTGGATAAGGCCGCTTGTGAGGACGTGGTAACGGCCTATGTCGGCTATGATTGTACCGCCGATAGCCTACATATTGGCCATCTGATCTCGATCATGATGCTGCGCTGGCTGCAAAAGACTGGACACAGGCCCATTGCCCTAATGGGTGGCGGCACGACCAAGGTTGGTGACCCGACCGATAAGGACAAGCAGCGTCCCCTACTCACCGATGCCCAGATCGCCGCCAATATGGCCAGCATCAAGACCGCTTTTGGCAAGTTCCTGACCTTTGGCGACCAGGGCAATGACGCCATCATGGTCAATAATGCCGACTGGTTGGAAAAGCTCGGCTATGTCGATTTCCTGCGCGATTATGGCGTCCATTTCACCATCAACCGCATGCTGACCTTTGATAGCGTCAAGCTGAGGCTTGAGCGCGAACAGCCCCTGACCTTCCTCGAATTCAATTACATGCTGATGCAGGCCACCGACTATCTGGAACTTAGCCGCCGCTATGGCTGTAGCTTGCAAATGGGCGGCTCAGATCAGTGGGGCAATATTATCAATGGGGTTGAGCTGACGCGCCGCGTCGATGCCAAGCCGGCCTATGGCCTGACCACCCCCCTCTTAATGACCGCAGCAGGCCAGAAAATGGGCAAGACCCTGGGCGGCGCGGTGTGGCTCAATGCCGACCGGCTGAGCCCTTATGATTATTGGCAGGTCTGGCGCAATACCGAAGACGCCGATGTCGGCCGCTTTATGCGCCTCTTTACCGAATTGCCGCTCGACGAGATTGCGCGTCTCGAAGCCTTAAGCGGCGCAGAGATCAATGAGGCCAAAAAGATCCTGGCCGATGAGGCAACGAGCCTTCTGCATGGCCGCGAGGCCGCAATTGCTGCGCGTGAAGCCGCTAGCCAAGCCTTTGAAAAAGGTCAGGTCTCGGATGACTTGCCGACACTGGAAGTGTCCCGCGCCGCGCTCGAGGCTGGCATTGCGCTAGCCGCCTTAGCCGTCGATGCGGGCCTTGCGGGCTCGCGGTCAGATGCCCGCAGGCTCGCCCAAGGCGGAGGGCTGCGCGTCAATGATGCCGCAGAGGCCGATGGTCAGCGCCTTGTAACCCTGGCAGATGTGTCA
>JBILKO010000097.1:0-9951 GCA_044376615.1 Caulobacteraceae bacterium
GCGATAATGGCACTCCAGGCGTTCGACCACGGATTTGAACTGGCCAAAGACCTCGGGCATGGCCTCTTCCATGGACAGGGCCTTTTCGCCCATCTCCTCGCGGGCAATCTTGGTTAGGCTTTGCGGCGTCCGGATCCCGGCCACCACATCCTCGCCCTGGGCATTGATCAGAAACTCGCCATAGAGCCTGGCCTCACCCGTCGAAGGATTGCGGGTAAAGGCTACGCCCGTGGCCGAGGTCTCGCCCATATTGCCAAACACCATGGACTGGATATTGACCGCCGTGCCCCAGCTTTCGGGAATGTCATGCATGCGCCGATAGAATTTGGCCCGCTCATTCATCCAGCTGGCAAACACAGCCCCCACCGCGCCCCAAAGCTGGGCCTCGGGGTCTTGTGGGAAGGGCTTATGGAGCTCGCGCTCGACCGCGGCCTTATAGTCGGCAACCACGGCCTCCCAGTCACTGGCGGTCAGGGCCGTATCGACCGTGACGTCTAGACGCTCTTTGTGCTCGTCGAGGATTTCCTCGAACATGTGGTGGTCCAGGTCCAGCACCACATTGGAATACATCTGGATAAAGCGGCGATAGGAATCAAAGGCAAAGCGCCGATCCCCCGACAGGTTGGCCAGGCCCTCGACCGTGGCATCATTTAAGCCCAGATTCAGCACCGTATCCATCATGCCCGGCATGGAGGCGCGGGCCCCGGACCGCACCGAGACCAGCAGTGGATTGGCCGGATCGCCAAACACCTTGCCGGTAATGGCCTCAACCTTTTTCAGGCCAGCCTTGACCTGCTGCGCCAGATCGGCGGGATAGGTCTGGCCCTGGCTGTAATAATGCACGCAGGCCTCAGTCGTGACGGTAAAGCCCGGCGGCACCGGCAGGCCAAGCGCGCTCATCTCGGCCAGATTAGCCCCCTTCCCGCCCAGCAGATTCTTCATCTTGGCATCGCCATCAGCGCTGCCACCACCAAAACTATAGACCCAGCGGGTAAGGGTTGCGGTCTCATTCGCCATGGTCAGTCTCACCCGTTGATCAATGAAAAATCTGCGACCCGTTCCATGGTCGCGCGAACCTCTGCCAATAGCCTGAGCCGGTTTTCCCGCACCCCGGGCTCATTGACAAATACCTTGTCGAGGAAATCATCTATCAAAGGCCGAAGCGAAACCAATTCGCTCATGACAGCAGCGGTAATATGTTGCCCATTATTTCTGGCGGTCATGACGTTATGCCTTACTCGGGAGACGCCATCGAACAAGGCCAATTCTTCCGGCGGCGCATTGTCTAAACGATCGGGCACACCCCCGGCCTTAAAGCCCTTCTTCACCTCAGGCTTTAGAGCATTGCTGGCACGCCGGTATCCCGCAAGCAGATCATCGCCGTGAGGACCTGTTAGGAAAGCAGACAATGCGTCAACGCGTTCAACCAATTGATCGAGGAAAAATTCAGTTGTTTCAATACTGGCAAAAGTAGCTTGAACAAAATCATGCCGATAGCCTTTGTCCTTTAAGGACACAGCCAAGCGATCCTCAAAAAAGCTCATCAGGTCATTCATTGGCCCTGTGATTTCCAAGTATGACTTAGAAAAAGCGCTCTGAGCGTGTGTTACGCAAATGTGGCGCAAATTGATAGAAACCTTGTTGTCCACCACCAGGCGGATCACGCCCAAGGCTGCTCGCCTCAATGCAAACGGGTCCTTAGAGCCTGTAGGCTTTTCATCGATGGCGAAAAAGCCAATCAGCGTATCCAGCTTCTCCGCCGAGGCCACAGCCACACTAACCGGCGCGGTTGGAACGGAATCGCCAGGACCCTGCGGCTTATAGTGATCGCGAATGGCGTCGGCGACGGCGTTCGCCCCCTCCACCGCTTCGCGGTCCCCCTCCCCCAAGGGGGGAGGATTATTTATGATCAGATCTTCCCCCTCTGGGGGAAGTACCGGCGAAGCCGGGGATGGGGGCAAGCCCTCTGCCCGGGCATAATAGCCGCCCATAATGCCTTGCAGCTCAGGAAACTCCCCGACCATGCCGCAGGTCAGGTCCGCCTTGGCCAGCAGGCCCGCGCGGGCCGCCAGCTTGGGGTCGGCCCCGACCTGGGGCGCAATCTCGGCGGCCAGGGCCGAGATGCGCTGCGCCCGCTCATACAGAGTCCCCAACTTGGCATGGAAGGTCACGGCTTTCAGCTTGTCCAGCCGATCTTCGAGCCGGGTCTTGCGATCCTCGTCCCAGAAGAAGCGGGCATCGTTTAGGCGCGCCGAGAGCACCCGGGCATTGCCGATCGCGACCAGATGGCCGCCATCACTGGCTTCAATATTAGCCACGACCAGGAAATGGGGGGCTAGACCCTCTTGGCCAGGTTTGCGTACCGCAAAATACTTTTGGTGTGTCCGCATAGAGGTGCGGATGACCTCAGGCGGCAGGTCCAAGAAGGCCGGGTCCATATCGCCCAGGATCGGGGTTGGCCATTCGGCCAGGCCCGCGACCTCATCGAGCAGGCCCTGATCCTCGACCAGCTCAAGGCCGCGGGCAAAGCACAAGGTCTCGGCCCCCTTGACGATCCGGGCCTTACGCTCGGCCACGTCCAGCACGACGAAATTGGCCTCTAGACCCGCCGCATAGGCCTCAAAACTGCGCGCGCGGAACGGCTGGCGCGAGCCCATAAAGCGGTGGCCCTCGGTCAGGTCGCCGCTTTCTATGCCATCTATGGCAAAGGGCACGATTTCGCCGTCAAAGACGCAGAGAATGCGCTGCAAGGGCCGCACCCAGCGCAGGCTGCCCGTGCCCCATTTCATCGATTTGGGCCAAGGAAAATTGCGGACAATGGCCTCAACCATTTCGGCAATGACGTCCGGGGTTGGCCGCCCCTTTTTCTCGGCAATAGCAAAATAGGTGCCGTCGCGCTCGGTCAACTGGTCCTTTGTCAGGCCCGTCGAGCGCAAGAACCCGTCCAGGGCGGGTTGCGGCGCACCGATTTTTGGCCCCTTGCGCTCTTCCTTACGATCGGGTTGGGCCACCGGCAGGCCTTCGGCCACTAGGGTCAAGCGGCGCGGTCCGGCGAAAGTAGTCAGGGCCTCGGGCAAAAAGCCCGCTTCGGCCAGACGCTCCCGCGCCATGCGCTCCAGGTCCTTAGCGGCCTGGGCCTGCATGCGGGCGGGGATTTCTTCCGAAAACAGTTCGAGCAGGAGATGGGCCATGATTATCCCGCCTCCACATGCGCCAGGGCCACGGCCTTACACAGGTCGCGAATACGGCCAATATAGCTTTGCCGTTCAGCCACAGCGATCGCCCCGCGCGCATCCATAATATTGAACAGATTGCTGGCCTTCAGCACATGATCATAGGCGGGCAAGGCCAGGGTCTGACCCTGGGGACCCTTATGGGCCAGGATGTGATGTACCTGGGCCTCCATATCCTTGAATTGCCGCATCAGGGTCGGCACATCGGCGACCTCGAAATTATAGGCGCTGAATTGACGCTCGTTCTCAAGGAAGACATCGCCATAACTTGCCCCGGCATCATTGAACCGCAGGTCATAGACCCGGTCGACGCCCTGGACATACATGGCCAGGCGCTCAAGCCCATAGGTCAGCTCTCCCGCGACCGGGTCGACATCCAGGCCCGCCACCTGCTGGAAATAGGTGTATTGGCTGACCTCCATCCCATCGCACCAGACCTCCCAGCCCAGGCCCCAGGCCCCGACGGTTGGGTTTTCCCAGTCATCCTCGACAAAGCGAATATCGTGCAGGGCTGGATCGAGCCCGATGGCGGCGAGTGACCCCAGATAGAGGGCCTGCATATCCTTGGGGTTTGGCTTTAGGATCACCTGATACTGATAATAGTGCTGCAACCGGTTGGGGTTTTCGCCATAGCGTCCGTCGCTGGGCCGGCGCGAGGGCTGAACATAAGCAGCCTTCCAGGTCTTGGGGCCGAGGGCGCGCAAGACGGTGGCGGGGTGCAAGGTCCCTGCCCCGACCTCAAGATCATAGGGTTGAAGGATCACACAGCCCTGACGGCTCCAATATGCGTGCAGGGTCAAGATCAGATCCTGGAAGGACAGACCCTGTACTGGCTTGGACGCAGGAACAGGTGCGGCAGTGGCGGCCATAGGCAATAAAACCTTCAAAAAAGTGGCCGGACCATAAGGCGCAGGTCCCTAGGCTTCAAGCACAAGCACCCCGACAATCGCAGCCCAATGCACGAATTTTTAGCCGTCGGGCAAATCCACGGCACCAGCCGCGTCAAACGCATGAATAATATAGTTAAAAGTCTCAAAGCCAATGCGCTTGAGCGTAGACCAGAAAATTCTCCGCAGAATTCCAGCCAAAGTCTCGCACAAAAAACAGCCATTTCACTGGCCTCATGACTAAAAAATGATCAATTTTAAGGTCCGCTTCAAAAATGGGTTCAAATTGCCTGCCATGGCTTCAAGTCGCGTGCAGGACATGCAGCCTTAAGAAAGGGTGTATCCGCTAAGGATCCTTCTGCGTTCTGGCGATTCACACCCAGGGATTTGAGCGTCATTTTGGCAATCTGTAGGGGAAAGACCGAATGAAACTAATCATCGCGATTATTAAGCCATTCAAGCTGGACGAGGTGCGCGAAGCCCTGGTCAAGGCGGGCGTGGAGGGCCTGACGGTTTCCGAAGTCAAGGGCTATGGCCGCCAAAAGGGCCAGACCGAAATCTATCGGGGCGCTGAATACCAGGTCAATTTCGTCCCCAAGGTGAAGCTGGAAGCCGCCGTTGATGACGGCGCAGTCGCTGGCGCGGTTGAGGCCATCAAGTCGGCAGCCGGAACCGGCAAGATCGGCGACGGCAAGATTTTTGTGCTGGGTCTGGAAGAGGCGGTGCGGATTCGCACTGGCGAAACCGGCTCCTTGGCCCTTTAGAACAGACATAGGGGACATTCTAAATGACTTGGACACCGATTAAACGGCTCGCGGGCGTTCTATTGGCCGCTGCCCTTTTCACCGGCGGACTGACGACGGTCACCGCTCATGCCGAAGACATGGCGCCCGCAGCCTCGTCGACACCAGCGGCAGACGCCGCTGCGCCTGCGGCTGCTGAAGCAGCGGCTCCAGCCCCAACCTTCATGCCACACCAGGTCGCGCTGGAACTCAATAGCGGTGACGCGGCCTGGATCATGACCTCCACGGCCTTGGTCCTGCTCATGACCATTCCAGGCCTCGCCCTCTTCTATGGTGGCATGGTGCGCAGGAAGAATGTGATCGCGACTGTGGCGCAATCCTTTGCCATCACAGCCCTAGTCACAGTGATCTGGATGATTGGCACCTATAGCCTGTCCTTCGGGTTCAATGATGACCCAGCCCTTCAGCCGTATATAGGCAGTTTCGAAGCCTTCTTCTTGAACGGTATAAGGGTCGATACGGCCTATAGCGCCGCCAAGGGCCTGCCTGAAATGCTCTGGGTCACTTATCAGATGACCTTTGCGATCATTACGCCGGCCTTGATTGCTGGCGCCTTCGCCGAGCGAATGAAGTTTTCAACCCTGATGGTCTTCATCACCCTGTGGTCGATCTTCGTTTATGCCCCCGTCTGTCATTGGGTCTGGGGCGGCGGCTTCTTGTCCAAGCTCGGCGTGCTCGACTTTGCCGGCGGTACTGTGGTGCACATCAATGCCGGTATTGCTGGCCTGGTCTGTGCCCTGGTCCTCGGTAAGCGTAAAGGCTATGGCACCGAGAATATGGCGCCGCATAACCTTGTCTATACGATGAT
This sequence comes from Caulobacteraceae bacterium, assembly GCA_044376615.1. Lineage (GTDB taxonomy): Bacteria > Pseudomonadota > Alphaproteobacteria > Caulobacterales > Caulobacteraceae > CAISGS01. The sequence goes on from JBILKO010000097.1 coordinate 5,732, forward strand.
CGGTGCCTCACTTCTGTGGGTGGGCTGGTTCGGCTTTAATGCCGGGTCGGAATGGGCTGCCGACGGCATCGCCGCAGCCGCTATGCTGAACACCCAGGTCGCCACGGCCGCTGCAGCGCTAGCCTGGATGGTTGTGGAGTGGGTTGAGCGCAAGAAGCCTGGCATGCTTGGCCTGGCCTCGGGTGCTGTGGCAGGTCTAGTCGCCATCACCCCCGCAGCCGGTTTTGTGAACCCTCAAGGCGCCCTGATCATTGGTCTGGTCGCTGGGGCGGGCTGCTATGTCGGCGCGGTCTGGGTCAAGCGGATCTTCAAGTATGACGATAGCCTGGACGCTTTCGGCGTGCACGGCATTGGCGGCATTATCGGCGCACTCTTGACCGGGCTGCTCGCAGACAAGGCGATTAACGGCCTAGGCGACGGCGCCACCGTGATGAAACAGGCCATCGGGGTGGGCGGGACTGTCATTTGGTCGGGCATTGCCACCTATATCATCTTGATGATCTGCAAGTTCACGGTTGGCCTGCGAGTCTCCGAAGAAGGCGAGGTCGAAGGTCTCGACAGCGCCCTACACGGCGAAGCCATGCACTAGGTCTTTCCTCTTCGAGGCAAAGACTGAGACGGGGGTCCTTCGGGGCCCCCGTTTTTATTTGCGGTCAACCTTGAGACCAAGGACCGCCAAGGCGGCAGGCCCTTACCCACCAATTGGGCTGTATACGCTCGAGTTTTTGAGCCAGGCCCTGGGCCTCCATATCGCTGGCACACAAGGCAAAACAGGTCGCACCGGATCCAGACATCCGCGCCAAGAGGGTTTCAGGCTCCCGGCGCAAGGCGGCCAAGACCTCGGCGATCTCGGGGCACAGCGAAATTGCTGGTGCCTCTAGATCATTGCGGCAATAGCTTAGAAAGGCTGCAGTTTCTTCGATGCTCGCAAACGCGCTTGCGAGATCAGGCGCCCAGTCATCCCCGGGCGCACCCAAGGCATCATAGGCGGCAAACACAGCGCCTGTTGGGCACACAACCCCTGGATTGACCAGAACCGCATGCAGGGGCGGCAAGCCATCCACCGGTGTAATAACCTCACCACGCCCCTGCGCTAAAACGGGGCTAGCCCAGAGGCAGGCTGCGCCATCGGCACCTAGACTAGCGGCCATGTCTTGCAGTGCTTGATCACTAATCTTGAGCGAGAGCGCGTCCCGCAACAGCCGCAAAGTCGCCCCGGCATCGCTAGACCCACCGCCGAGTCCTGCGCCGACGGGCAAAACCTTGTTAAGCAGAAGTCGAAACGGCGGCACCGGTCCACCCGCCGCCGCTAAGATCTTATAGACTGCCTGGGTGACCAGGTTCGAGCCAATGTCCTGGTCTAACAGGGCCTGAGCAAACGGACCCTCGATTTGCAAGCCGAGGGAGTCTGCGGCCTCAACCGAAATGCTGTCACCAAAGTCGGCAAATACCATCAGGCTAGACAAGGGGTGGTAGCCGTCCTGGCCTGGTGCCCCGACGTGCAGATAAAGATTTATCTTGGCCGGAGCAAAAGCCTCAAGGATCACGTGCTAATTCCGCCCTTGGGCAAAACAGGCGGCTTTGCTGGGGTCGGTGGCGCGAGCGTGACCGGGGGCGCTGGCTCGGCGGGCGGTAGCCCAGACTTTAGCTTTGTTTCGACGGCAGCCTTCAACTTGTCGCTGGGAGACAAGGTCAAGACCCGCTTCCACTGGAACTCTGCTTCGATCTTTCGACCCGTACGCCAATAGGCATCGCCAAGATGGTCGTTCAGCTCTGGATCGCTGGCATCCAACTGCGCCGCCTTTTCTAGAAGCTCAACGGCGCGCTTATAGTCGCCAAGACGGTAATAGCCCCAGCCCAAGGAGTCGGTGATGGCACCAGAGTCTGGGCGGGCCTCAACTGCGCGCCGCACCAGGTCTATGCCTTGACTAAGATTGACGCCCCGTTCGATCCAGGAATAGCCAAGATAGTTTTGGATGTCAGGATCGTTGGGATTCAGTTCTAGCGCCTTTTTTAGGTCTTGCTCGCCTTCGGCCCATTGGCCAGATCGTTCGCGAGACATTCCGCGGCTAAAATAGTCGCCCCAATAGGGCTCTTGCTTTTTGGCGATCACCTGATCGACAACGGAAATGGATTCCTCGAACCGCGAATTGATCCGCAAGATGTCCGCAAGTGTAACCATGGCGTCGAGATCGCCAGGCGTTTTGGACACCGTATCGCGCGCAAGGGCAATGGCACCGTCCTTATCGCCCGCCTGATTCATTCCCCAGATCATGCGGGCACGGGCCTGAACGAACTGTGGTGACCTGGGCGAAATCCTTGCCAGCATAGCTTGGGCTCCGCTTGGGTCCTTATTCATCGCCATAAGCTCGCCCGCCATGACGATCGTCTCGTCTCGCTTGGGATCGAGAGTCAGGGCCAGTTGAACTAAGATCAAGCCGCCTTGAATCTGCCTTTGATTAACGGTCGCTACTGCCGCCGAAAGCATGACCGAGGCTGCGGTTTGGCGAATACTGGCCAAGGGCGGCGCGGCCAATTTCCGGTCAAGGCGATTAAGCCCCTCTTTCGCAGTTGGGTTTTGGGGATCACCCTGCAGCATCACAGAATAGAGCGCGCGCGCCGCCTTGGCCTGACCTTGGCGCTCTAGAAAGGCACCGTAGGCCAAGGTTAAAAACGGGGCAGCTTGGCCGCCACCAATGAGTGCTTGATAAACGCTCTCCGCTTCGGCCTTTCGACCCGCCCGCTCTAGAAGAAGAGCCTGGTTGGACTGAGCATAAACCGTCAAGGCGGGATTGCCTTCATCGCTGGGAAGCGCCAGCGCCGTGTCCCAGTCGCCTGCCGCGCCCGCCGCCAACGGCGTCAATAGGAGGGTTGAATTGCGATAGGGCCCCGTGACTTCAGCGCTGCTTAGGAGCCGCAAGGCCGCCCTGCCACCCTCTTGTCCAGATCCAGAAGCCAAGGCTTCTACGACTTGGGTCAGAACCGCCAAACCCCGCAGCGGCGCCTCACCGGATGGAAGCTTTTTGGCCAACTGGGTGGCCTGAGGAATATCGCCCGCCAAGAGGGCTGCAATAAAAGCCCGCTCCGCTAGGCTGGCATTTTCCGGGTCTAGCGCGAGGGCCTGCGAAAAATAGCGAGCAGCCGTATCGTTTTGTCCCGATGCGGCCGCAGCTTGGCCGGCCAGAAACTGCCCGTAAAGGGCCGCATCTCGGCCTGGCGATTCTAAGCCCGGAAAAAACGCAACAGGCTTTGCCGTTGCGCAAGCGGATAACAACAGTGCGCCGCAGACGGCCAAAACGGTTCGCGTACAACGCATCGACAAATTCATCATGAGTATAGGCTTAGCCCATTTGCCGTAGGGATCAAGGACCCGGGAGGTCCGGGTCCAGTCTTAGCGCAAATCTAGGCGATTACATGTTCGGATAATTGGGTCCGCCACCGCCCTCTGGACAGGTCCAGTTGATATTCTGCGAAGGATCCTTGATGTCGCAGGTTTTGCAATGGACGCAGTTTTGGGCATTGATCTGGAAGCGCGGATTATTGCCGGCCTCGTCATACAAGACCTCATACACACCTGCAGGGCAATAAAGTCGGGCCGGCTCTCCGTATTTTGGCAGATTAACCGCGATCGGCACACTGGCATCCTTGAGAGTCAGGTGGGCGGGTTGGTCTTCTTCATGGTTCGTGGCCGATAGGAAGACGCTCGACAGCTTATCAAAACTGATCACGCCATCGGGCTTGGGATAGTCAATCGGCTCGTAATCCTTGGCCAGGCCGGTATAGGCATAGTCCGGCTTGCCATGCTTCATTGTGCCAAAGAAGGAAAAGCCGCCCAAAAGGGCGTTACACCACATATCAAACATGCCCAGCACGCCGCCGAGGAAGGTTCCAAAGCGAGACAAAAGCGGCTTGGCATTGCGAACCAGCTTTAGCTCCTTGGCAACCCAAGACTTTTCATAAGCGGCCTGATAACTGATCAGCTCGTCACCTTCGCGCCCCGCTGAAATAGCGGCAAAGGCCTGCTCTGCGGCCATCATGCCGGTCTTCATGGCATTGTGGCTGCCCTTGATCCTGGGCACATTCACAAACCCAGCCGAACAGCCGATCAAGGCCCCGCCGGGGAAGGTCAACTTTGGAACAGATTGATAACCGCCTTCGGTAATGGCCCGAGCACCATAGGCGATCCGTTTGCCGCCTTCGAGGTGCGGACGTACACTTGG
>JBILKO010000183.1:0-3228 GCA_044376615.1 Caulobacteraceae bacterium
CTACGCCACTTCCCGCGAAAATCCCTACCCGCTGCCCTTGCCCCAAAGTTAGCAACCCATCGATACTGCGAATACCTGTCTCCAAAACCTGTGCAATTCGAGGGCGATGCATAGGATTGAGCGGTGCAGAGTGCAGAGGATATTGTTCAGTGGTCACGGGACTGGGCAGACCATCCAAAGGATGTCCAAACCCATCAACCACGCGGCCCATCAAGCCCTTGCCAACGCCAACCATAGAGCGCTGCTCCAAGGCCACGACCTCGCAGCCTGCAGCAACTCCACGCAAAGTTCCGTAAGGCATCAACGTGACATACCCAGCCTTGATCCCAACGACCTCAGCCAATATGCCAATGTCCGCATCCGATTGTTCTTTTTTTGAGGCGTGCACCCGCGGAATAATCCGACATAAGTCGCCGACAGATGCATCGGGTCCTTGTGCCTCTATGCATAAGCCCTGCATCTGCCGCACCCAGCCGATACGCTTGGTGAGCGTTGTAGATTGAATCGCTGAGCGAAAGGCAGCTAACGCTGTCAAGATTCACCTCTATTGTCACTTGAGCTTCGGCCAGTCGTTTCGCGTGGAACGGAAGCAGGGGCATTGCCCTGAGCTCCACGCATAGTGATCTGCCGCGCATTACGAACTTCCACGAAAACAGAACGCAAAGATTCAAGCTGCGTTTGCAAGCGCGCATCCAGTCCGCCCTCAGAAGATCGCAATACGCAACCACCCATTGCTATATCTGTGTCTGGCACCCATTGCACTTGGTTGTGGCCCATGCGTTCAAGATCCACGTCAATGCGACCTGGAGGAAGTTGCTCGTGCTGCAGTAGGGCCAAGTCATCGGGGTGCATATGCACCTTCAAGGCTGCTCGCAACTTGAAATCGCGAAGAGCATGAAGCAAATGGTGGCGAACTCCTACAGCAGTGGCAAGCTCTTTTCCAGCTATCCTACAAACAACGTCAAAGCACAAGGCCACCATGTCGTCCTCTGACTCCGCCAAGCGTAAGGCAATTTCTTGAGAAACGCCCCCCAAAATCTCCTCTAGTCGGCGACTGCTGTCCCGGAAATGTGCTTGTTCCTTACGTGCAGCATCTTGCGCAGCTTGTGCCTGTTCTTTACCTTGCTTCAAGCCGTCTTGATATCCCTGTTCAGTGCCTTGCTGATAACCGAGTTCATGACCCTGCTTATAACCTTGAGCCTTACCTTCCCGCATACCAGTCTCAAAGCCTAGGGCATGTCCACGTTGTCGTTCTTGATCCTGTAGATCCACTGCTTCAGTGGGCACACCAGCATCCATGACAGAATCGACTATCACTGGGGGCGAAGAAATGACGCCTCTGCGCAGCAAGGCGTGCGGCAATTCATGCAATGGAATGTCACGCAGCACATTGGGGGGATCGACCAGCCCTGCTGCGCCTCTACCTGAGACAAGCAGTTTGCTCATGCGGCACGCCCCACGTTCATAGCAATTCGGTTGCGGGCGAAATTCCTTATGCGCGTACTAATTGTTCGCCAATACCGCCATAGGCTTGAAGTCGAAGTATTGACATTTTCTTCATGATGCCGTGATTCTTGAATCGCTGTAATCAGCGCTTGGCGCACCGCTGTCTCCAAAGCCAAAGGTGCCGATGGTTCAAATACATGTGCTGTTTCCCGCCTCAATGCGTGAAGCTTTGCACGCACACGCTGCCCTTGCGAAAGGGTTAGCTGATGCAGCAATGCCTGCTCCCATGACGACCCTTGTAAAACCAGTACCTTGGCAACGAATCCGGCTGACTCCCTGTTCAACAACCGCGCAAGAGCCTGAATATCTTTTGGTTTTAACTGCTTTAAGTCAATTGCCTCGCCACTAAATGCAGCTAGCGGCGTATGAGCTGAGGAAATCGGATTATCAGTCTCGGGGGTCTTCAACAACAAAGAAGCTAAGAGTTGCTTATCGTCTGGAATTCCTAAATTGTTCAGCTCTTGCAACAGACTGCGCAAGGCAGCTTGCTGCTGCATTGGTAGGGCAGACAAGACCCAATTCCGATCTGCATCCGTAAGAGAATGCAAAAGCAAGGCAGCTTGACGACTTGATGCGTCAACCACAAGAGTCATATCCGAGCCCCATCAGCCGCTGGATTTCGAGGCTCAGATCGCCCAGACTCGCTCTGTTGCATCCAACTTTGGACTTGCTGCAAAGCAGTGTTTCTTTGCGCTTCGGTAAGTGAAGACTGCCGCGTAGCGTTTGCGGTCAGGTTTTTTAAACCAAGCACAGCAGATCTGGATTGATACAACCATCCAGCACCTAAGAAAACAACCACCAGCAAGAGCACACCAATAACTTTCAAGACCAGTGCAGATTGATCATTGTCTGTTCTTGAGTCTCCAACTTTCTGCAATTCAGCATTCTGAGTACTAGGAATTTCTGCCGGAATAAATGCGGTAGATTCATTTGTCTTTTGGGCAGGAAACCCTCCCAATGTTTGCACTACCACCTCGTCACCCCGCTCTTTTGAAGCTCCGACAGCTGCAGCCACCATCTTGCGAACCTGTTCCATCTGTACCGAATCCAGCGTGTGCCTCACAACTGCTACCGCCTGAATACGACGAATCGAACCCGGCTGACTAACCACTTGCTCCACTCGTCGACCAACTTGGTACTCTACCTCCCGCTGGGTAGTGCCGCTAGTGGTCAAGGAGCGGGCTAATGTCATGCTTGATCCATCAGAAGAGACCTTGCTATCCCCAGGTGGGCCTCTGTCGACTATCGACTCACGTTCACGAACAACTACACCTGTAAGAGGCTGACCGACTCTTGCTGACGATGGTGCGCCAATCACCTCCTCGGTGGTAACGCGAATCTGATCCATATTGAGGGTGACATCTACACTTACCAGTGCCTGACCCGGGCCGAAGGCCCTGTCCAATACTTCTCCTGCTTTGCGCGACAAATAGTTATCGCTCTCACGCTTGAGTTCCAACCGGGCTCCAGTTAGCTCTGCCTCTGCGTCACCTGCCGGTCGACTCAAAACTACACCTTGGTTATCAACAATCGTCACGTCCTGGCTCAACATCCCAGGGACTGCGGCGGCCACAAGGCGCGCAATGCCTTTGACTTGCTCGGGTCTCAGCGTTTGACCTTGACGCATGGTAAGTGTCACAGCCGCTTTGGCTTTGCCCGCCAATTGTTTGAATAGACCTTGCTCCGGCAGAGCCAGATGTACCCTTACATCTCGGACTTCAG
>JBILKO010000170.1:0-3169 GCA_044376615.1 Caulobacteraceae bacterium
CCCAATCAGCGCTGAACTCCGCGCCGGTTTTGCCCATTTTGGCTTTGATGAGCATGAGGCGGATCCCGAACCCTTCCCCAAGGGTGGGGCGAGCCTTAGAGCGCCGCGTCACCGGTGATGAGGCTAGCCCCTAAGCCGCGTCTGGCCGTGTTTGATATTGATGGCACATTGGTGGATAGCCGCGACGTGATCCAGGGTGCCGCTCAGGCCGCATTTGATGTGATGGGCCTGCCTCAGCCCAGCTATGACCAGGTACGTCATATTGTCGGGTTAAACCTCAATGTGGGCCTAGCCATGCTCGCGCCTGAGCTGTCGCCAGCGGGCCTTGTTGAGCTTGAACATCACTACAAGTCAGCGTTTCACCAAATCCATCGCCAACCTGGCTTTATCGAGCCCTTGTATGAGGGCGCGGCGGATCTGTTGGAGCATCTGCGGCAAGACGGCTGGAAGCTCTCTATGGCGACGGGCAAGTCCCGGCGGGGGGTGGAAATGGTGGTGGCCATGCATGGCTGGCATGATCTATTTGAGACGACCCACTGCGCCGATGATGGCCCGGGCAAGCCGCATCCGGCCATGGTGCTGGCGGCCATGCAGGCCCAAGGCATAGGTCCGGAACATACCATCATGATCGGCGATACTAGCCATGACATGATCATGGCCAAGGACGCAGGCGTAAGGGCGCAAGGCGTTAGCTGGGGCTTTCACACCCCGGACGAAGTCGCGGCCCATGCCGACCATGTCGCCTATGACTTTTCAGAATTGAAAACCCAACTCATGGCCTTGGCGGCCCAATGAACCCGGTGACGCGATGAGCCTGAATGACAGCGCAGAAGGCCCCAAGCGCTTTTACAAGACTGTGGGCACAGCCGCCGCTGAAGGCGGTTTTGCGATCCTGCTCGATGGTCGCGCGGTCAAGACGCCAGCTGGCGCGCGCCTGGTCTTGCCGACCCAGGCCCTGGCGGATCTGGTTGCAGCTGAATGGGCTGAGCAGGCGGAATTCATTGTCCTGCCTCTAATGGGCGCAACCCGCATGGCCTATACTGTGATCGATCGTATCGCTCAGGCGCGGGCCGAGACTGCCGCCGAGTTGGCGCGCTATGCGGGGGCGGACCTGATTTGTTATTTTGCGGATGCCCCGCAATCGCTTGTCGCGCTTCAGACCGCCCAATGGGAGCCCTTACTGTTCTGGGCCGAGCAGACGCACAATCTGATCCTGGTACCGACCAAGGGCATTATCCACCAGACCCAACCGCAAGATAGCCTCAACCGGGCGCGCGCCCTTGCCGAGGTGCAGGATGATTTTACCCTGGCAGGCCTAGCCTTTGGTGCCGCCCTGTTTGGCTCAGCGGTCCTGACCCTGGCGCTTCAGGCCGGGCGTTTGACCGGGCAGGAGGCGTTCGACCTGTCGCGCCTAGACCAGGCCTTTCAGGAACAGCGTTGGGGCATAGACGACGAGGCCGCGGCGCGCACGGCCTGGATGCGGCAAGAGGCGCTGCTGCTGGAACGCTGGTTCTTGGCCTTAAAAGGGTAAATCGCACCCTTTGACCGGCGCTTTTAGCAGGCATAAGGGCAAGCCTGTGCTTGTCAGTCACCAGACAGACCGCTAAGCCTCCTGCACCAAAAAATTTGCGGACGAATTTGACATGCAGGACATCCTAGACGAGCTCGAAAAGCGCCGGGACCAGGCCCGCCAAGGCGGCGGCGACAAGCGCATTGCCTCACAGCATGCCAAGGGCAAGCTGACGGCGCGCGAGCGGATTGAACTCCTGCTCGATGAAGGCTCGTTCGAAGAATATGACATGTTTGTCGAGCACCGCTGCTCTGACTTTGGCATGCAGGACCAAAAGGTGCCCGGCGATGGTGTCGTAACCGGCTGGGGCACGATTAATGGCCGCCTGGTCTATGTGTTTTCCAAGGACTTCACCGTGTTTGGCGGCTCCTTGTCCATGGCCCATGCCCAGAAGATCGTAAAGGTACAGCGCATGGCCGCCCGTAATGGCGCGCCGGTGATTGGCCTGTTTGATGCGGGCGGAGCGCGTATCCAAGAGGGCGTCGATAGCCTGGCTGGCTATGCCGACATCTTTATGGAAAACGTCCTGTTCAGCGGCGTCATCCCCCAGATCAGCGTCATTATGGGCCCCTGCGCTGGCGGCGATGTCTATTCCCCAGCCCTGACCGACTTCATCTTCATGGTGAAGGATACCAGCTATATGTTTGTCACCGGTCCCGACGTGGTCAAGACCGTGACCAATGAGACGGTTTCAGCCGAAGACCTGGGCGGCGCGCGCGTGCATGCGGGCAAGTCCGGCGTTGCCGATGGCGCGTTTGAGAATGACCTGGAGGCCATGACCCAGATTCGGCGTCTGGTTGATTTCTTGCCTCTATCCAATCGCGAAAAGCCGCCGGTTCGCACCACATTCGATGATCCAGAGCGCGACGAGGCCTCGCTTGATACCCTGATCCCGGCCAATCCGAACAAGCCCTATGACATGAAGGAGCTAATCCTCAAGACGGTCGATGAGGCGGACTTTTTTGAGATCGGCAAGGACTTTGCCAAGAACATCATTACCGGCTTTGCGCGTATGGATGGGGCCAGTGTCGGCATTGTCGCCAATCAGCCTCAGGTCCTGGCCGGGGTGCTCGATATTGATGCCAGCCGCAAGGCCGCGCGGTTTGTACGCTTTTGCGACGCTTTTGGGATTCCCATTATCACCCTGGTCGATGTTCCAGGTTTCATGCCCGGCACAAAGCAGGAATATGGCGGCCTGATCAAGCATGGGGCCAAGCTCTTGTTTGCCTATGCCGAGGCGACCGTGCCCAAGGTGACCTTGATTACCCGCAAGGCCTATGGCGGGGCCTATGACGTGATGAGCTCCAAGCATCTGCGCGGCGATGTGAACTATGCCTGGCCAACCGCTGAGATCGCGGTCATGGGCGCCAAGGGGGCCGTGGAAATCATTTTCCGCGCCGATATTGGTGATGCTGAAAAGCTGGCGGCGCGGGAAGCGGAATATAAGGAGCGCTTTGCCAACCCGTTCGTGGCCGCCTCACGCGGCTATATTGATGATGTGATCAAGCCGAACGGCACGCGTCGCCGCATCATCCGGGCCTTGAAGAGCCTCAAGCACAAGACCCTGACCAATCCGTGGAAAAAGCACGATAATATTCC
>JBILKO010000098.1:0-9752 GCA_044376615.1 Caulobacteraceae bacterium
ACTTAATGCCGACGCCGTGCTTCTTGATCGCATTGGCCGCATCGATGGTGACCTGGTCATTGGTCGCATCGCGATGCTCCATGCCCAGATCGTAATAATCGATTTCGAGATCCAGGAAGGGGAAGATCAGCTTGTCCTTGATCAACTTCCAGATGATGCGGGTCATTTCATCGCCGTCGAGATCGACGACCGGATTAGCAACTTTAATCTTGGCCATGTTTGGCTCCCGGAAAAAGGGGCGCGATCTCATGCCAGGCACACAGGGCCTTGCCGCTCGCGACCCTTGGCCTATAGACCGCTGCGCGATCTTGGGCAATCATACCTTGCAGGCCTTAAGCAATTGTCTGGGGATTTGCTTCTGAGGCCATCCTCGGCTATCGCGAGGCGTGACCGAACCTGTCCCGCCCTGTGTGATCTTGAGTGCGCCGCAACTGGCCGAGAATATCGGGGCGGTGGCGCGCGTCATGGCCAATTTCGGGCTCTATGACCTGCGCCTGGTGGCACCGCGCGATGGCTGGCCGCAGGAGCGCGCCTGGGCCAGTGCGTCTGGCGCCGATTGGCCGCTGGACAATGCCAAGGTGTTCGAGCGGCTAGAAGACGCCTGCGCCGACCTTCAACTTCTTTATGCCACCACGGCCCGGCCGCGTGAGGCCAGACTGCCCGTGATCACCCCGCGCCAGGCGGCCGCCGCGCTGAACCAGGCCGCGGCGGCGGGCCAAAAGATTGGCCTCCTGTTTGGTGGGGAGCGGGCTGGGCTCGAGACTCAGGACATTGCCCTTTGCCAGGCCATTGTCACCATCCCGATCGACCCCAAATTCCGCTCGCTGAACCTGGCCCAGGCCGTGGCCCTGAATGCCTATGAGTGGCGCTTGACGCTCGATGACGCGCCGCCCGCCGCCTTTGACGAGGTCGCGCCTCCCGCCGACCAGGCCCAGGTCTTTGGCTTTTACGAGCAGCTGGAGACAGAGCTGGATACGTCCGGCTTTTTCTTTCCGCCGGAAAAGCGGCCTTCCATGATCCGGAACCTGCGCGCCATATTCGCCCGCTCGCGCCTGTCGGACCAAGAGGTCCGCACCCTGCGCGGCGTCGTCACCGCCCTGACGCGCGGCCGTGGCCAGGTTCTGGCGCGCATGGCCCGGGCGAGCGCCTTTGCCGAAAAGACCAAGACACCCAACCAAGGACAAGACCATGACTGAGATCGAAACCCTAGGTCAGCACCGCGTGCATGGCGGCACCTTGACCTATGTGCGGCACAATTCCGCCGCAACCACCACGCCAATGCGGTTTTCCATCTTTGTGCCCGATGGCCAAGGGCCATTTGCCAGCCTGGTCTGGTTGTCGGGCCTGACCTGCACGGAAGACAATTTCACGGTCAAGGCTGGCGCCTATGGCGCAGCGGCGGCCTTGAAGCTGATCGTGATTGCGCCCGATACCAGCCCGCGCGGCGAGGGCGTTGCCGATGATGCCGCCTATGATCTGGGCCAAGGCGCAGGCTTTTATGTGAATAGTACTGAGGTGCCCTGGGCCCCGCATTTCCAGATGGAAACCTATATCACGAGCGACCTTATCGCTGCGGTCGATGCCAATTTCCCAACCGATCCAGCCCGGCGCGGCGTTAGCGGCCATTCCATGGGCGGTCACGGGGCCCTGACCTTGGCTTTGAAATATCCGAACCTGTTTAAGTCCGTCTCAGCCTTTTCGCCGATTGTTTCGCCGACCCGCTGCGACTGGGGTCGTAAGGCGTTTGGTGCCTATCTGGGACCCGATGAGGCCAAATGGGCGGCGCATGATGCCTGCTTGCTGATCGAGACCGGGGCCGGGGCCAGCTATGATGATATCCTGATCGATCAGGGCCTGGCCGATAACTTCCTTGAAAACCAGCTCAAGCCGGAATTGATCGAGGCGGCGGCGGCCAAGGCGGGCCGCAAGGTCACGGTGCGACGTCAGGCCGGTTATGACCATTCCTATTTCTTCATCACCAGCTTTATTGCCGATCATCTGGCCTTTCATGCTTCGCGCCTGAAGGCCTAGGCACAAAACCTCAAAAAAATGCGCAGGGGCGGGCCAGCGCCCTATCGCCCGCCCCTGCGAACAAGGCTAGAAGATCAGCACATGAGCCAGAATCCCTCGACCCTCGCCGCCGCCAAGCCCATGGCTGAATTCGCTCGCGAATTTGGTCTGAAGGCGGATGAATATGAGCTGATCCTGACCCGGCTGGGCCGCGAGCCCAATCTGGTCGAGCTGGGCGTGTTCAGCGTCATGTGGAGCGAGCACTGCTCCTATAAGTCCTCGCGCAAACACTTGCGCAAATTCCCGGTGACGGGCCCGCGCGTCATTTTAGGCCCCGGCGAAAATGCCGGCGTGGTCGATATTGGCGATGGCCAGGCGGCAGTCTTTAAGATGGAGTCGCACAACCACCCCTCCTATATCGAGCCCTATCAGGGCGCGGCCACGGGCGTTGGCGGCATTATGCGCGATGTTTTCACCATGGGTGCGCGGCCGATTGCCTTGCTCAATGCCCTTCGGTTCGGTGACCCATCTCATCCCAAGACCCGGCGGCTGGTGTCTGGCGTGGTCAGCGGGATAGGCGGCTATGGCAATTGTGTGGGTGTGCCCACAGTCGGCGGCGAGACCCAGTTTCACGAAGGCTATAATGGCAATATCCTGGTCAATGCCATGTGCGTTGGCCTGGCCGATGCTGATAAGATCTTTTTGTCTGCCGCGCCTGCGCCTGGCCTGCCAGTGGTCTATTTCGGGTCAAAGACTGGGCGCGACGGAATCCATGGCGCGACCATGGCCTCTGCGGAGTTCGATGAGGATTCGGAGGACAAGCGCCCTACGGTCCAGGTTGGCGACCCCTTTGCTGAAAAGCTGCTGATTGAGGCGACACTGGAACTGATGGGCCTGGGTGCCGTTGCCGCCATTCAGGACATGGGGGCGGCGGGGCTGACCTCGTCTTCGGTCGAGATGGCAGGGCGCGGCGGGCTAGGCATAGATCTTGACCTAGACGCCGTACCGCAGCGCGAAGAGGGCATGAGCGCCTATGAAATGATGCTGTCGGAAAGCCAGGAGCGGATGCTGGCCATCTTGAAGCCTGGCCGGGAGCCCGATGCTTACCGCGTCTTCGAGAAATGGGGCCTGGATGCCGCCGTCATTGGCTGGACCACGGATACCGGCCGGATTGTGCTCAAGCACAAGGGCGAGCTGGTTTGCGACCTGCCACTCGGGCCGCTTGCCGATGATGCGCCCCTTTATGACCGGCCCTGGGTCCAGCCCGCGCTGCAGCCTCGCCTGAGCCCAGACCAGGTGCCTGCGCCGACGGACTGGCGCGCGACGGTTCTGGCCTTGGTCTCGACGCCGGACATGGCCTCGAAGCGCTGGCTTTGGGAGCAATATGATCGCCATGTCATGGCCGATACCTTGGCCGATAGCGCCACCAGCGCCGATGCCGGCATGGTGCGGGTGCATGGCACGCGCAAGGCCCTGGCCATGACCAGTGATTGCACGCCGCGCTATGTCCAGGCCGACCCCTATGAGGGCGGCAAACAGGCTGTAGCCGAGGCCTGGCGCAATCTGACGTCTGTAGGTGCTGAGCCGATCGCGATCACGGACAATCTCAATTTCGGCAATCCTGAGCGCCCCGAAATCATGGGCCAGATTGTTCGGGCCATTGATGGCATGGCCGAGGCCTGCCGCGTTCTGGACTTCCCCGTCGTGTCGGGAAATGTCTCGCTCTATAATGAGACCAATGGCGCGGCCATTCCGCCAACCCCGACCGTCGGGGCGGTGGGCCTGCTCAAAGACTATGGTAGGCGTGCGGGTTATGGCGGTTTGAAGGACGGCCAGACGCTAGTGCTTATAGGGGCTTCGACCGGCGAGCTTGGTTCCTCCATCTATTTGCGCGACATTTTGGGCAGGGAAGAGGGCGCACCGCCGCCGGTAGATCTGGTAGTTGAGCGTTGCAATGGCGATCTCGTTCGTGGCTTGATTGCTGATGGCTTGACCTCTGTTGTGCATGACCTGTCCGACGGCGGGCTGTTGATCGCAGCAGCCGAAATGGCCATGGCGTCGAATACGGGCGTATTCTTGACTCTGCCTGGCGATTTGGCCGACCATGCCCAGCTCTTGGGGGAAGAGCAGGCGCGATATCTTGTTGGTATGGCCGCAAGTGATCTTGATGCCCTCGATACGGCTGCAGCAACTGCCGGGGTGCCCTATACGGTGATCGGGCGGGCAGGGGGCTGCGAGTTGGCTGTCGAGGGCCGAGCCGGTCATTTGTTTGCAATCGATCTTGAAGATCTAAAGGCAGCGCATGAAGCCTGGATGCCCGCCTTTATGAATGCGGCGACTTAGAGCTTAGTCTAGATTATGGGGGGCTTATTGCCATGCCAATGACCGTCGCAGCGCTCGAAGCGGATTTGAAGGCGGCGTTTCCCGATGCCGAGATTGAGATCCAAGATCTTGCGGGAGACGGCGACCATTATAGGGCGCGGATTGTTTCGCGGGCCTTTGCCGGTCTAACCCGGGTCCGCCAGCACCAGCTTGTCTATGCGGCCTTAAAAGGCAAGATTGGCGGCACCTTGCATGCCCTTGCGCTCGAAACCTCAGCGCCGTCTGTTTAGACTTACATCGACCTAGCTAGACCTTGCCCTTGACCTGGGGGCATTGCCTTCCTAGCTCTAGACCAATCACAGGAAGAGATTTGATCATGACCGACGCTATAGTAACCTCGGCCTCAGACTTCATCGCCAAGACCATCGCGGAACAGCCCGTTGTGTTGTTCATGAAAGGCGTGCCCGATCAACCGCGCTGCGGGTTTTCGGCTGTCGTCGTCCAGATCCTGGATCATCTCGGCGTCGAATTCGTCGGAGTTGACGTATTGCAGGACGATGACCTGCGTAATGGGATCAAGACTTTCAGCGATTGGCCGACGATTCCGCAGCTTTATGTGAAGGGCGAATTTGTCGGTGGCTCGGACATAATTCGGGAAATGTTTCAGGCCGGGGAGCTGAAAACCTATCTGTCGGATCAGGGATTGATCGCGAATTAATTTAAGTTCCGCGCATATGGTTAGGATTTAGTTTACTATTTTCCGAATCGATGCAAAAATTTCCTTGAAAGTTGTGCTTGATAATACTATGATAACGTCGAGTCGGTAGTATCCTCAGAAAGGAGGAGGCCGTCATGGTGGATAGTGGTATATCCATTCTGAGGCTATCACCGGTCCAAAATTGGTCTGACGCCGTCGCGGCGAACGTGTCTAAGACTATGTTAGCGGCGGATATAGGTTCAAGAACTGGACCGGAGCCAAGGCAGAATAGTGAAATATCGGTCGATACGGCCGGGATGGAACGCGCCTATCAGCGTATGCTGATTGCGAAGGACAAGCTTGCCTCCAGCCTTCAGATTCCCGGTGATATTTTAGCGGCACGAGAATTGGCGGCTCAGATTGCGCGGCAGGTTGCTGCTGCGGCTCAGGAATATGTCAGCCTCGGTGGTCGATCTTCTGCTCTGCTTGAGCCTTCTTTGCCCGTCACCAATAGTGGCAAGCCTGTGCCTTTGGGCGATACGGGCTTTAAGGCCTACGAGGCTGCGACCCAGGCTGTGGCCGCTGCGACCGCCTCAGAGGCTCCAGTGACGACTGAGACGACTGAGACGACTGTGCCCGGCGCTGCTAAGGCCAGTGCGCCTGTTGCGTCGGCTCCGGCGATCCAATCGCCTAGCCCAGCGCCTATCACTGTGTCGGTTCCCGTCCCTGCGGCGCCGCCGCCGCCACGCATCGTTGCTGCGGCACCTGTCATTGCGTCAGCGCCGGTCTCAGCGCCTGTAGCCGCGCCAGCGCCAGTCGCTGCGCCCGCACCAGCTGCGGTCCCGGTGTTTTCGAGCGGCGTTTCGATAAAAGTTTAGATCACCAAACGGCGGCTGGGTTCAGCTGTTGGATGTCTAGATAACGAAAAGGCCCCGGAAATCCGGGGCCTTTTGTTTTGATGATCGCCGCGAAGGGGATCAGGAGGAATAGTATTCGATAACCAGGTTTGGTTCCATCTTGACCGGGTAGGGCACTTCGGAAAGCTCCGGCACTCGGATGAACTTGGCCGACAAGCCCTTGGCATCGACTTCGACATAATCGGTGAAATCGCGTTCAGCCGACTGAATGGCCTCGAGCACCAGGGCCATATTGCGCGAGCGTTCCCGCACCTCGACCACATCGCCGATCTTGCAGCGATAGGAGGCGATATTGACCTTTTGGCCATTGACCGTGACATGGCCGTGATTGACGAACTGACGGGCAGCAAACACGGTTGGCACGAACTTGGCGCGATAGACGATCGCGTCCAGGCGGCTTTCCAACAGGCCGATCAGGTTTTCCGACGTATTGCCTTTGCGGCGGTCGGCTTCTTCATAAATGCGCGAAAACTGCTTTTCGGTCAGGTTGCCGTAATAGCCCTTGAGCTTTTGCTTGGCGCGTAGCTGAAGACCGAAATCGGAGACCTTGGACTTGCGGCGTTGACCGTGTTGGCCGGGACCGTAAGAGCGGCTATTGACGGGCGATTTGGGGCGACCCCAAATATTTTCGCCCATACGGCGGTCGAGTTTATACTTAGCGGAATGACGCTTTGACATGCACTTCTCTTTAGTTCGATCCGAGCCGGCTGCCCCGAGACTGGGACGGCGATTGCAACGGCGGCTTTAGATCACCCGTCATAACCCCTTAAGCTGCCAGATTGTTCTGGCGGCGGGGAGCGGCGTGTATGCCTTGCTGGGCTTGCCAAGTCAACCATTAGACCTCGGTCAAGATTGGACTCTTTGCAGCTCCACAAGGCTTGGACCGTTAGCGCTTCGAAAGACTCAAGCGTTCGGACCGCTATGCACTGGCCAAGGCTGTTTGAAACAGAGTTGCCCCATCAGCGGAGCCGAGATCGGCCTCAAAGGCGCGGTCCGGGTGCGGCATCAAGCCTAGCACATTGCCCTTGGCATTGACGATGCCGGCAATGTCGCGGGCCGAGCCATTGGGGTTGTCGCGATAGCGAAACACGACCTGGCCCTCGCCCTCAATCCGGTCGAGCTCGGCCTCGCCAGCAAAGAAATTGCCCTCGCCATTGCCCACCGTCATCACCGCCTCGCGGGTCTGGGCATAGCCGGACGAGAACCGGGTCTGGGCATTGACGACATCGAGGGTCACAGCCTTGCAGATATATTTCAGGCCCTTATTGCGCAGCAAGGCACCCGGAAGCATGCCAGCCTCGCACAAGACCTGAAAGCCGTTGCAGATCCCAACCACGGCAACGCCGCGTTCGGCCGCCGCCTTGACCTCAGCCATGACCGGCGACAGGGCGGCCATGGCCCCGCAGCGCAGATAGTCGCCGTAAGAAAAACCGCCAGGCAGGACGATCAGGTCAAGGCCGGAGGTCAAGGCTGTTTCCTGATGCCAGATCATATCGACCGACGATCCGGTCGAGCGCTCGATCGCCACCTTACAGTCGCGATCACAATTGGACCCTGGAAAGACAATGACAGCCGACTTCATTTCAGACCAGGTCCACCGTGTAGCTTTCAATCACAGTATTGGCGAGCAAGCGGTCGCACAGTGACTTAACCTCAGCCTCGGCCTTCGCGCGGTCTTCACCAGCAAGATCAAATTCGATCATACGGCCGACGCGCACATTGCTGACGCCGCTAAAGCCAAGGGCGTGCACAGCGCCCTCAATGGCCTTACCCTGAACATCCAAAACGCCGGGCTTCAAAAAGACGTGGACCTTGGCCTTCATGTGATCTTGCCTCCTTGAATCACGGTGGGCATTTCCTGCATGATCCCGAGCCTGCGGGCAACCTCAGTATAGCCTTCGATCACACCGCCTAGGTCGCGGCGGAACCGGTCCTTGTCGAGCTTTTCATTGGTCACCGAGTCCCAGAGGCGGCAGCTGTCTGGGCTAATCTCATCGGCCAAGATAATGCGCGAAAAGTCGTTCTCAAAAACCCGGCCATATTCGATCTTGAAGTCGACGAGGGTAATGCCAACCGCGCCGAAAAGGCCGCTCAGGAAGTCATTGACCCGCAAGGTCATGGCCATCATGTCGTCGATTTCCTGGGTCGTGGCCCAGTTGAACGCGGTGATGTGCTCCTCGGTCACGATGGGATCGTTGAGCTTATCGTCCTTATAATAGAATTCCAGGATGGACCGGGGCAATACCTGGCCCTCAGGCAGGCCAAAACGCGTCGACAGTGAGCCTGCGGCAATATTGCGGCACACCACCTCTAGCGGAATGATCTCGACCTCGCGGATCAGCTGCTCGCGCAGATTCATGCGCTTAATAAAGTGGTTTTGGATCCCGACGGCATTCAGCTTGATCATAATGTATTCGCTGATGCGATTATTGATCACGCCCTTGCCTTCGAGGACGGCCTTTTTTTCCGAGTTAAAGGCGGTGGTGTCGTCCTTAAAATACTGGATCAGGGTCCCAGGCTCCGGCCCTTCATAAAGAATCTTGGCCTTGCCCTCGTAGATCTTCTTTCGGCGGGTCATAATAGGTCGGCTTTCCCGAAGGCGATTGGCGGCTGGTGACCTGAGACGATGCGAGTTCCCGTTTATTCCCGCACGTCGCCGACTCGGTTCCACACCATAGATAGATGCGCGCTAACCTAGCCGATCGCGGCTTGCGGCGCAAACCGCACCCAGGGTTTAATATTGCGACGGTTTGGACATTGCAGGAAGGCCAATCACACGATAAGCATCCCTCTAGAATTGCGAATTGAGGTTACCATGACAACGTTCGAAGACCGCGAAAAAGGCTTTGAAAACAAATTCGCCCGCGAGAACGAGCTCGAGTTCAAGGCAATTGCGCGGCGTAACAAGCTGCTAGGTCTTTGGGCCGCCGAACTGATGGGCCTGGCCAATGCCGACGACTATGCCAAGGTCATTGTAAAGGCCGATTTCGAACAACCCGGCGATGATGATGTCTTGCGTAAGGTCCTGACAGATCTGACTGGCGCAGGCCTATCGACGACTGAATCTGAAATCCGTCGGAAGATGGAAGAATTACTCGCTGTCGCCCGCGAGCAAATTCAGTCGGGCACCTAGTGCGCAGCGGCCCTAGCCGATCCCAAACACCCGATCGAAAATCGTGTCGACGTGTTTGAAGTGATAGGTCAGGTCAAACAGGTCTTCCAATTCGGCATCGCTTAGATGCGGACCCACGTCAGGATCGGCTTTTAGCAGGTCGAGGAACCTGGCTTCGCCGCGCCAAACCTTCATGGCAGCGCCTTGGACGGCGGCATAGGCGACCTCCCGGCCAATACCCTTTTGGGTAAGAGCCAGCATGACGCGCTGGGAATGCACCAGGCCGCCGAGCCGATCGAGATTCTTGGCCATGTTTTCAGGATAGATCACCAGCCGCTCGACGACACCAGCGAGGCGGCGCAGGGCAAAATCCAGATGAATGGTCGCATCGGGGGCAATGCCGCGCTCGACACTCGAATGGCTTATATCGCGCTCATGCCACAGGGCGACATTTTCAAGCGCAGGAATGACGGCGGAACGAACCAGACGCGCAAGGCCGGTCAGGTTTTCGGTCAGGATGGGGTTGCGCTTATGGGGCATGGCTGACGAGCCTTTTTGGCCCGGATCGAATGGCTCTTCGGCTTCGAGCACCTCGGTGCGTTGCAGGTGGCGGATCTCGGTGGCTAGGCGTTCGACCGAGGAGGCAACTACCGCAAGGGCGGCAAAAAACGCCGCATGACGGTCGCGCGGAATG
>JBILKO010000027.1:0-27023 GCA_044376615.1 Caulobacteraceae bacterium
GGTCTGGCTGATCAGCTATGAGCCTGAACTCCAAAACACTGAGGTCAAGCGCGGCGAGAACCGCGGCAAGACTGTGACCTATGCCCATGCCGTACGAGAACTGGTGCGCCTGGGCAGTTGGCGGGGCAAGGCCAGGACCTTTATGCTGCCAAAAGCCTCTGGGGATGGGTTAGAGCGCCTTGTCCTGGTCCAGGGCATGCGCGGCGGCAAGATATTGGCGGCCCAAAAGCTAAACAGCCCGGCACCGCTGAAGCTCGATAGCGCAAAAAATCCTTAAGGCGTCTTGGCGCAGGGCCTGGCCGCGCGGCTTTACTTCCTATTCAATCCTAGAATCAAAGCGAAGCGCCGAAACACGGCGTCGGCAAAGGGGATGACATGACCACAGTTAAGGCACACGGGTTTGCGAAAGACCGGTTCTTGGGCGTACGCGAGGCATTTGAAGCCAATCTGAATAATGGCGCGGATGTCGGCGCGGGGTATTGCGCCACCAAGGACGGCGAGACTGTGATCGATGTCTGGGGCGGCTTTGCCGATGAGGCCAAGACCCGTCCCTGGGATAAAGACACAATCGTCAATGTCTATTCGACCACCAAGACCATGACCTTCCTGGTCGCTCTGATGCTGGCCGATCGCGGCGAGCTGGATTTTGACGCGTCGGTTTCGAAGTATTGGCCGGAATTTGCCGCCAATGGAAAGGCCGGGGTCAAGGTTAGCCATTTTATGAGCCACTCGGCCGGGCTATCGGGCTGGAAAGAGACGCTCAAGCAGGCCGATCTTTATGACTGGGAAAAGGCGACCAGCCTTTTGGCCGCCCAGGCCCCCTATTGGGAACCGGGCACAGCACCTGGCTATCACGCCATGACCCAAGGCTATCTGATCGGCGAGGTCGTCCGCCGCATCACCGGCCAAACGATCGGCACGTTTTTCCGCAAAGAGGTGGCCGAGCCCCTCGGCGCCGACTTCCATATCGGCATGGGCCCAGAACATGATCACCGGGTCGCCGACCTGATCCCGCCGCCGCGCGGTGGTATTACGGCCGATGGCGAAGAAAACCCCCTGACCACCAATATGTCGACCAATCCCTTGATCAACCCGCGCGACACCAAGACCCGCGAATGGCGCGGGGCCGAAATTCCGGCGGCTGGTGGCCAGGGTAACGCCCGGTCGGTCGCGGAGATCCACACCATCTTGGCCAATGGCGGCATGGCCAAGGGCAAGCGCTTCTTATCCGAAGCCGGCTGCCGAAAGGCGCTTGAGGTCCAGATCGAGGGCAAGGACATGATCCTGGGCACGCCGGTGCGCTATGGCATGGGCTTTGGCCTGGCGTCTGAAATGATGCCCCTACCCAATGCCAGCGCCATGTATTGGGGCGGTTATGGCGGCTCCCTGATCATTATCGATATGGACGCGCGCGCCACCTATGCCTATGCCATGAATAAGATGGCTGCGACCACGGCAGGCGATCTACGGGCGTTTGGTCTGGTGATGGCAACGATGCAGGGCATGATGGCCTAGGGCAGGATTGCGTTATACCCGCAGCATCAAGCCGCCATCGACGCCCAAGGCCTGGCCGGTGACGAAGCCGCCATCGTCTGAGGCTAAGAACAGGGCCGCTCGGGCAATATCAATGGGTGCACCTAGGCGCTTTAAGGCAGCCTTCTTGGCCCAGATTCCGGCAATATCGGGGTTTTCAAAACTGGCTGCGGTCATGCCGGTATGGATCGCGCCGGGCAAGATGGCATTAGCAGTGACGCCGTAACGACCCAGCTCTAAGGCTAGATTGTTCATCAGGCCAACAACGCCAGCCTTGGTCGCGCTATAGGCGGCAAGGCCATAATCGGTGAACTTTGCCATTATGCTGGCCGTCGAGATAATTCGGCCATAGGGAGAGGCAATCAGATGCGGGATGGCGGCGCGGCTCAAGCGAAACACGGCGCGCAAATTGACCGCAACCGTCTGATCAAACATGGCGTCCGTCATCTCTGCCGCCGGGGCACCGCGGCCGATCCCGGCGTTGTTATAGACGATGTCTAGCTTGCCGAAGGCCTCAATGGCGGCCGCGATAATAGCTTCCGGAGCGCCCTCATCTGTGACATCCATGCCCAGGCCAATGATCGTTCCCGAAAAGCTAAGATCCGTGCCCGGCCGGTCGACCGCCAAGACCTTGGCGCCCTGTTCTGCAAACAGCTCGGCCGTCGCGCGGCCAATGCCAGAGGCCGCGCCCGTAATGATACAAGCCCGGTCTAACAGGCGACCGGTTCCAGAATTAGCCATTGTGTTCCCCCTATGCTTGTCTTGTTCCAGACAACATGAAGCCCGCATGGCTCGGGGGGAAGACCATGCGGGCTTTTTGTTGGCATTTATGCCCGAAGGGGTAGGGCATAAAGCGTCGACCGGCGGAACCTAAAAATCCAGGGGGCTGGGGGGGCTGTTCAGGTTCCGGGACCTTTTAGCCTCCAACCGGTCGACAAGAACTATATGCATAGCCAAACAGGCGCCTCCGCGACCAAATTGAGGTCATTTCAAGGCCATTTGGGCCAGACGCCCGAATCTTGGCCAAGGTGACCATTCGGCAACGGCTTTTGACCTTCTGGGGTTTCGGGCTAGGCTAAAGACATGATTCCAGAGCCACCGTCAGGGCCGCTTGCGCCCGTCACCTTTTTTGAGCGCAAGGAGCTGGACCGCCTCTTGCGGCTGTATGGCCGTATGGTCGCGGCGGGCGAGTGGCGGGACTATGCGATCGATGGCCTGAAAGATAGCGCCGCCTTTTCGGTGTTTCGCCATGCCGCCGAACAGCCGCTTTACCGGATCGAAAAGCACCCGGCCTTGGCACGCAAGCAAGGGGCCTGGGCCGTGATCGGCCAGGGCGGCATGATCCTCAAACGCGGCCATGAACTGGAACAGGTCTTAAAGATCTTCGATAAGGGCCGTTTCGCTATCGTCGATTAGGCACAAAAAAGGCCCCAGCCGAGGCTGGGGCCGATCTATCATCCGATCTTTTAAGTCTTAGCGGCGTTCGCCAAAGAGCGAGATCAGGAACTGGAACAGGTTGATAAAGTTCAGATAGAGATTCAGGGCGCCGAAATTGGTCGCAACACCCATGGCCGCCTGATCGCCACCCATTTCGTAATAGCTCATCTTCAGCCGCTGGGTGTCATAGGCGATTAGACCCGCAAAGATGAAGACGCCCAAAATATTGACGATAAAGGCCATGGCCGACGACTTCAGGAAGATATTGACCACTGATGCCAAGATCAGGCCGATCAAGCCAATGATCAGGAAGCTACCAAAGGCGGTCAGATCCTTCTTGGTCGTATAGCCCACCAGGCTCAGCGCGCCAAAGGCGGTCGCCGTAATCAAGAAGGTCGAAACCACTGACGCGCCGGTATAGACCAGCAGGACCACGCCCAGAGACGCGCCCATCAGCGAAACAATGGTCCAATAGAGCAGGCCCGCCGACTTTTCCGTAGGGTTGCGCATGGCAAAGGTTGAAAGCAGGATCACGCCGAGAGGCGCAAACGCTACAACCATGCCCAGGATCGTCATACCTGCGAACCGCCCGTCAACGGTGCGGTACAGTAATTCTTGTACGGGCGCAAAGCTGGAGGTCAGATAGGCCAGTGCCGCCGACAAGAGCAGGCCCAGCGCCACCTTGTTATAGACGCCCAGCATGAATGCGCGCAGGCCCGTGTCCACCGACATGTCGGCGCGATCCATCGGGATCGGTCGTGCATAGCCGCGGTTAAGGTCGCTCATCGATGTCATGCCTTGTTCAAAACGCCCAAGTCGGACGCCCGATATATATTGGTGCAAACTTGCGTTTGTGCAAGGACCCACCACAAGGCTTTTATGTGCCTTGATCGGACACCAAAAATCCAGGATCAAGCATTGCCTAGAATGGGCATTTAAACCAAAACCAGGCCTAGACGAAACTCACTCCGCCGCGCGGCCTATAGGGATCACCCATGCAGTATTCCCCCCTTGGCCGTACTGGCCTGCAAGTCTCCCGTATCTGCTTGGGCACCATGACCTGGGGCGAGCAAAACACCGAGGCCGAGGGCCACGAACAGATGGACTATGCCCTCGATCAGGGCATTAATTTCTGGGACACGGCCGAAATGTATGCCGTGCCGCCGCGCGCAGAGACCCAAGGCTCGACCGAGCGGATTATCGGCTCTTGGTTTAAGGCCAGCGGCAAGCGCGATAAGGTGATCTTGGCGACCAAGATTGCTGGACGCAGCCCCATGAGCTGGACCCGCGATAATGAGTCCATGACCCGTCACACCAAGGCCCAGATCGATGAGGCGGTGGAAAAATCGCTAAAACGCCTGCAGACCGACTATATCGATCTCTATCAAATGCATTGGCCCGACCGGGGCCTGCGCGTGTTTGGCGGTATGACCTATGCCGATTATCCGATCGATTTTGAACCGTTTGAAGACATTTTGGCCAATCTCGGTCGTCATGTCGAAAAGGGCAATATCCGCCATATTGGCGTCTCTAATGAAAGCCCTTGGGGCGTGATGCGCTTTGTGGCTGAGGCCGAAAAGCATGGCCTGCCACGCATTGCCTCGATCCAGAACGCCTACAACCTCGTCAATCGGGTATTTGAGCTGGGCCTTGCCGAGGTCGCGATGCGCGAAGATGTCGGTCTCTTGGCCTATTCACCGCTCGGCCAGGGCTATTTGACCGGCAAGTATCAGAACGGTGCCCTGCCGGAGCGCTCGCGCAAGCAGCTCTTCAACCGCCTGCAGCGCTATGAAGGCCCAGGCGCCGATAAGGCCGTCCAAAGCTATATTGACCTGGCCAAACAGCTTGGCGTCCTGCCCGAAACCCTAGCGATCAAGTTTTGCGATACGCGGCCCTTTGTGACCTCGACCATTATTGGCGCGACCACCATGGACCAGCTCAAGGTCGATATGGAAGCCTTTGACATGCCCTGGACCAGCGATATCGAAAAGGCCCTCGAGGCCCTGCACTATAACCAGCCCAATCCCTGCCCTTAAGGCGCGCGAGGCTAGGGCCCAGCCTGATGATTCGCTTATTTGCAGCCTTGGCTGTGCCCGATGCGATTGCGAGAGGCCTTGCCGCCTGCCAGACCGGCCTGGCCGGGGCCAATTGGCATGTGGCCCAGGACCTGCACATCACCTTGCGCTTTTTTGGCGAGGTCGATGAGACCGTGGCCGAGGACCTTGATACCGAACTAGCCAAGGTCGCCGCGCGGTCCAAAGGCCAGTCCCTGAATCTCGCTATTGAGGGGGTTGGGGTCTTTAATCAGGGCGAGCGGCTCAATGCCGTCTGGGCGGCCCTTAAGCCCAATGAAGCCTTGAGTGTTCTAGCGGGGCGCTGTGAGGCGGCCGCCAGGCGCGCAGGCCTTGAGCCCGATAAGCGTAAATATACGCCGCACATAACCTTGGCTTATCTCAAAACCACGCCGCCGACCGCCGTCGCAGCCTGGCTGGCCGACCATGCGGTTTTGCGGTCAGAGCCGTTTAGCGTGCGCCAATTTGGCCTCTATTCGAGTTGGCGCACGCCGCAGGGCTCGCGTTACACACTGGAGCGAATCTACCGGTTCTAGAAGGTTTAAGCCGCTGCAGCTTCCCCGGCCAGGACCCGGCTGACCGCATTGACCACGGCACCAATGCGCAAGGTGGCCTGGATATGGGTATTGGGCACCGCATGCTGGCGCAGCTGGGCCTCGTGGCTATCGAGGCACATGCCGCAGCCATTAATCGCCGACACCGCCGTGCACCAGAGCTCGAAATCGACCTTTTCGACGCCCGGATTGGCCAGGATATTCATCCTCAGCTTGGCCGGCAGGGTCTGGTATTCAGAATTGCTGATCAGGTGCAGGGCCCGGTAATAGACATTATTCATGCCCATAATCGCAGCTGCTGCCTTGGCGGCGGTCAAAGCCTCTTCGGACAGGCCAGCGGCCCGCGCGGCGGCCTCAAGGCTGCGAACCACGATGGGCTGGCCAACCGCATGGGCCGAGGCGACAAAGCAGCCCCATTTTTGCTGTTCGGTCAGCAGGGTTTCGGACGCCAAGGAGGACAGGTTCAGGCTCAGATCCTTGGCATAGGCTGGCAGGGCAGCGCGCAAATCATCCATCGACATGGAACATTCCTTTCAAACAGGACGGTAAGGATGGCCCCAAGGCCACACACAAAACCTTGGGGCCAGTTTTGGCAGGTCTAGAGGGTTGAGCCGCCGACCTGGCGATTGCAGGGGCAAAGCTCATCGGTTTGCAGCGCATCCAGGACCCGCAGCGTATCGGCGGGATTGCGACCAACATTGAGATTGGTCACATAGACATGCTGGACCGTATTGTCTGGATCCACGACAAAGGTGGCGCGCAGGGCCACGCCATTGGCCTCATCCAAAATGCCCAAGGCCCGGGCAAAGGCACCGCCATTATCGGCAAACGACCAGATCGGCAGCTTGTTCAGGTCATTATGGTCCCGGCGCCAGGCCAGCTTGCAGAACTCATTATCGGTCGAACCGCCCAGCACCACCGCATCGCGATCCTCAAATTCCTTATGCAGGCGCGCAAATTCGGCAATCTCGGTCGGGCAGACAAAGGTAAAGTCCTTTGGATAGAAGAAGATGATCTTCCACTTGCCGGGGAAGGAGGCCTTGCTCAGGTCCTCAAAGGCGCTGACCCCGCCTTCTTCATGGTGGTTAAATCCTGGCTTGACGCCGACAATTTTAAAGTCTGGAAGAGTTTGGGTAACGCCCAACATGATTGATACTCCTGGGGAGGAAAAACACTCGGCACGCCCCGTGGCCTGCCGCCAGGTGGAGATAGCGCCTTCAGTCCCCAAAGAGCCAATCGATAGTTTTTGAATTTGATATAGATATCGTCTATATATAGTCGATGTTGCCCTCACTTAGACAATTGCAATACCTCAAACTCCTGGCCGAGCATGGCTCGTTCAGCCGCGCGGCCGAGGCGGCCTATGTCACCCAACCGACCTTGTCGGCGGGCATTCAGGAGCTCGAAAAAATTCTCGGCGCACCGGTCGTTGACCGCGCCCGGTCTGGCGTCATCCTCACCGCCGTTGGTGAAGAGGCGGTGCGGCGCGGCGGCGAGATCCTGGCCCAGGCCGAGGACCTGGTCCAGGCGGCCATGAGTGCGGGCCAGCCCCTGTCAGGCCGGTTTAGATTGGGCGTCATCCCAACCATTGCCCCCTTCCTCTTGCCCCGCGTCCTGCCCCTCCTGCGCCAGAAATTTCCCAAGCTGCGACTTTTCCTGCGCGAAGACATGACCCATAAGCTGGTGGCGGGGCTGAAATCGGGCGCCCTGGACGCGGCCCTGATCGCCCTGCCCTATGATACGGCAGGCCTGCGCACCGCCAGGGTCAGTGACGATGAGCTGCTCGCCGCCCTGCCCGCCGATCACCCGCTCAGCCAGGGCGGGCCCGTTTCCATGGCCAGTATTGATGGCGAGGACCTGATCTTGCTCGAGGACGGCCACTGTTTTCGTGACCATGCCCTGGCCGCTTGCGGTCTGGAGCCGGGCAAGGCCAGTGGCGAGGGCCATTTTGCCGCAACCTCCCTGCATACCCTGGTCCAGATGATTGGCTCAGGCCTTGGCGTTTCGCTCTTGCCGGCTATGGCGGTGGAGGCAGGGCTTACGGATGGGGCCAGCGTGACGGTCCGGCCACTTGGCCGCGCCAATCATGAGGCCGTGCCCTCGCGCGAGATTGTTGTCGCCTGGCGCGCCGGATCTAGCCGCGCCGTTGAGGGCCGCTTGCTAGCCCAGGCCTTGCAAGCCTAGGCGCTACAGCTCGCCCCGCCCAGCACGCAGAACTTGGCGCAGTGTGGATGATTTAGCGCCACAGAGCCCAAGGCCCCGGCCAGGGTCTCGCCAAGCTCAAATTGCGGGTCATAGGGCAGGAGCGTACAGGCCGCGACCACCGGCCTTGCCGCGCCCTTGCGCTTAATCACCATGCGGCTGGAGGCGCACATCACCTCGGACGGGTCCTTGTGCAATATGCCCCAGCAGGCCGTGGTAATTTCGGGCACATCGACCCTTGCATCCATTTCGGGAAAGAGGACCAGGCGCGCAGGAGTCTTGGCATCGATCGCAATACCAAGCTGATCAAATTGGGTCTGATAGCCCGCGCGGGCGGACGCCTCATCCTCATCGGCCAGACTACGCCCAGCGACCGCCAGGCTAAAGCCGTGCTCAGAGAGCCAGGTCAGGCCTTGCAGTGCCTTGTCCCAACTGCCCGCCCCGCGTTCGGCCTCGTGCACGGCCGCGGTATAGTGATCCAGACTTACCCTCAAGGTCAGTTGGTCGCCAAACCTAGCCTTGAGCGCCAAAAGACCATCCTTTTTATGGTCCATCGGCTTCATTGCATTGGTTAGGACCAGGACCTTGAACCCCCGCACCAGGGGGGCCTCGATCATGTCCATAATGTCAGGATTCATAAACGGCTCGCCGCCGGTCAGGCCGATTTCCTCGGTGGCCAGGCCCAAGGCCGCAATCTCATCCAGATAGGCCAATTGCTCCGCAGCGGTCAGATAGACCAGGGCATCATTGGTCGGCGAGCTTTCAATATAGCAGTTCAAACAGGTCAGGTTGCAAAGCGTGCCAGTATTGAACCAAAGCGTCTTCAGGCCCGCCATGGCCACGCTGGCCCGCGCCTCACCCTTGGCGGTCAGGTGAGGATCGCGAAACTTGGCCGGATTGAGCAGCGGCGGCTCGGCCAGCACAAAGGGCGAATGGGGCAGGGTCTGGTTCACTAGGCCTAGTCCATCAGTTTTCGGGTCAGATAGGTAAATTCCAGACTGACCCGCTTAGCCGTCTCTTTCAGATTGGCCGCCGCCGCATGACCACCATCGGTGTTTTCATAATAAAAGAACGGCAGACCCATGGCCTGCATCTTGGCCGCCATTTTCCGCGCATGACCCGGATGGACCCGGTCATCCTTGGTCGAGGTGACAAAGAAGGGTTCGGGATAGGCCACACCGGCTTTCAGATTATGATAAGGCGAAAGCTGTTTTAAGAATGCGCCCTCAACCGGATCGGCAGGGTCGCCATATTCATCCATCCAAGATGCGCCTGCTAGGAGCTGGTTATAGCGCAGCATGTCGAGCAAGGGCACCTGGACCACGACCGCGCGCCAAAGTTCTGGCCTCTGGGTCAGCTCGACCCCCATGAGAAGGCCGCCATTGGAGCCGCCTTGGATCCCCAAATGGCGCGGTGAAGTAATCTTGCGCGCGATCAGGTCCTCGGCCACCGCCGCGAAATCATCATAAATCACCTGGCGCTTGGTCTTTAGGCCCGCCTGATGCCAGGCCGGGCCAAATTCACCGCCGCCGCGAATATTGGCCAGGACATAGACCCCGCCGCGTTCTAGCCATAACTTGCCGATCAGGCCGGAATAGGCCGGGGTCATGGAGACCTGGAACCCGCCATAGGCATAGAGCAAGGTCGGGGCCGTCCCATCCAGGACCAGGCCCTTTTTGCGCACGACAAAATAGGGAATCTTGGTGCCGTCTTTTGAGGTCGCCTCAAATTGCTCAGTCACCAGGTCAGAGGCGTCAAACCGCGCCGGGGCGGCCTTGACCTCGGCCAGGCTGCCCGTGGCCGATGATCCAAACCAAAGACTGGTGGGGTTTAAAAAACTGGTGACCGAGACAAAGATCTCATCATTACGGTCCTGAACCGAGACCAGGCCAAGACTGGCATTTTTCGGCAAGTCCAGAGCCCGGCCGCTCCAGCCCTTGGGGCCATAGGCATAGGACCAGACCTCGCCAACCACATTGGTGGTTAGGGTGACAATCAGGCGGCTGCGGCTCGTCGATACCCCCTCGATCGACTGACGGGCATTGGGGGCCAGGATCAGGACCGGATCAATCGCCTTGGGATCGGCAATCGTCTTGGCCAGATCAAAACTGATCAAGGATCCTTGCGCAAACGCCTTGCCATTGGGGGCGGACCAGGCCTCTTCCAAGGTGAATATGGCTTGGCCGTCCAGATAGGCTTGAAAACTGGCCTTGGTCGGTATGGGCA
Organism: Caulobacteraceae bacterium; assembly: GCA_044376615.1. Taxonomy (GTDB): domain Bacteria; phylum Pseudomonadota; class Alphaproteobacteria; order Caulobacterales; family Caulobacteraceae; genus CAISGS01. The sequence goes on from JBILKO010000027.1 coordinate 10,025, forward strand.
GGCGCACCGTGCCCTTGGACGTCAGCACATGGATTTCACTGTCGAAAAAGCCAACGGCCCGGGTGACATAATCGGCAACGGGCTTGCCATCAGCGTCGCGGATGACGCCCGGCCAGACCCCGACATCGCTCTTGGTCCCGGCAAAGACCTCGGTGGCCTGGTCCAGGCCCTGGCCGCGCTTTAGGCGCTTAACCAGATAGGGATAGCCCGACTCTGTCACCTGACCATGGATCCATTCGCGCCCGACCAGCAATGTATCCGGATCAACCCAGGCCGCCTGCTGCTTGCCCGCTGGCAAGACAAAGCCGTCCTTTACAAAGGCCTTGGCGACCGTGTCATATTCCCGCACCTGGACGGCATCCTTGCCACCGTCGGAGAGGGCGACCAGACACAGGCGCTCTTCGGGGGCCAGGCAATCAGCGCCCTTATAGACCCAGTTTGCACCCTCAGCCTTAGCTAGGGCATCGATATCGAGCACCGTCTCCCATTGCGGGGTCTTGGTGCGATAGCTGTCCACGGTCGTGCGGCGCCAGACGCCGCGCACGGCGTCCTGGTCCTGCCAGAAATTATCAATCCCGCCGGCCCGAAACGCGGGCATCGGTACCCGGTCTGAGGCATTCACAATCTTCAAGGCCGCTGCATGCAGAGTCTCATAGCGCGGGTCGGCTTGCAGAACATCCAGGCTGCGCTTGTTTTCCGCACCGACCCAGTCCAGCGCCTTCTTGCCCTCAACCTCTTCTAGCCAAAGGAAGGGATCAGATGCGGTATCGGTCATAGAAACAGCCTTAGGGGACAGGGATTGGGAATGCACAAATAGAGGTGTCAGCGTACCGGCCAATAAAACGGCCAGGCAAAGGGCGAGGGACAAGTTGCGGGTCATGACCATCCTTACGAACTGGCGGGCTGACAAATATCAAGGACCAAACTAGTGGATTGTGCACCGCGAGCAATGGGCGGGGCGCTTGGCTAGGTCAAGTTCGCAATGCCCTCATTGCTCCGTCGCCATTCGTAGAGGATATCGGGCTCCTTTTCCTCGTTTCGCGCGCCGTCGGTTCTGTCGATCTCGACAAAGCCTTTGTTTTCGTAGAAACGCCGCGCAAGCGTATTACGCTGGAACGTCCAGAGCCGTAGCGACGCCTGGTTGGTCTTGGCCTTGTCTAGAAGACGTGAGCCCAGGCCATGCGCCTGCCGATCCGGCGCAACATAAAATTGGTCGATCCAGCCGTCGCGAAACGCCACAAATCCCATCAGCTGTTCGCCTTCAAACCCACCCCAGACCTCGCAGCTGGAAAGGACGACATCATTGTAGAAGCGCGCATCTTCGTCGGGGGTGTGAAGGCCTGTAAGCCACGGCAGTCGGTCATCGAAGGCCGCACGGTGAATTCTGGCCGCATCAAGCGCGTCAGAGGTCGCTAGGCGTCTGATTATGAACTGCATTTATACACCCTCTCAGCCAGACAATACTCGATCGACATGTTAGCGCCCGACGCCAACCGAGCAGGACAAGGCGCTTGGCTAATGCATCTTGGCCTCAACTGGCCTATATGAGGCGTCATGACCCACCGGTTTGTCAAAATGAATGGCCTAGGCAATGATTTCATTGTCGTAGACGCGCGCCAGCAAGCCTTCTTGCCGGATGCCGCGACCGTGCGAGCCTTGGCCAAGCGTGATGGCGGAATCGGCTGTGATCAATTGATTGCGCTTGAGCCCTCGGCTGGGTCAGACGTCTTTATGCGGATCTGGAATGCCGATGGCAGCGAGGCTGGGGCCTGCGGCAATGCCACGCGCTGTGTTGGCCAGATCCTGCTGAATGAAACGGGCAAGGCCCAGGTTCGGATTGATACGCTCGGCGGTGTTTTGGTCGCGCAGCAAGGCCCTAGCGATACGGTCACGGTCGATATGGGCAAGCCTGGCCTAGACTGGCAGCAAATCCCTCTGGCCCGGGCCATGGATACGCGCGCCATAGATTTCACCGGTGGACCGGGCCTTAGCGCGCCGGGCTGCGTGAATATGGGCAATCCGCATGTTGTGTATTTTGTCGCTGATGCCGAGGCTGCGCCGGTCAAGACAGTCGGTCCTGCTGTCGAGCACGACCCCCTGTTTCCAGAAGGTGTCAATGTCGGCTTTGCCCAGGTGTTGGCCAAGGACAAGATCCGCCTCAAGGTCTGGGAGCGCGGCGCAGGTCAGACCCTTGCCTGCGGCACCGGGGCCTGCGCGGCCCTGGTTGCGGCCCACCGCAGAGACCTAACGGACCATGCCGCCACCGTGATCATGGACGGCGGCGAATTGCAGATCGAATGGCGCAAGGGCGATGGTCATGTGCTGATGACCGGCCCCGTCGAGACCGAATTTGAAGGCCTATTGCCATGAGCCAAGCTAAGGACGCGGCCCCGCTCGACGCCTCGGTCGAGGTGGTGACCTTTGGTTGCCGCCTCAATGCCTATGAATCAGAGGTCATCCGTCTGACTGCCGCCAAGGACGGCCTTACCGATGCTGTGATCTTTAATACCTGCGCTGTGACGGGTGAGGCTGTGCGCCAGGCCCGCCAGGCGATTCGCAAGGTCCGCCGCGCCCGCCCAGGTGCCCGCCTGATCGTCACCGGCTGCGCCGCCCAGATTGACCCCGCCGCCTTTGCCGCCATGGGCGAGATTGATCTGGTGCTGGGCAATGGCGAAAAGACCACCGTCGGGGCCTATGCCCCCGCGTTGGCGGACGCGCCGCGCGTACGGGTCAATGACATCATGTCGGTGCGCGAAACCGCTGGCCACCTCATAGACGGCCTAAAAGACCGGGCGCGGGCCTATGTTGAGGTACAAAATGGCTGCGACCACCGCTGCACCTTTTGCATCATCCCATTTGGTCGGGGCAATTCACGCTCCGCGCCTGCGGGCGAGGTGGTCGAGCAGATTCGCCGCCTGACGGCCGAGGGCTATCGCGAAGTGGTGCTGACCGGGGTCGATATCACCTCCTGGGGCAGTGACCTGCCAGGCCAGCCAACGCTGGGCCAATTGGTGGCGCGGATCTTGAAGCTGGTGCCAGACCTGCCGCGCCTGCGCCTGTCTTCCATCGATGCGGCCGAGCTTGACCCCGACCTGTTGCAATGCCTGGCCACGGAGCCGCGCCTGATGCCCTATCTGCACCTATCGCTGCAATCGGGCGACGACATGATCCTCAAGCGCATGAAGCGCCGCCATAGCGCGCAGCAAGCGCTGGACCTGGTCGCCAATGTGCGTGCGGTTCGGCCCGAGACGGCCTTTGGTGCCGACCTGATTGCCGGGTTTCCGACTGAGACCGATGAGATGTTTGCCAATAGCCTGGCCCTGATCGAGCAGGCAGGCCTGGCCTTTTTGCATGTCTTTCCTTTCAGCCCCCGTCCCGGCACGCCTGCCGCACGAATGCCGACCTTGGCGCGAAGCCTGGTCAAGCAGCGCGCCGCAAGCTTGCGTGAAGCGGGCGAAAAGGCCTTGGCGCGTCACCTCAGCGGCCAGGTCGGGCGACGGCTGCATGGCCTAGTCGAGCGACCCGGCACAGCGCGGGCGGAAGATTTTACTGAAATCCGTTTCGATGGGGCGGCTGAGCCTGGCCAGATTATCACCTTGGCCGTTACGGGCCATACCGGCACCCACCTGATAGCCCAGCTGGCCTAGGCCACAAAAAACCCCGCGCAGCATGGCTGGCGGGGTCTTTGCCCGCCGAGGCGGGAAATTTCTAGAAAGACTAGCTGAGATCTTCGTTGATCAGGCCAACGTTGAAATAGCCATCGACCTGCAACTGGTTGACCACGCCCATAAAGTCCTCATAGCGGACTTCCTTGTCAGCGCGGATCATGACGGTCTCTTCCTTAGGATTAGGAACGTCAAAGCGCTTGGCTAGGTCGGCACCCAAGGTCCCAAGCGAGGTCGGGTTATCGATGATATAGATGCCGCCATTCTTCTGGATCGAGATGAAGGTCGGCTCCTTCTTCGGCTTTTCCTTCGGGGCCTGGGCCGGTGGAAGGTCAACCTTAATGGCCACTGTGGCCATGGGTGCGGACACCATGAAGATGATCAAGAGCACCAGCATGATATCCACAAGAGGAGTCACATTGATTTCAGAATTCTGACCAAGATCGAACTTATCGCCCTTAGGCCCGGAAACCTTACCCGCCATAAAACATTCCCTAATGGACCGCCCGTTCAAGCCGGTTGGTCAAATCGCGTTATTGTCCAGTCTAACCCTGAACTGGTGCAAACTAAAATCAGAGAAACCGGCCCGTAGCAAGACGGCCAAGCGATTCTTATCCAAGGATTTTGCATCCGACCATAAAGGTGGCTGTGCAAAACCCATTCTGCTGAGGTATTGGCCATGCCATGACCCAAATGTTTGACGCTTATGTGACCGCCGCCCTGATTTGTGGGCCTCATGCCTTGTTCGCGCTTGGCGACGGCACCGTGCGCCTTGAAGGCGGCCAAGGCCTGACCGTCCATGACGGCGCGGTGCTTTGCGCGGCGCATCATCCGTCCGGACATGGACTGGTCACGGGCGGCGATGATGGCAAGCTGGTCTGGACCGCGCTTAAGGACGGGGCCTTGGCATCGACGGTCCTGTTTGAGCGTAAGGGCCGGTGGATTGATGCGGTCGCGACCAGTCCGGCGTCCGGCTTGATCGCCTTGGTGATCGGCAAGGACCTGCATGTTCTCGATGCCCAAGATGCTAGCTTTCATCGCCAGTTTTCACACGAACGCTCAGTCGCGGCTCTGGCTTTTGATGCCAAGGGCAGGCGCATTGGCTGCGCGACCTATAATGGCGCCGCGCTTTGGTATGCCAAGATCGCTGAACAAAAGCCCCAGATCCTGAAATGGGCAGGCAGCCATGTCGGCATTGCCTTTAGCCCAGATGGCAAATTCGTCGTCACATCCATGCAGGAAAACCAGCTGCATGGCTGGCGGCTGGCGGATGCCAAGGATATGCGCATGGGCGGCTATCCAGCCAAGATCAAGACCATGGCCTTTCTGGGCAAGGGCATGGTCCTGGCCACATCCGGGGCCAATGGCGCGATTGTCTGGCCCTTTGTTGGCTCTGGCGGGCCCATGGGCAAGGAGGCGGCCGAGATTGCCTTTGACGAGACGACGCTAGTGGCCCGCATTGCCGCTGCGCCCGATCACAGTGTTCTGGCGGCGGGTCTGGAAGACGGCCGCATCTGGGTCTGTGACCTGCGTTCGCAAAAGACAGTGACGCTGAAGTCCGAAAAAGGCGCAGCGATCAGCGCCCTGGATGTGTCACCCCGCGCAGACAGGATCGCCTGGGGCGATGAGGATGGACAGGCCGGCACATTTGCCGTGCCCCATCTCTATCCCTAGCTAGTCCCCAAACCCGCAACAGCCATCAACGACGCGCCAGTTCGCTATCAAACCGGATCACGCCCTGATTGTCAGTCTTTCTTATGCGAAGATGGACCGAGCCCGGGCGAAGGAGCTTCAAATCAGCTTGGGCGAACTGCCCCGGCAGCGACTTGAATGTATTGGCATCGGCGCGCGCGAGCACGATTTTTCGCTTATCGTCCGGACCGATGAAATCAGGGAGGCTTATCTCGAGTGTGTCATTCGGGCGCTCAATGATTTGGAAGTCTGGTCCCAGACCGTTCGGCCCATGATCCATCCCCCAAGCCCCCGCGAAATTCTGAGCGGGCGCGGCCAAGGCGAGCGTTGGAACGGCTAGAGCCGATACGATGAAAAGCGAAAATTTCATGTGAATTCCCCTTAAGCGGGGTCACGGTACCTCGGCGATGGCCTGGCTTTAAGTTAAATTTGAGTTATGCGTCCGGCATAGACAGATATTGGGCCGATCGCAGCGTTTTGGCCGCTGGCCTAAAGGCCGTGCCGCATCTCTATCCCTGACTAGTCCCCGAACCCGCGAAATTCGGCGACCAGGTCCAGGGGATCGCGGCGGGTGCGCAAGACATTGATCGGGGCGGTCTCATCGCGATAGCCGAGCGCCATGCCCGAGAACAGCATCATTTCCGGCGGCAGGTTCAAGAACTCTCCGATGGTCTTGCCCCAGCGCACCCAGGCTTCTTGCGCGCAGGTATCGAGCCCGGCCTCGGTCGCCAGCAACATGACGGTCTGCATAAACATGCCCAGATCTGACCATTGCGGCGCGCCCATCTTGCGATCCAGGCAAAAGAACAGGCCAACCGGCGCGCCAAAGAACTGGTAGTTTTTGGCCATCTGCATAAGGCGGCCGAGCTTGTTTTCCCGCTCTATGGCAATCGTTGCATAAAGGTCCTCGCCGCATTCAAACCGCCGGGTCCGGTATGGGTCCCAAAGATCGGCGGGATAGACATCGTATTCAGGCGGCTCTCCTGCGGGATTGGCCGCCTGACGCTCGGCAATAAGAGCCAAAAACCTAGCGAGCTCTTCACCGGCCAGGGCATAGACCCGCCAAGGCTGCAGATTGCCACCCGAGGGCGAACGCCGGGCCTTGTCCAAGATCTCGCGCACCAGACCCGCTGGGACGGGGTCCGATTTAAACGCCCTAACCGAGATCCGCGTTTCGACCGCCTGGCTGACATTCATGGTCAAATCTCCAATGCACGGGGGCGACAAGCCTAAGCCAACTGGTTAGCATTACGCCCTAGGGTCAAGGCAAGGGGGTATTCCATGGCAGGCAAGGCGAGGACCAAATCGCGTCCACCCCGCCCGCGCGCCAAGCCGCCTGCCAAACCCCGGCCAGCCTGGCTGCGCAGAATTCTAATTGCCCTCTTGATTATTGGCATCGGTATTCCGGTCAGCCTGACCCTGATCTACCGGTTTGTGCCGCCGCCGGTCACCATCTTGATGGTTCAGCGCAGCCTTGACGGCAAGGGGATGGACTATCGGTGGCGGCCGCTAGACAAGATTTCGCCCGCCCTGGCCCAGGCCGCAATCGCTGGCGAAGACGCAAGGTTTTGCGAGCATCATGGCTTTGACTTCAATGCCCTAGAAAAAGCCATGGCCCACAATGAACGCCGGCCGGGCAAGATCCGCGGCGGCTCGACCATCAGCCAGCAAACCGCCAAGAATGTGTTTCTTTGGCCAGAGCGGTCCTATGTCCGCAAGGCCTTAGAGGCCTATTTCACCATCCTGATCGAGGCCGGATGGGGCAAGCGGCGGATCATGGAGGTCTATCTCAATGTCGTTGAATGGGGACCCGGCCTATATGGCGCCGAGGCTGCGGCCCAGCACTATTTCCACAAGAGCGCGTCTAAGCTGACCCGGCTTGAGGCCTCGCGGCTGACCGCAATCCTGCCGAGCCCGCTAAAATGGCGCGCCGCCAAGCCCGGCCCCTATGTGCAAAAGCGTAGTCGCCGCATTGGCGGGGCCATGGGCACGGTGCGTGAGGATGGCTTGGCCACCTGCGTGCTCTAAACAAGTTCATCAAAACACGCGCTAGGCCTTGACCTGGACACTGCCCCGGTCTTCCATCCGGCCAATTATTTATTTCTCAAGGGCCTCCTTATGAAACCCATTCTCGCAACCAGCCTGGCCGCTCTGGCCTTAGCCACGACTGGCCTGACCGCACAGGCCGCGACCAAGTCCGCCCCAACACCCGCCGAGGCCAAGGCCTTTATCACCAAGGCCGAAGCCGATCTGGCCAAGGCCAATACCTATGCCGCCAAGGCCGCATGGGTCCGTGCAACCTATATTACCGAGGACACCCAATGGCTGGAGGCCAAGGCCGGGGCCGAGCAGAATGAGCTAGCCACCCGCCTAGCCAAGCAGGCGGCGCGCTATAATAGCGTCAAGGTCGATGCAGTCACGCGGCGCAAGCTTGACTTGCTCAAGCGCTCACTGGTCCTGCCTGCGCCCGACCGTCCCGGCGCCGCTGATGCCTTGGCGACTATAGTCTCGCGGCTGGACTCCACCTATTCGACCGGCAAGTTCAGCTATAATGGCAAGATCCTGACCCTGAATGACGCCGAGGACATTTTGGCCACCTCGCGTGATCCGGCCGTGACCAAGGCGGTTTGGGAAGGCTGGCGGACCATTTCGCCGCCCATGCGCAAGGACTATGCCGACCTGATCGGCATGGCCAATGAGGGCTCGCGCAGCCTGGGCTACAAGGATACCGGCGCGCTTTGGCGCAGCGGCTATGACATGAACCCGGACGCCTTTGCCAAGGAAACCGACCGGCTCTGGACCCAGGTCCAGCCCTTTTATAAGAACCTACACTGCTATGTCCGCGCCCGCCTGAATGAGAAATATGGCGACCTGGTCCAGCCGCGCACAGGCCCGATCCGGGCCGATCTCTTGGGCAATATGTGGGCCCAGGATTGGGGCCATATTTATGATGTGGTTGCGCCCAAGACCCAGACCTCGAGCTATAATCTGGACCACCTCTTGGTCAGCCGCGGCTATGACCCGATCAAGATGGTCAAGACCGGTGAAGGCTTCTATTCCTCGATCGGCATGGCCCCCCTGCCTCAGACCTTTTGGGAGCGCTCACAGATCACCCGGCCGCGCGACCGCGAAGTGGTTTGTCACGCCTCAGCCTGGGATATTGATGATCGCTCTGACATCCGCATCAAGATGTGCACCCAGGTGAATGCGGAGGACTTTGTCACCATCCATCATGAGCTGGGCCATAATTATTACCAGCGCGCCTATCAGGACCAGCCCTTCCTGTTCAAGGGCGGGGCCAATGACGGCTTCCATGAGGCCATTGGCGATTTTGCCGCCCTATCGTCCCTGACCCCGACCTATTTGAAACAGATCGGTCTGATTGAGACGGTTCCGGGCGCGGAAGAAGACCTTCCCTTCCTGCTCAAGACCGCAATGGACAAGATCGCCTTCCTACCCTTCGGCCTTCTGGTCGACAAATGGCGCTGGCAGGTGTTTTCTGGCCAGGTACAGCCGGATAAGTATAATGACGCCTGGTGGGCCCTGGTAAATCAGTATCAGGGCCTGGTCCCGCCGAGCGCTAGGCCCGCCGATGCCTTCGATCCGGGGGCAAAGTATCATGTGCCCGGCAATACGCCCTATATGCGCTATTTCCTGGCTCGGATTTATCAGTTCCAGTTCCACCGCGCGGCCTGCCAGCAGGCGGGCTGGACCGGGCCCCTGCATCGCTGCTCCATCTATGGCAATGAAAAGATCGGCAAGAAGTTCAATGCCATGATGGAAATGGGCCAGTCCAAGCCCTGGCCTGATGCGCTAGAAGCCTTTACTGGCCAGCGCCAGACCGATGCCAGTGCCCTAACCGACTATTTCAAACCCCTGGATGCCTGGCTCACCGAACAGAACAAGGGTGAGGCCTGCGGCTGGTAGACCACTAGGCCCTCCCCTGGCGACGGGGGAGGGCTTTTATTTCAAGCCAATTTGATCTCGGCCAGGCGCTGCATCAAAAAGTCCTGGGCCGTGATCGGGGAGTAACGGGCAGGATTTTCGGCGGTCACGCAGCTGGGCAAGGTTTCGATCAAATAGTCCGGCGCAAAATGCAAAAAGAACGGGGTGGAATAGCGGGCATGGCCGCGCCGCTCCGGCGGCGGATTGACGACCCTGTGCGTGGTTGAGGGCAGAACATGATTGGTCAGGCGCTGTAACATGTCGCCAATATTGCAGACCACGGCCCCGGGCGGCGGCTGGATTGGCAGCCACTGACCATCACGGTCCAGCACTTCTAGCCCAGCTTCCTCGGCCCCCAGCAGCAGCGTAATGACATTAATATCCTCATGCGCCCCAGCCCGCACACCGGTCGCCTCGGCCGGAACCGGCGGATAGTGCAGGAGGCGCAGCACGCTATTGCCGAGCGCCACCTTCTTATCAAAAAACTCAAGCGGCAGGCCAAGGTGCAGGGCAATGGCCCGCAAGATCTTGGTGCCCAATTGATCCAGGGCGCGATAAAGCCCGCCGACATAGGCCTCAAAGCCCTTAATCTCCTCTGGCCAGACATTGGGCGGCATAAAGGCGCCGTATGGATGGCCTTCGGGCAGGTCGCGGCCCATATGCCAAAACTCCTTGAGATCAAAATGATCCGCGCCCTTGGCCGTCTCGATCCCAAACGGCGTATGGCCGCGCGCGCCGCCGCCACCGACCTGATGGTATTGGCGCTTAACAGCTTCTGGCAGGGCAAAAAAGGCCTTGGTTCTGGCCACCGCCCCCTCGACCAGGTCAGGGTCCAGATCATGATCGGCGACCACCGCAAAGCCATAGCGCGCAAACGAGGCACCAATCGCGGATGAAAACCCCGCCAGATCGCTGTCATAGAGCCCTAGCGAGACCGGTTCGATGACCGCTTTTGAGGCAGACTTGGGCTGGGTCATGACGGGCTCCGAACAGATCGACATCTTGCCATAAATTATGCCGCCCAAGAGTGGAAGTCTAAGGGCCAATGGTCTATCACCCCGCTAGGATCAAGCCTGCCCCTAGGGCAGGACGATTAAGGATCTAAAGGAGCGGTCATGGCCAAGAAAGTTAGGGCAAGCGCCGAGGAGGCCCTGGCCGGTCTCTTATTTGACGGCATGACCGTCATGGCTGGCGGCTTTGGCCTTTGCGGCATTCCCGAAAACCTGATCGCGGCCATGCGCCTAGCTGGCGTTAAGGACCTAACCGTCATCTCCAATAATTGCGGCATTGATGGCTTTGGGCTTGGGCTCCTGCTCGAAAACGGCCAGATCAAGAAGATGGTCAGCTCCTATGTCGGCGAAAACAAGCTGTTTGAGCAGCTTTATCTGTCCGGCGCGCTCGAGCTTGAATTTAACCCGCAAGGCACTTTGGCCGAGCGCATCCGGGCTGGCGGCGCGGGCATTCCAGCATTTTTCACCAAGACCGGTGTTGGCACCCTGGTGGCCGAAGGCAAGGAGGTGCGTGACTTTGACGGCGAGGCCTATGTTATGGAACGCGGCCTGACCGCTGACCTCTCCATCGTCAAGGCCTGGAAGGGTGATACCGAAGGCAATCTGGTCTATCGCAAGACGGCGCGCAATTTTAACCCCATGATGGCCACGGCCGGTAAGGCCTGCATCGCCGAGGTCGAGCACCTGGTCGAGCCCGGCCAGATCGATCCGGACCAGATCCATACGCCCGGCATCTATATTGACCGCATACTGGTTGGGGCCGTGTACGAAAAGCGCATTGAGCGGGTCACGACCCAGCCAAGGCCTGTAGCCAAAGGAGCGCTATAATGGCCTGGACCCGCGAAGAAATGGCCGCTCGGGCGGCGCAAGAATTGCAAGACGGCTTTTATGTCAATCTCGGCATAGGCATTCCGACCCTGGTTGCCAATTATATCCCCGACGGCATGAGCGTAACGCTTCAGAGCGAGAACGGCATGCTCGGCATGGGGCCGTTCCCGTTTGAGGGCGAGGCTGATGCCGACCTGATCAATGCCGGCAAACAGACCATTACCGAGCTGGCCCAGTCGTCGTATTTTTCGTCCTCAGACAGTTTTGCCATGATCCGAGGCGGCCACATCAACCTATCGATCCTCGGCGGTATGCAGGTGGCCCAGAACGGCGATCTGGCCAATTGGATGGTGCCGGGCAAGATGGTCAAGGGCATGGGCGGGGCCATGGATCTGGTTGCCGGTGTGCGCCGCGTCGTCGTGGTCATGGATCATTGCGAAAAATCCGGGGCACCCAAGGTGCTCAAAGCCTGTAACCTGCCCCTGACCGGCAAGGGCGTCGTCGATCTCCTGATCACCGATCTGGGCGTGTTCGAGATTGACGCCAAGGCCGCCACTATGCGGCTCACGGCACTGGCAACCGACGTTAGCCTTGACGAGATCACCGCCAAGACCGAGGCGGCATTTTCGGTCAACCTCTAAATCTGTTTGGCGGCAATCCAGTCCAGGCAGGCGACCGCTACGGCCTCATGTCCAGGCTCGCCGGGCAGCCAGTGACTCATCTCGTCAAACACTTTCAGCTCACCCGATAGGCGCGCCACAATCTGCTTGACCGTGGCAGGCGGATGAATTTGGTCCTGACCACCGGCGACGCCTAGGACCGGGGCCTTGATCCGATAGGTGGCGACCTGGGTGGTCATAAAGGGGTCCAGCCACCAGTTTAAGGTCTCCCACAGGGCGCGGCCGCTTTCGGGCACCATTCGAGCATAGATGGCCCGGCGCTCATCGCGCGGCATGCGATTGAGACTATATTGCTTGGCCAGGCTGTAGTCGGGGGCGACGGCCTGGCTCCAGAACGGGCCGAGCGCATAGAGACTGACGGCACTGATCGCCTCAGCCATGGTCCCGCCCTGAATGCCCCAGGGGGCGGACGGTGCAAGGAGAATAAGGCCCGCAACGGGGGCCTTGGCCGCCGTCATCTGGGCCACCAGGCCGCCGAGGGAATGCCCGATCAGGATGGGCGGCTTGGCCTGGCTGCGTACCAGTTCGGCCAAATCGTCAGCATAATGGCTCATTGACGCCCCAGCAGGCTGACCACCATGAGCGTGCCCGCGCAGGTCAGGGGTTAGGCAGGTATAGCCTTTTGCCTCAAATGGCTGGCGGAAGGCATCGAACGTCCAGCCCCCGCAAAAAGCGCCATGCACCATAATAATGGGTGTCAATAACCTGTCCCTCTTACACCCAGAAACTTGCGGGCCTTATTTGCCATCAGAGCCATGTCCATGGGTCGGACGAGTCCGCGCCTAGGTCAAGGCCATACTAGCAGACCCAGCTTGCATAAGCCTTAAGGCGAGCGCCAGGCAGCAAAGGCCTTGGCGACCTGCTCATAGACCGAGCGCTTAAACGGTACGACCGTCTCAATCGCCTCGTGCAAATCGGCCCACCGCCATGACGAGAATTCAGCTGGGGCATGGGCTGTCAGATTGATTTCATCGTCTTTCCCGACAAACCGAAACGCAAACCAGATCTGTTTTTGACCGCGAAAGCCGCGGCCCGCACCAGACTCCATGATTTCGGGAGGGAAGTCATACAAGATCCAGTCCGGAGTCTGGCTGAGCAAGGTCACCGACCGGATACCCGTTTCTTCCTCCAGCTCACGTTTGGCAGCGGTAAGGGCCTGCTCGCCCTTATCCATTCCGCCTTGGGGAAATTGCCAGTTATAAGGTGCCGCCGTGCCCAGCCTTTCGCCCAGCCAGACCTTACCCCCGGCGTTAAAGACAACAATCCCGACGCAAGGCCGGTAGGGCAAATCGCTCATATCCTAGCGCTGCGTGGCAAGGGCTGAAGCCGGGGCCAGCTGGAAACCGCGCCGCTCTAGGCCTTCAATCCATCGCCTCGTCTCGGCCACGGTCACCGGATAGGCAGAACCCTTGCCCAGGGCCTGGCCTTGTCGCTTGGCCGTTTGTTCTAGGGTCTGGAGCTGATTTGCGACCGCGTCAGGGGTCAGGGCCTGATCATTCAAGAGCTTGTCGGCCGAGGCGCGCAGCACCCCGCCCTGGCTGGACATTGCCGAGCCATCATCGACAAAGGCCAGGCCGCGTTTGCGCAGATTAGCCAGAAAGATCTCCATGGCGCCCTGGGAATTGACGAACCTGGAGCCAAACGCATTGGTCACGCCAAAATAGCCTGTCGCGCGCGATAGGGCCCATTCCAGCTTCGAAACCGTATCCTTAGCCGGCGCGGTCGCCATCAGGGTATAGGGCCCTGGATCATTGGCCGGATAGTCAAGAGGCTCCATCGGCACCTCGATCAAGACCTCATGACCATGTTGGCGAGCGAGATCGATCCATCCCTGAAGCCCCGAGGCATAGGCCACAAAGGACAAGGTCACTTCGCCGGGCAAGGTTTCAATCGCCTCGCGGGTCAGGCTGACATTGAGGCCAAGCCGCCCGACAATAAAGGCGATCTTGGGCTTACCATTGGCCACAAAGGGGCGGGCATAGGCCGTGGCGCTGGTGCGGCCGTCAAGCCCCACAATCGGCAAGGGTCCATCTGGGCCGGGGGTATAGAGGCCAGCAATTGGTGCCGGGACAAGCATGGACTGCCCCGTCAGGGTTGGGGCCGTCATCGGCGATGTGGTCATGCCCGACGGGACAGAGGCCGCATGCTCTGCGTCTGCCTGGCCCTGAGACACTGCGATTTGCCGAATCACGGTTCGGCCTGTGGGCGGATTGGCGGCCTGAAGGGCCGCGGCCCAGCCCTCGGGTGCAGGCGGTGAATTGGGGGTCAAAAGCGGGGCCTGAACATGTGGAACGCCGGCATAAGGATTGCCACGCACCTCGATCACCGCCGCGCCAATACCGCTCAGGATCAGGCCTGAAGTGACGATTCCTGCCAAGGGCGAACTGGCCTTCCCGGCTGACAGGGCAGCAGATTTTGCAACAGATCGTTTTGCCATATGCGCGGTGACCTAATCACCCGGGCGACAAAGCGTCACCGGATCGTTTCGTTCTAAAGCGACAGGCTTAATAGAGCTCTAAATACGCGTAAAATGTGTTAATTTTTTAGCCGCAGCCTTAGAGACCCTTAACAATGCCCTCGACCATCTTTTTGGCATCACCAAACAGCATCATGGTATTGTCGCGGAAGAAGAGCTCGTTCTCAACGCCAGCATAGCCAGAGCTCATACCGCGCTTGACGAACAAGACGGTGCGCGCCTTTTCCACATCCAAGATCGGCATGCCAAAGATTGCGCTGGTCGGATCGGTCTTGGCCGCTGGATTAGTCACGTCATTAGCGCCAATGACAAAGGCGACATCCGCCGTCGAGAACTCGCTATTAATGTCCTCGAGCTCAAACACCTCGTCATAAGGGACATTAGCCTCGGCCAGCAGCACATTCATATGGCCGGGCATGCGGCCCGCGACAGGGTGAATGGCATATTTGACCTCAACACCCTCTTCTTTCAACTTGTCGGCCATTTCGCGCAGGGCGTGCTGGGCCTGGCTGACGGCCATGCCATAACCCGGGACGATAATCACCTTGGAGGCGTTTTTCATTATAAACGCGGCATCATCGGCCGAGCCTTGCTTAACCGGCCGGGTTTCAGCTGCGCCGGCAGGCCCTGCGGCGACATCGGCGCCAAAGCCGCCCAAGATCACCGAGATAAAGCTGCGATTCATGCCCTTACACATGATGTAGGACAAAATAGCGCCCGAGGACCCGACCAGGGCTCCGGTTATGATCAAGGTGGTGTTTTCAAGCGTAAAGCCAAGCGCCGCTGCTGCCCATCCTGAATAGGAATTGAGCATGGAGACCACAACCGGCATGTCTGCGCCGCCGATCGGAATGATCAAGGTGATGCCGATCACCAGGGCCAGGGCGAATATGCCCCAAAACGCCCAGATGGCCTGACCCCCGCTCATGACCAGGACCACAACCAGGCCAACAATAGCAAAGCCAATCGCGATATTGATCAGGTGGCGGGCGGGCAGCAGGATGGAGGCCCCGCTCATATTGCCGTTCAGCTTAGCAAAGGCGATCACGGAGCCTGTAAAGGTAATGGCGCCAATGGCCAGGCCGACGGCCAGCTCGATCAGCGACTGGGTGTGAATACGCCCATCCTCGCCCAATATGCCATAAGCCGCTGGGGTATAGATGGCCGCCACGGCCACTAGGCAAGCGGCCAGGCCAACCAGGCTGTGAAAGGCTGCGACGAGCTGCGGCATCGAGGTCATGGCCACGCGCCGGGCAATCACGGCCCCAACCAGACCGCCAACGGAAACCCCGCCAACAATCAAGGCCAAGGTTACCGCATCCATCAGGCCCTGGCTAAACAGGGTCAGAAGTGTGACGCCGACTGCAATGGCCATACCGACCATGCCCAGATTATTGCCCCGCCGCGACGTGACCGGACTGGACAGACCCCGCAGCGCTAAAATGAACAGGACGCCTGAAACAATATAGGCAATGGCAGCAATATTGGCATTCATGGGCGCGTCCCCGTTCCAGATACAGTGTCGGCTAAGGCTTTGGAGTTAATAGAAACAGGCTTTGCCGGGCCAAAACGGCGCCAAATCAAGCGCAGGCTTAAGATCAAGATCAGTCCAGCGGCCAAGACCTCGCCCACGCGGCTATGATGGGCAAAGCCATAGGCCAGGCCTCCAAGGCCGATCAACCATAAGCCAGGCAGAAAGATGAACCGCTCAATCCAGGCCTTTGCTGCGGGCTTCAAAAACGAGCCGGCGGCAGCAATGCCTAGCAAGAGCAGGGGCAGTCCCGATAACAGTAAAGCCTGTTCCCAACCGCCATTCATTTTGCCTTGTCCTTTTTCTTGTACATGGCCAGCATGCGCTGAGTGACCAAAAAGCCGCCGAATATATTGACGGCTGCTAAGGCTGCCGCCACGGCCCCTGCCCCCTTAGAGATCCACACTGATCCGGCCGCAGCGGTTCCTGGCGCGCCATGGGCGGCGGCGGCGAGTAAGGCCCCGACAATGATCACGCTGGAAATGGCATTGGTCACCGCCATCAAGGGCGTATGCAGGGCGGGCGTCACGCTCCAGACCACATAATAGCCAACAAAGATCGCCAAGACGAAAATGGCCAGGCGAAACACGGTGGGATCTACAGTGTCCATGGCAGGTCCTTAAGCTCTTTTGAGGGGCGATGTGGAATATGCGGCGCTCGCCAGGCAGATCAGGCCATCGGTGTCGTATTGGTGCCGCTCAGCGACAATGTGGCCTGACTGGTTGCGATAAACCAAGGTGTGGTCGGCAATGCCTTCGCAGACCCCGATCGGGTCAAATTTCAGATTACGCACACGAGGCAGGGCCATGCGCACATAGCCGTCCAGCGCAGGCTTGCCTTGCAACTGGCCCGTATCGGATAGGCCAAGCCGGGTCACAAAGGGTGAGTGAAAGGCAACATTATCCGCATAGAGCGCCATAATCGCGTCGGCATCGCGGGCATTCCAGGCAGCAAACCAGCGCTCGGCATGGGGATCCATTTGGGCGGTCCGCCTATTGGGCTTTAAAGGCAGGGTGCACAATCGCCCCCTTATGGGTCAGGAGCGCCGCTTTCAGGATCTCGTCGTCAAGGTCGGGCGTTAGGGTGCCGTCGCTAAGGCCCAGCAGGCCGACAAAAGCAAACAGGTTGCGGGCATAGAGCGCGCTGGCATCCGCCGCGATCCGGCCTGGCAG
>JBILKO010000187.1:0-3114 GCA_044376615.1 Caulobacteraceae bacterium
GAAGTAGCGTCATCATTGACGGCAGCTCTTCATCTGCAAACGTGCAGAACACTGGCGAATCTACTGGCGGTCTGATTGGTACCTTTGATGCTAATTACCAAGGATTGATCTCAAACAGTTCGAGCACCGGCAACGTCACAGCGACAGGCTCTTATGTCGGTGGATTGGTTGGCACTTCTTGGGGCGGCTCAATTACCAGCAGCTATGCCACGGGCAATGTGACTGCATCAGGCAATGGGGGCGACTTTGTCAATGTGGGCGGCTTGGTGGGCAGTATGAGCGGCTCAATTACCAGCAGCTATGCCACGGGCAATGTGCAAGCAAGCGGTTTTACAGAGGGTATTGTTGATATAAATGCAGGTGGCTTGGTGGGCTATTTGGCTGGTTATGGTCAGATTGACAGATCCTTTGCCACTGGCAGCGTTTCATTCACGCCAACTTCTAAGACATTCGAACAGGCCAATTTAGGCGGGCTGGTCGGTAAAACGGACTACAACACGGCAATTCAGAATTCATTTGCCATGGGCAATTTGTTGGTCAAACCGGGCACTGGCACTTGCAACAACTCTGTATGTTTAGATAGCAGTGCTGGGGGTCTTGTGGGTCATAATGCAGGCCAAATAGCCTACAGCTTTTCAACAGGTGCAGCTTTTGGTGCAAATTATGCAAGTGGCTTGATTGGGCGTGCTGCATATGGTGGCACTGTAACTAACAGTTTCTGGAATACAGGCACAAGCGGGATACCTGGTCAATCCGCTCCAGTCGCTCCGACTGATATAGAAGATCCAGACTATCAATCTGCCCTGGCTGCTTATCAAGATGCCCTCACAGCTTTCAATGCTTACACAGCAAATTACGGCCTTGGCAAAACCACGGACGAGCTCAAGAGCGAAAGTACCTACGATGGCCAAGGATGGTCCAACTGGGTTTTGCCTGGAAGTTCTCCCTCTAGTTACTACCCTTATCTCCCCCAATTACCCCAATTTACCTATTACCCACAAATCTATAGCGGCAGCCTGAGTAATCATGACGCCTTGAGCCCGAACTCGCAAGTCAATTTTGCAAGCAATGGCAGCTTTCTGGGTCAGGCAGCGGTAGGTGCCAATGGTGAGTTTTATGGCATCTTGCCAACAGGCAAAGTGGACAAGGGTGCCAATGTCCTGTTGTGGACAAACACCGTCTTTAACCCGGAATCCAAACCTTCGGGTCTTCTCACTTTTGGAAATGACTTAATGGTGGGTTTGAACTTGTTACCCAATACCTTGTCAATAAGTAATTCCAGCTACCTCTACGGCTACAGCGGCTCAACTTCAATCACCAATGTCAACCTGATTGCAGCCCGTGGCAATCTGGATAACAGCCGAGGGACCCTGCCTTACTCCGTGAGTGGCAGCAACGTGAGCATCGGCAGTGGAGATAACAGTGAAACAGATGTCACCAAGTTATTTGTTAACAGCGGTTATGGCATGGGTGGCATTACCCTGACTGATTCAGGTTCATCTATCAGTGAGTTAAGCGCCAGTCTGGGGGGGAGTTTCAGCTACACCAGAACACCAACAACGCCTTCTACTCTGAAAATTGGCGACAACGGAATCTGGAGTTACACGTCAGGCAACGCATTTACTTTGGTCAACAATGGACTGATTGATGTGGTTGGTAATGTTGGTTGGAATGCGGCTACTTCTATCAGTTTGACAGCTCTTGGAAATTCCGGAATCACAATTCGCGGTGCTATCGGTGACACTTACAACACTGCTGGCAGCAGCCTGACGCTCAACACGGATGGTGACATCAATGCAACAGCAGCGGTCAACACCGGCACCTTTACATTGGGCAGCGGCAGGTGGAGCCAGGTTGCTACAACCTTGCCAGGTTTCTCGGCGACTGACTTCCGTCTAACGGGGGGCACATTTATCCGCGCTCTGGGTGGCAACGGTAATGACTCTCCTTACCAACTGACTGACATTTATGGTGTCCAGGGCATGGGTAGTTTGGACATGTTGGACAAGTCATTCACGCTTGCCAACAACATTGATGCTTCTGGCACGTCAACCTGGTACTCAGGTGCCGGCTTTGTTCCTGTGGGCACCAACGGTTCGGGCAATGAGTTTAAAGGCAGTCTGAACGGCAATAACTATGCAATCTCAAACCTCACCATCAACCGTGCTGGCAGTACGGCGTTGAGTGACTATGTGGGCTTGTTTGGCAGCGTCAACGCTGGCGGCAGCATCAGCAACCTCAAGTTGATGAATAGCAATATCAGTGGTCGCAATTACGTCGGCGGCCTTGCGGGAGAATCCTTTGGGAGCATCTCCACTGTTGAAGTCATGGATGGCACGGTCAATAGCAGTGGCAACTATGTGGGCGGCCTGGTGGGATATAACATCGGTGGTAGCGTCAGCAACAGCTCCGCTAGCAGCGCCATCACAAGTACCGGGGACTTTGTTGGCGGCCTGGTTGGGGCAAATTTCAGCAATAACAACAGCAACGGCGAAGGCAATGTCAGCAGCCTCGTCGAGGCGACCAGCTTCGTCGGCTTGAGCGACCCCACAATCAGCAACAGCTTTGCCGCGGGCAATGTGAGCGGCAACAACAACGTCGGCGGTCTGGTGGGGCTAAACGGCGGTAGTATCAGTAGCAGCCATGCCACCGGTACGGTCACAAGCACAGGGAACAACGTCGGCGGCCTGGTCGGGGCTAACTTCAGCGCCATCAGCCAAAGCTACGCCTTGGGCGATGTCAGCGGCACCATCAACGTCGGCGGCCTGGTGGGTCTGAGCAGCTACGCCGGATTTAATAACCTCACAATCAGCAACAGCTACGCCAAGGGCAATGTGAGCGGCACCACCAAAGTCGGTGGACTGGTGGGTGAAGTTGCATCGGGCAACCCTTTGGGACTCAAATCAATTGAAAACAGCTATGCCACGGGAAATGTCAGTGCGAACCACTATGGCGGGGGCCTGGTCGGTTACAACGCAGGCTCCATAAGCACCAGCTACGCCGACGCCGCCATCACCGGCACGGGTTCTGAAGCTGGCGAACTGGGCGGCCTGGTCGGGTTCAACAGTCCAGGCGGTGATGGTGATACACCTGGCACCGTCACATCGAGCTATT
>JBILKO010000099.1:0-9634 GCA_044376615.1 Caulobacteraceae bacterium
GCGGCAACGATGTCCGCGGTCATTTCGAAAATGTCGGCCTTGTCGTCAATAGTCATGTCTTCCCCGCTCAGCTTAAGTTAAACCCTGGAATATACCGATAACTAGAACTGTATTGCCTGATACAGACTAATATTAGCAGTAGCAATAAGATAAATCGGTAGCCCGGCGTTATTTTGCTCGAAAATTGCATGCCGTATAAAATTTATGATAATTTTCAGTATTTTCCCTATTTGCGAGAGCGAATTGATGCAACTCTCTATACAGTTGTATCGCCCGATAGTGCAAGGGATTACAACCTCCCCAACGGCACCCGATTCGGCGGATGGTTGGGAAAGGGACTTAGATTTTAGGGTTAGACTAACCGCGCGAAATTTACGAAAACTTCCGTTCACTCCACCAAGGAAAGAAGCCAGGCATGTCGCTTGAAACCTTGTTTGGATAGGTCGGGGCCCGCTTTTCAAGGAAGGATGTCACGCCTTCCTTGGCATCCGCCGCCTTACCCCGCTCCTGTATGGCACGGCTATCGATCTTGTGTGCCTCCATCGGATGATCAGCGCCCAGCATTCGCCACATCATCTGACGGGTGAGGGACACCGAGACAGCGGCCGTATTGTCGATGATCTCGCGGGCTATGGCGCGGGCGGCTGGCAATAGGTCGTCAGCCGAGTGAACCGAACGCACCAGGCCGCGCTCATACGCCTCCGTCCCGCTAAAGATCCGGCCCGAATAGCACCATTCCAGCGCCGTTGAGATGCCCACCAGGCGTGGCAAGAACCAGGACGAGCAGGCCTCGGGCACAATGCCTCGGCGCGCAAACACAAAGCCATACTTGGCATCGGGTGTCGCTAGGCGGATATCCATCGGCAATTGCATGGTTGCGCCAATACCAACGGCGGCCCCATTGATCGCGCCGATGACGGGCTTAAGGCTGTCATAGATTCGCAAGGTAACCCGGCCGCCGCCGTCGCGATAGACGGTCCCGACCTTGGCCTCGTCCCGCGCACTCTCGCCGCGTTCGGCATAATTAAAGGTCGCCGCGCCAGCGGACAGGTCAGCGCCGGCACAAAAGGCCCGGCCTGCGCCAGTTACAATGACCGCCTTGACCGCATCATTAGCATCGGTCTCGTCAAAGGCCGCAATCATGTCCAGCATCATCTGGGTGGTGAAGGCATTCATCTTGTCTGGACGATTCAAGGTGATGGTCGCAATCCCATCATCAATGTCGAGCAGCAGGGTTTCAAAGCTCATCGACTTGGTGGCCTCGGCCATGGGGCATCTCCTCGGGTTATGGTGTCTCACTATCGAAGGGTCTTGACGCAAGGACAGTCAAGACCAGGTAAAAATTCTTCCGCTTTATAGCTCGATTGCCGCAACGACAGGGCTTCCCGTTCGCGTCTAGGCAGCGCAGTATCGCGCAAAGATAAAACACTAAGTTCAGGGACGAAACATGAGCCAAGCGATCGAAGCCGATTACATTATTGTGGGCGCGGGCTCTGCCGGCTGCGTCCTGGCCAATCGTTTGTCTGCCGATGGCCGCTCCAAGGTCTTATTGCTCGAGGCGGGCGGCGACGATCGCCCGACGCGCAACCTGTCGCAATTCATGTCCAATCTGATGATCCATATTCCGGTGGGCTATTCGCAAACCCTGAAAGACCCCAAGGTCAATTGGCTTTACACTACCGAGCCTGATCCCGGCACCGGCGGGCGCGAACATGTCTGGCCGCGCGGCAAGGTCTTGGGCGGCTCGTCCTCAATCAATGGCCTTTTATATATTCGCGGTCAGCACGCCGATTATGATGGCTGGCGTCAGCTGGGCTGCGAAGGCTGGGGCTGGGACGATGTCGCGCCCTATTTCAAGCGCTCAGAAAACCAAGAGCGCGGCGCGGATGCCTATCACGGCACGGGCGGACCCTTGAATGTCTCGGACGTGACCGAGCGCCATCCGGTTTCGGACGCCGTGGTCGAGGCCTGTGTCGAAAGCGGTCTGCCACGCTTAAAAGACGTCAATGCCGACAGCCAGGAGGGCGTCAGCTGGTATCAATTGACCGTCAAGAACGGCCAGCGCAATTCCGCCGCTGTCGCCTATCTGCACCCGGTCATGAACCGCGCCAATCTAAGGGTCGAGACCAAGGCCCTGGCCTCGCGCATCATCATCGAAAACGGCCGCACGGTCGGGGTGGAATTCACTCAAAACGGCGTCAAGCGGGTCGCCAAAACCAAGGGTGAGGTCCTGCTCTGCGGCGGCGCGGTCAATTCGCCGCAATTACTGCAATTGTCCGGCGTTGGGCCAGGCGAGCTTTTGCGCCAATACGGCATTGCCGTTCACGCCAACCTGCCGGGCGTCGGCGAAAACCTGCAAGATCATTATGTCATGGCGATCCGCTATCGCCTGAAAAAGGGCGTGGTCTCGGTCAACGAGCTGTCCAAGGGCACGCGCCTGGTCGGCGAGGCCGCCAAGTTCCTGTTCCAGCGCAAGGGCCTCTTGACCCTATCGGCAGCCCATATTGCCGCCTTCTGCAAGTCACGCCCGGATCTGTCGGGTCCCGACCTTCAGTTCCATATCCTGCCCGCGACCATGGATCTGGATAAGCTCATGAATGAGCAAAAGATGGAGCTCGAGGACGCGCCGGGCCTGACCCTGGCCCCATGCCAATTGCGCCCTGAGAGCCGCGGCTCGATCCATATCAAATCGGCCGATGCCAGCGTTTATCCAAGCATCAAGGCCAATTATCTATCAGACCCGCTTGACCAGGAAGTGGCGGTCGCTGGCCTGAAATGGGCGCGCACCATAGCGACCCAGGCAGCCCTAAAGCCCTATATTGATCACGAAATGGCCCCCAGCAATGAATGCCTGACGGACGAGCAATTGCTCGACTATGCCCGCGGTGCCGGCAGCACCATCTATCACCCGGTCGGCACCTGCCAGATGGGCCATGGACCCAACGCCGTGGTGGATCCCCAGCTCAAGATCCATGGGATTGAAGGCCTAAGGGTCATTGATGCCTCGGTCATGCCGCGCCTGGTCTCGGGCAATACTAATGCCCCGACCATAATGATCGCCGAAAAAGCGGCCGACATGATCCTGGGCAAGCCCGCCCTGTCGCAAGCCGTCGCCTAAGCCCGCCCCATAATCAAAACAAGAGTTGCCAAGACATGCATCCTTCCATCCATGCCCAGACCCAACCCGACAAGCCCGCCTATATCATGGCCGCCTCGGGCGAGACCGTGACCTATAAACAGCTAGACGACCGCTCGAACCAGGGCGCGCAGCTGTTTCGCAAGCTTGATCTAAAGACCGGCGATGTCATTGCCGTCATGCTGGAGAACCATCCGCGCTATTTTGAGATCACCTGGGCCGCCCAAAGGTCCGGCCTCTATTACGCCTGTATCTCCTCCAAGCTCTCGGCCAGCGAGGTCGAGTACATTATCAAGGATTGCGGCGCCAAGGTATTCATCACCTCAGCTGGCCTTGGACCGATTATCGACGAAATGCCGGCCCTGGTGCCGGGCGTAAAGCTCTATCAGGTCGGGGCGGCCAAGGCCCCTTATGCGAGTTTTGAAGCCGACCGCGACGCCATGCCGACCAGTCGCATTGCCGATGAGGCGCAAGGCTCGGACATGCTCTATTCCTCCGGCACCACCGGGCGGCCAAAGGGCGTCAAGCCCAAGCTGGTGCCTGATACGCCAATCGATGCACCGCTCGGCCTGGTGGCCATCGCCAATGGCCTGTTCGGCATCAATCAGGACAGCACCTATTTGTCACCCGCCCCGCTTTATCACGCAGCGCCCCTGCGTTGGTGTATGAGCGTCAATCGCTTGGGCGGCACGGTCATAGTGATGGAAAAATTCGATGCCGAAAACGCCCTGGCCCTTATCGAGAAATACAAGATCACCACCTCGCAATGGGTGCCAACCCATTTCGTCCGCATGCTGAAATTGTCGCAAGATGTCCGCGACCGCTATGATGTCTCATCGCTAAAGGTTGCCATCCACGCCGCTGCGCCCTGCCCAATCCCGGTCAAGGAGGCCATGATTGCCTGGTGGGGCCCTGCCCTGATGGAGTATTATGCCGGCACCGAAGGCAACGGCTTTACCTTCATCACCTCGCCAGAATGGCTGAACAAGAAGGGCTCGGTCGGCAAGGCTGTGCTCGGCGTGATCAAGATCTGCGATGAAGAGGGCAATGAGCTCCCCGCCCGCAGCGAGGGCACGGTCTATTTCGAAGGCGGCGGCGAATTTGAATACCATAACAGCCCCGAAAAGACCGCCGAATCCAAGAACAAGCATGGCTGGACCACGCTGGGCGATGTTGGCTATGTCGATGAGGAAGGCTATCTGTTCCTCAGCGACCGCAAGGCCTTCATGATCATTTCTGGCGGCGTCAATATCTATCCGCAAGAGCTGGAAAACCTGCTGGTGACCCATCCCAAGGTCGCCGATGTCGCCGTAGTTGGCGCGCCGCATGAGGAGATGGGCGAGCAGGTCGTGGCCGTGATCCAGCCCATGGACTGGGCCGATGCCAATGACGCTTTTGCCGCTGAAATCATGGCCTTTGCTAAGGCGAACCTCAGCCACGTCAAGGCCCCGCGCCGGGTCGATTTCATGGCCGAATTACCGCGCCACCAGACCGGCAAGCTTTATAAACGTCTGATCCGCGACGCTTATTGGGGTAAGACCGGGTCAAAGATTGTTTAGGGTGCCCAGCCTTTGCTCAAGCTATAGAATCTGCGAAACACAACCTAGACTCGTCACAACAAATAAGAGGACTAAACCATGCGCGAAGTGGCTTTTTCAGACTTAACAGACCTGGTTGGCAAGGAAATCGGGGTTTCCGAATGGATGGTGATTGACCAGCACCGGGTCAATACGTTTGCCGATGCGACCGGTGATCATCAATGGATCCATATTGATGTCGAGCGCGCCAACCGCGAAATGGGCGGCCCGATTGCCCATGGCTATTTGACCTTGTCGCTAATCCCACGCCTGGGCGCCGATATCTTGCGCGTCACTGGCGTTAGCCGCGGCATCAATTACGGCTCGGAAAAGGTGCGCTTTACCAATATGGTGCGCGTCGGCAAGCGCGTGCGCATGCGCCAGAAAATGCTGTCCTGCCAGCCCAAGGCCGGCGGCCTGCAAATGATCAATGAATGCACGATCGAAATCGAGGGCGAAGAACGCCCGGCCTGCGTTGCCGAGACGATCAGCATCCTTTACGGCGCTTAAGACCCAATCGCCCCGCAGCTAGGCACGACTGCCGCTGCGGGGCCATACCTGCGGAGCCTGCCATGAATCGCCGCAACCTTCTGGGCCAGGCTGCCAGCCTGACCCTGATTAGTGCCCTGCCTGCCCTCGCTAAATCCAAGGCCAAAACCATGTCTGTGCCAAAGCCTGTCGCCCCCGTCGCGGCCAAGATCCCTTTGCGTACCGAGCAATTGGGCCGGGTGCGGGTCGATGACTATGCCTGGATGAAGGACGATAACTGGCAAAAGGTTCTGCGCGATCCCAGCCTGATCAAGCCCGATGTCAAGGCGCATCTGATCGCGGAAAACGCCTATACCAAGGCCATGCTCGCCTCGACCGAAGGCCTCCAGGCCCAGATGTTCGAAGAGATGAAGGGCCGCATCAAGCAAGATGACAGCTCTGTGCCCGCGCCGGATGGGACGTTTGAATATTATTCGCGCTATGAGACCGGCGGTCAGCAGCCCATCTTTGCCCGCCGCCCGATCGCCAAGGGCGGGGCCGAACAGGTCCTGCTCAATGCCGATGCTGAGGCCAAGGGAAAGGCCTTTTACCAGATCGGCGATTTCGGCCACAGCCCTGACCATACCCTCTGCGCCTATTCGGTCGATGAACAGGGCTCTGAAGTCTACCGTATCTATATCAAGGACTTGAGCTCCGGCGCGGTGCTGGCCGATCCGGTCCAGAGCGCCAATGGTGATTTCACCTTCTCGCCGGATTCCAAATACTTGTTTTGGACCTATCGCGACGATAATGGCCGCCCATCCAAGGTCTATCGCCGCCCCGTGCGCGGCGGCACCAAGGATGACGTCCTGGTCTATGAAGAGCCCGATGATGGCTTTTTCGTCTC
The DNA here is from genome assembly GCA_044376615.1 of Caulobacteraceae bacterium. Lineage (GTDB taxonomy): Bacteria > Pseudomonadota > Alphaproteobacteria > Caulobacterales > Caulobacteraceae > CAISGS01. The sequence continues at coordinate 6,089 of JBILKO010000099.1, forward strand.
GGTCGGGGTCTCGTCCTCGCGCCAATTCATCCAGATCAATACCGGCAATCACGAGACATCAGAGGTCCATCTGATCCCAGCCGCGACGCCCCTGGCCAAGCCAGTCTTGGTCGAGCCGCGCAGCGAGGGTGTCCAATATGATCTTGAGCACTGGAATGACCGCTTCTTAATCCGCACCAATGCCGATGGGGCGGTGGATTTTAAAATTGTTGAGGCACCGCTTGCCACGCCTGGCCGCGCGCATTGGAAGGACTGGCGCCGCCATAAGCCGGGCCAGTTCGTGGTCGGGACCGGGGCCTTTAAGGGCTGGTTTGTCCGGCTGGTACGCGAAAACGCCAATAACCGTATTGTTGTGACACAGGCTGGGTCTGAAGCCGAGCACACCATCGCCTTTGACGAGGACGCGTTTGCCCTAAGCCTGTCTGGTGGCTACGAATACGACACGGTCCAGCTGCGCTTTGTCTATGAGTCCCCGACCACGCCCAAACAGTGGTTTGACTATGATATGGCGAGCCGCAGCCGGGTCTTGCGTAAGAGCCAGGAAATCCCGTCGGGCCATAATCCCGCCGATTATGTCACCCGCCGCCTCTATGCCACCGCCGCTGATGGGGCCCAGGTGCCGATCACAGTCTTGATGCGCAAGACCACGCCGCTGGATGGATCAGCGCCCCTACTGCTCTATGGCTATGGTTCTTATGGCCTGCCGATGGAGCCGAATTTTTCGATCCGCAACCTCTCTTTGGTTGACCGCGGCTGGATCTGGGCCACGGCCCATGTGCGCGGCGGCTCGGAAAAGGGTTGGAACTGGTTCTTAGATGGCCGCGCGACCAAGAAGAAGAACACCTTTACCGACTTTATTGATTGCGCCGAACACCTGACCGCCAATGGCTATGGCACCAAGGGCAAGATTGTTGCCTATGGCGGCTCAGCGGGCGGCATGTTGATGGGGGCAATCGCCAATCTGCGGCCAGAGCTTTGGGCGGGCATTATTGCCGCCGTGCCCTTTGTCGATGTCCTCAATACCATGAGCGATACCAGCCTGCCCCTGACCCCGCCCGAATGGCCTGAATGGGGCAATCCGATCGAGGACAAGGCCGCCTATGACTATATTGCCAGCTATAGCCCCTATGACAATGTCAGCGCCAAGCCCTATCCGGCGATCTTGGCTACGGGCGGCCTGTCCGACCCGCGCGTGACCTATTGGGAGCCAGCCAAATGGGTGGCCAGGCTGCGGCCCGCCACCACCAGCGGCAATCCCGTCTTGCTCAAGATCAATATGGAGGCCGGGCATGGCGGCGCGTCTGGCCGGTTTGATTTCCTCAAAGAGATCGCACTGGACTATGCCTTTGCGGTCTGGGCGATGGACAAGGGCTGGACCAAGGCTTGAGCGAACTGGTCTTAAGGGCGGCAAGGCCAGATGATGCCAAGGCCATAGCCGCCATCTATGCCCACCATGTCCTGCACGGGTTTGGCACTTTTGAAAACGTCCCGCCCAGCCCAGACCAGATGGCTGAGCGGATGGCGGCCATCCTCAAACACGGTCTTCCCTATACGGTCGCTCTGCGTGACGATCAGATCCTGGCCTATGCCTATGCCAGCCCGTTTCGCCTGCGCGCCGCCTATGGCTATACGGTCGAGGACAGTATCTATGTCGCCCCAAACGCTGTGGGCGCGGGCATTGGCAAGGCGCTTTTGGGCAATGTGCTAGACGCCTGCACCGCGCTTGGCCTGCGCCAAGTCATTGCCGTCATCGGCGATAGCGAAAACGCCGGCTCCATCGGCCTGCACAGGGCCCTAGGCTTTGAAATGATGACCACGCTCACGGGCGTTGGATACAAGCACGGGCGCTGGGTCAATAGTGTCTGGATGCAAAAGCCGCTCAATGGTGGCACCGACTCCGCGCCCAATGCGCCGGGTCTGAACCTTAGCGCCGTCTAGGCCAGGCGTTCGAGCGCCGCGCGCGATACGGGCTCAAGGCCCTCACCGCCCGCGGCCAGATGCGCCAGGATTTCGCGGCGCATGCGCGGGTCCCAGAAGAGTTTTAGATGCTCAGCCGTCGCCGCGATCGCCTTGGCCTCGCCCTGAACGGCGAAATTATGCGTGATCTGGTTGACCATATAGACCAGCTTATCGATCTGCATGGTTCTTGCCTTTCATCATCAGGACCCGGCCTGGGTGGGTAAAAACTTCAAGCCCGTCGGCGCGGACAATACCAGCAAGGGTCATGCCCGCAGCATCGGCGGTGCGAATAGCTAAGGCGGTTGGGGCAGACACGGCCGCCAGCAGGCCTGTGCCCATGGCAGCGGCCTTTTGCACGAGTTCGACCGACAGGCGGCTGGTCATCAAGACGGCTCCGTCTCGCGCGGGCAAGCCCTGACGGGCCATAGCCCCGGCCAGCTTATCCAGGGCATTATGGCGGCCGACATCCTCACGCACCAGGACCACGCCTTGGCCTGGCAAATAAAACCCAGCGGCATGAACCGCATGGGTCAGATGATTGAGACGCTGGTCTCCGCTCATGGCCTCCATCGCCGCCATCAAGTCCGCCGCGTCTATCCGCACATCAGACTGGACCGGTGCAATGGCTGGCATGGCATCGGCCAGGCTTTCAACGCCGCAAAGGCCGCAGCCGGTCGGTCCGGCCCGGTGCCGCCGCCTGGCCACCAGCTTCTCCCCAAGCCCCGGCGTCAGCCACAGCTGCAGCTCTATACCCAGCGCACCCTGCGCGATCTCTAGCCGCTGCACATCGCTGATCTGGCGGATCAGGCCTTCATTCAATGAAAAGCCGTAAGCCATGTCTTCGAGATCAGCGGGCGTGGCCATCATTACCGCTTCTGAGCCGCCATCATAGACAAGGGCAATGGCCGTTTCCTCGGGCACATGGCGCGTGCCGGGGCCGGGCGCGGGGCCGCCCACCGCTTGGCGCGGTACCGCGACCGAAGGCGGCCTCAAGCTCATTCCGCGGCCGTGGCGGCTCCCGCCGGCAGGATACGGCGGCTTTGCTTGGCCTGGACCTCATAGGCCTCCTGCCAGTCCGAGGGCCCGTTTGAGGCCGAGATCTGGACCGCCGTGACCTTGTATTCCGGGCAATTGGTCGCCCAGTCGGAAAAGTCGGTTGTAATCACATTGGCCTGGGTCGAGGGGTGGTGGAAGGTCGTATAGACCACCCCTGGCGCAACCCGGTCCGTGATCAAGCAGCGCAGGCTGGTCTCACCCGCCCGACTGGCCAGACGCACAAAATCACCGTCCTTTAGACCCCGGGTCTCGGCATCAAACGGATGGATTTCCAGCAGGTCTTCCTTGTGCCAGGCGACGTTTTCCGTCCGGCGTGTCTGGGCCCCGACATTATATTGCGACAGCACCCGGCCCGTGGTCAGCAAAAGTGGGAAGCGCGCGCCAGTCCGCTCATCGGTCGGCACATAATCGGTCAGGACAAACAGGCCCTTGCCGCGCGCAAACCCGTCCAGATGCATGACCGGCGTGCCCTGCGGCGCAGTGGCATTACACGGCCACTGAACCGAGCCCTCCCGATCCAGCACATCATAG
>JBILKO010000100.1:0-9633 GCA_044376615.1 Caulobacteraceae bacterium
CGTCGCCAGGAGGGCTGAAGACCTGCCTAAGTTGCGTCTGTGCCAACCCGAATGCTATTATAAAAAGATTTTTGAGGCGCTCGGCGACCTTGCCCGACGCATCGGCCCCTAAGGCGAGGATTGCCATCTGGGATCTTTGCTTGGCCGATTTTGGTTGGGTTATTGGCGGGCCCCTACCGTCGGCGCTCGCGGCCGACTGGCTTACCTCAACCTGGGACAATAATGCGATCATTTATGCCTGTGGCCCAGCAGCCAGCCTTGTTGAGAAGGTCGCAGGTTCTTGGGTCAAGGACGTTCTAGACCTGCCTAGAGATGCCTCTTTTGCCTTCACAACCGGTTGCCAGATGGCCCATTTCACCAGCCTGGCTGCCGCCCGTCACGCCGTGCTGCGCGACCAAGGCTGGAATGCCAAGCGCGACGGGATTATTGGCGCGCCGCCCATCCGCGTCTTGGCCAACGAGCGCCGCCGCGGCAGTATAGATAGGGCCATCCGATATCTTGGGTTGGGCACAGGTTCACTTGTCTTGCTTGCGACCGATGGTAAAGGACAGGTCCGGCTAGAGGCCTTGCGCGCTGCGCGCCAGATGGTCGATGGTCCCGTTATTGTCGTGCTTGATGCGGTCGACCAAAAGCATCGGCGCCATGGACCCCATTACCGATCTTATACCTATGGCAAAGGTGGCCTTAAACGAGGCCTTGGTTCGGTTTCTTGATCCTCGCCCCGGTGCCTCAGACCTAGACCATGACGCCCAAACCCAGGCGGTCATTGCGGCGATCAATGCCGAGGGCACAGCCTTTTTCAGCGGTTCAATCTGGCAAGGCCGCCGGGTCATGCGGATCAGCGTCGTGAATTGGCGCACCACAGCCGATGATGTTGCCGCCACGATCTCTGCAGTCGCCCGTGTCCTAGCTCACCCCAGCTTACTGCGCCGCCCAAGCCAGACCGCATAGGCTTGCAGGCCGACGGCGATGGCTAGAACCGTGGTCATGATATTGATCTGCCTGGACCCCAGGGTTTCAAACACACCATAGACGATGTCAGCAATATAGAGGCTGATATAGGCGATCAAGGACACCCAAAGTACGGTCAGGGCCGATTTGCGGCGTAATATCAATAGTATACAGCCGATCGAGCCCGCGACGACGCCGATCGCGAATGCAAATTTCATCCAGACCGGCAGTTGAAGGTAAAAATCGGCCTGGTCCGGTGTCATGCCGGCCGCGATGTATTGTGCCTTGGTAGCGAACTCCGTGATCGCAAACTGATAGATCCCGATCAGGTTCCAGATCAGGCCGAGCCCGGCAACGAGCCAGAGCATGAAATCAGGCTTGGTCTTAGCCGCTTCAGTCATAGGTATTGCTCCTAGGTTATTGTAGCCAGACAGTGGGTCAGAGATTGCCAAAAATTCCGTCGGCTAGGTAAAGCGGGACCAGGTTTAAGGCCAGCCTACCGGCGATCCCAGCTAAAAGCACTCGATTGGACAAAACCTTGCGAGCCCGCCACTAGACTTGGTTGCCGCGTCGACCATGGTTCCCCCCGGATTTATAGTCTTATGGGCAGATAGTGGTCGACGAATGGACCGCTGTAAATTGCGTGCGCGTGGCGCAACGCACTGTTCAACCTATGATACGATCAAGTTTGGGTGATGAATAGCTGTGCGTGTTTGCCTTTAGCCCCACGATAATAGGCCTGGATCTTGGCTAGATCGGCCTCGTAATCGCCGGTCGGGGTGATGATGGCGGCGATGCGGATGGTCTTGGTACCATAGTCAAGCACGGACAGAATGATCGGTACTTCGGCCTGGACAGCGATGTGGTAAAAGCCTGATTTCCACTGCTCAGCCAGGCTGCGCGTGCCTTCGGGTGGGATGGCCAGGATCATGGCGGATGAATTGGCAAAGGCCTGCCCCATCGCCTTGACCAGGTCGTGACTGGCGCTGCGGTCGACCGGCACACAGCCTAGCCACTTGATCAAGCCGCCAAATGGGCCTTGGGTGAGGCTCTTCTTGCCCATCCAGCTCAGCTTAACGCGAAACCAGGCGGCAGCGGCCAGCATATTAATGCCGTCCCAGTTCGAGGTATGTGGCGCGGCGACCAGGACGGCCTTGTCCAGGCTTGGCCAATCGCCCTCGATCGTCCAGCCGCCAAGGCGCAGATAGGCCCCGCAAATCCAGCGCATCAGCTCCGAAACCGGCCCCTTGAAACGGGCGGGGCGGGCGGTCCAGGGCTTAAAAATGGGCATGGCTTACGATTCCTGTTGCCGTCACTATAGGCCTGACCGATCCTATGACCCGACCTATTGTCCGGCTTTTGCACAGGATTTTACAGCGCCATGACATTTCCCCTGCCTAACCTTTCAACGGACTTAACCGGCCGGGTGGCCCTGGTGACCGGGGCCTCATCGGGGCTGGGCTGGCGCTTTGCTAAGGTTTTGGCCAGTCAGGGGGCCAAGGTGGCCCTGATCGGCCGACGGCTAGAGCGGCTTGAGGCCCTGGCCGCCGAGATCAAGGCCGATGGCGGCGAGGCGGCGGCCTTTGCGGTGGATGTGGCTGATGCCGAGGCCCTGATTGCCATGGTTGGCCGGGTTGAGGACCGGCTGGGCCTGGTCGACATCTTGGTCAATAATGCCGGTATTCCCGATGCCCAGCGGGCGCATAAGATGACGCTGGAGCTGATTGACCGGGTCATGGATGTCAATCTGCGCGGACCGTTTGTCCTGTCTTGCGAGGTCGCCCGGCGTCTGATCGCCGCCAAAAAGCCCGGCCGCATGGTCAATATCGCTTCGGTTGCAGCGTTTCAGTATCGCGGCGGCGGCGCGGCGCTCTATTCGGTGACCAAGGCCGGCGTCATTCGCATGACCGAGGCCCTGGCCGTCGAATGGGCGCCCTTCAATATCAATGTCAATGCGATCGCGCCGGGGGCTTTTGCCTCCGAAATGATGGACGGCATGCTGGCCCGGGTCGGCGACATTACCAAGGGCTTTCCCCGCCCGCGTATTGGCGACCCCGCCCAGATGGACAGCACCTTGATCTATCTGGTGTCGCCGGCGTCTGATTTTGTCACCGGGACCTTTATCAAGATCGATGATGCGCAAGGGGGGCGGTGAGACGCCTAGTCCAGCTTCAGTCTTAACCAAACCGTCGTCCCGCTCGGCCGCTCGCCATATTCGCTCTTCAGCGCACTTGGCACAAAGGACCGGCTATAGAGCCCGCCAAGGCCCAGCTTTAAATGCTCGGACAGGGGCCAGTCATGGATCGCCCCGACCGATAGTTTGCCGACCTCATAGGCACCGCTGTGATGGTCATCGCCCGCCAAAAGCTCAGCATTCTTAGCCTGTTCGGCCTTGGCAAAGACGGTCCAGGCTGGGCCTGGCTTGGCGGCGGCCTCGAGCAGATAGGCGTTTAGGGCCTGGTCATGAGCGCTCTTACGGCCAAAGGCGGCGGTCAGGGACCACCAGCCGCCGCGCTCGCCCAAGGGGGCGGTATAGATGGCGCTGGCGGACAGCTTGACCGGGCTGACCGCTGGCTCCAACGCTTCGGGGCTGTGCTGATCGGTATAGGAGGTTTGCAGTGACCAGTTGGGCGTAGGGTTCCAGGACAGGCGCGCGGCGGTGGACTCTAAGGCCCCGGTCTCGATGTTATAGCGCTTCTGGTCAGGCTCGCGGCCGCGATAGCGCGAGACCTCAAGCTTCCAATTATCATGCACAAAACCGGCGGTCAGGACGCCAAAGGTGATATGGGTGGAGTCTAGCCAGTGATGGCTGATCGGGGCTTCTGGGCTGTCCATGGCCGAGAGCCGGTGCATAAAGGTCGGCGGGCCAAAGGCGGGCTCGCCCGGCAGGCCGGCATAGACATAAAGACTGTCTTGCGCGCTCAAGGCATGGCTATAGCTGGCTGATAATTCCATAAACAGGTCATGCGGATGCTGGCGATCGATCAGCAGGGTCTTGCCATCAGCGGTCTCGCCACTGGCCAGCAAGAGCGGATAGCCGGACTTGCCGATCACCGGATCGGGGCTGAGCATGGTCCGCAGCTGGACCGTATCGCCATTGGCCAGGCCGGTCTTGACCATGGCCATGACCATGCCAGAGACAAAGGCCTCGTCATCGCCGCGCGGCCCCGATTGGCGCGTATAGGTGCCATTGAGCAGGCCATGGACCATGACGATCCAGTTGCCCGACATGATGTGCAGGCCGCTATGGGTCGAGACATCGGGCTGCCAGGCCGTGCCCGAGGCCTCGCGAGTCTGGCCATAGGGACCGAGCGCGCTGGCCCCCATGCCATGGACGCCATGGTCTTCCATGTCCTGCGCTTGCGCGGCCCCGGCAAGCATGGCCAGGCCAGTGCATAGACTTAATATCGGGCGGGACATTGCAGGCTCCTAGGGCAGGACAATACTCTACACGCGCCGCCGCGCATCTATCTCAGCGGCGAATTGTCCTTATGCAGATGTCCGACATAATCGGCCACGGCCCGCATCATCGGCCCGCGATCGGTATATGTGGCGGGGACAAAGACCTTGGCCTTGGGATAGGCGGGATAGTGGTCCGTGCCAAACATGGGCCAGGTATCAGGCGAGACCAAAAAGCCGACCCTCGCTCCGCAAGCCGCAGCCAGATTAGTCGTCGCATTGGCTGGACCCAGCGTAAGGTCCAGGGCGCAGGTCAAGGCGGCTAGGTCATCGAGATCGTCTTTCAGATCTATGCCCGGCGGGATGATGGGCCTGGCGCCAGACAGGGCGGCGAACTGGTCCAGGTCCGCTGCCATCTCGCCATATTGCAGGGCGATGAATTGCACGCCCGGGACCGCGAGGATCGGCGCCCATTCGGCCAGTTTGGGAAAATGCCTTTGCCTTTGCAGGTCCATGATCAGGCTTTTCCAGACCAGGCCGACCTTGGGACTGGGTGGCAGGCTCTGCAGCCAGTCGGTCCAATGGGCGATCTTGGCTGGATCGGCGCTGAGAAACTGCGCCTGGGTTCCATAACTGGCGACGCTCGGGCGAAAGGGGCCAAGCAGGCTGGCCATCGGGCTCCAGACATCCGGCGCGGCATCGGGCATCGCAACTAAGCCGCGCAGGCCAAGCCCGTCCTTACGGGCAGTCGTATGGGCGATGACGGTGGCCTTCGGAAAAGAGCGGGCTGCGGTCGCGATCAAGCGAGGGTCCATGGCCAGGGTCAGGCGCCCCTCAGAGCCGAGTGCCGTGATCAGGTCGGGCACGGCATGGGCAAACAAGATCTCATCGCCCAGGCCCTGCTCGCCGATCAGCATGACATGCTTGCCCTCGACCGATTGCCCAGGTTCCCAGCTAGGCCAGGGCAGGTCAAAGACGGTGGCGTCCTCATAGGTCAGGTCGTGGCGGGCCTCATAGAGGGTCCAGGCCTCGTCTAGGCGGCCAAGGCTGAACAGGCGCTTGGCCTGAGCGACCTTGGCGGTGGCCAGCTTGTCTTTTGGCGCCGCATCCATCGCCATCTGACCCTCTGCTAGGACCTGGGCCTGGACGGCGGCATCTCCGCGCGCTGTCGACATAAGGGCATCGGCCAGGGCTAGGCGGGTCTGACCAAATTCAGGATCAATGGCCAGGGCTTCGCGGAAGATGGGCAGGGCCTCATCCATCCGCCCCTCATACATCAGGACCAGGCCAAGCGTGTTCCACAACATGGGCAGGCGAGGGTGGTGCTGCAGTGCGTCGATCAGGGTGACAATCGCCTTGGGCGTATCCAGCTGACAGGCCTGGACCCAGGCTAGGTCATTGAGGCTGTCGACACTGTCCGGAACCAGGGACAGGTGGATCTTGAGCAGTCCCTCCGCTATGGCAAAGTTTTCCAGATCGATCATCAGCCGCGCTAAATCCGCATAGGGCTGAGACATCTGCGGGCCTAGATCAATCGCCGTTTGAAAGGCCTCGATCGCGCCGGAAAAGTCTTTTTGCAGGTCCTTGGCCAAGCCAAGCGCATGCCAGGCTGGGGCATGTTTGGGCCAATGCCGGACCGCCGTCTTGGCCAGGATCAATGCCTCCGGCCCTCTTTGACGGCGCACATCTTGCAGGGCCTGATCCGTCAGATGGTCTGCGGACGCTGCCTTGGAGGATTTCTGACGCCTTAGGGCCATGATGCGGTCTGATCCGTTGGGCCAGTTTGGGCAGGCCAGATCGGAGCCTTGCCGATTATGGTTTATAAATCTTTACGATTAAGGCTTGGCCTTGCCAGATCGCGGACCGTCTGGCCCCATAGGACTAGCCGTCGGGCAAAGAGCGGCAAGGCTAGAGGACGGGAGATCAAATGGACCTGGTCACGACGCGGCGCAGCGGAAGTGCGGAAATCATCACCTATGCCAATCCAGGCCTGGGCACCCTGACCGCTGCGGGAACCGCGCAATTATTGGCCGCCTTGCGCAAGGCGCTAGCTGATCCTGAAGTGCGCTGCATCATCTATACGGGCGGCCTGCCAGACGTGTTTATCCGCCATTATGACGTCGGCGAGCTGTGTGTCCTGGCCGATATTGTGACCGGCCTTATGCCCGCGCCTGAACCTTCTGGTGAAGATGATGGTGGCTATTATGCGCTTGTCGATACAACAGCCGCTTCGCCCAAGCCCGTCATTGCCGCGATCAATGGCCTTTGCATGGGCGGCGGATTTGAGCTGGCTCTGGCCTGTGACCTGCGCATAGCCGGACAGGGGGTTCGCGCCATCGGCCTGCCAGAGACCCGGATCGGAATCTTTCCTGGCGGCGGCGGTACCCAGCGATTGCCACGCATAATCGGTGAGGCCAAGGCCTTGGAAATGATCTTACTTGGCAAGGTCTTTACGGGTCCAGAGGCTGCCGCCCTTGGCCTGGTGCATGAGGTCGTGGCCGATCCCTTGGCCCGCGCCCTAGACTTGGCAAAGGCCCTGGCCGCCAAGCCGGCCGAAGGACTGGCCGAGGCCAAGCGCCTGACCCGTTCCGCGCTTAACCGACCGTTTGATGAGGGCACAGCCGACGAGCGGCGCAGCTTTATGAACCTGCTCAAGGTGCCATCTTCCGGGGCCGCCATGAAGGCCTCGCTCGCCGCCGGTATCGCTATCGAAGACGCCTAGCGGTTCCTCGCGCCAAGAGCTAAGAGACGCGACCAAACCTAGTTGAAAGTGATAATCTTGCCCCTGACGATCCGATTGGCCGTGGCCGATGATATGGCCGTATTGTCTCCGCTGATGAATGACGCCATCGCCACCTTGCTAACGCCCTTCCTGCCGCCTGAAGGGGTCGCGGCTTCGTTCGAGGTCATGGGCCTGGACACCCAACTGATTGCCGACGGCACCTATTTCGTGGTCGAGGACGAGACCGGCGCCATTGGCGGCTGCGGTGGCTGGTCCAGGCGCGCGACCTTGTTTGGCGGCGATCATACGGCCGGGCGCGATGCGGCCTTGCTCGATCCGGCCACGGATGCCGCCAGAGTTCGCGCCATGTACACCCATCCTGCCCATGTTCGTCGCGGCATCGGCCGCCTGGTGCTACAAACCTGTGAGGCGGCTTCGCGGGCCGAAGGGTTTAAAACCTGCGAACTGGCCGCGACCCAGGGCGGTGAACCGCTCTACCGCGCCTGCGGCTATCACGACATCGAACCGTTTTTTGCCAAGACCTCGTCGGGCTATGAGGTGCCGCTGATCCGGATGGGTAAGGCGCTTTAGCTTCCGGGTGGCCCCCTCCACCGCTTCGCGGTCCCCCTCCCCAAAAGGGGGAGGATTTTACCTCATTAAATCTTCCCCCTTTGGGGGAAGTACCGGCGAAGCCGGGGAAGGGGGCAACATCACGGACAAATATGTTATAGGCCGCGCCTTGAGCGAGGAGCGCGGGCTTGGACCAGTTTGATGCGGTGGTGATCGGGTCGGGGGCAGCTGGCATGATGTGCGCCATTGAGGCGGGAAAGCGCGGTCGTTCGGTTCTGATTATTGATCATGCGAAGGCGCCAGGTGAAAAGATCCGCATTTCGGGTGGCGGCCGCTGCAATTTCACCAATATCAATACGTCGCCAGACCAGTTCCTGTCCGACAATCCGCGGTTCTGCATCTCGGCCCTGCGGCATTACACGCCTAAGGACTTTATCACCCTGATCGAGCGCTATGGCATCGCCTATCATGAAAAGGCGCTCGGCCAGCTCTTCTGCGACGGCTCTGCGCGTCAGGTCGTCGATATGTTGCTGTCAGAGATGGACCAGGCGGGCGTGAACCTTCGCCTGCGCACGGCGGTTGAGAGGATCGAAAAGGCTGACGATGGCTTTGTTGTGCATCTGGAAGGCCAGGAACCAGTGGCTTGCGCGTCCCTGGTCGTGGCGACCGGCGGCAAGTCGATCCCGAAAATGGGGGCGACCGGGTTTGGCTATGACCTGGCCAAGCATTTTGGCCTGCGATTGACGCCCATTCGCCCGGCCTTGGTGCCCCTAACCTTTGAGGTCGGGCTTTTGCAGCGGCTATCGACCCTGTCCGGCGTCGCCGTGGATGCCGTTGTGGGTTGCGGCAAGCAGCGCTTCGCCGCGGCCATGCTATTCACCCATCGCGGCCTGAGCGGGCCGTCGATCTTGCAAATCTCGTCCTATTGGCGCGAAGGCGACGAGATCGAGATCGATATGGTACCGCAAATGGACCTCTATGAGACCCTGCGCCAGGACCGCGCCAAGCATGGCAAGCAGGCCATTCATACAGTCCTGTCTAACTATCTGCCCAAACGCCTGGCCCAGACCGTGGTTGATCTGGACGGCGCGAGTGGCCCGATTGGCGATTTTTCCGACAAGCGTCTGAAAAGTCTGGCCTTGGGTGTCCAAGGCTGGCGGGTCAAGCCGGTCGGCTCGGAGGGCTATCGCACGGCTGAGGTGACCCTCGGCGGTGTCGATACCCGCGATCTGGAGTCCCGAACCCTTGAGGCCAAGGCCGTGCCGGGCCTCTATTTCATTGGTGAAGTGGTGGATGTCACCGGCTGGCTTGGCGGCTATAATTTCCAATGGGCCTGGGCCAGCGGCTTTTGTGCTGGGCAGGTGGTCTAGCGCGCGCCCGTAATCAGGGCTTGGCGCTCGGCCTCGGTCAAGTGCCGCCATTGGCCTTCAGGCAGGGAGCCTAGCAACAGCGTGCCAATTCGGATCCGCATCAGGTCAATCACCGCCAGGTCGACCAGCTCGCACATGCGCCGGATCTGGCGATTGCGGCCTTCGCTTAAAGTGAAGCTTAGCATTTGCTCGCCGCAAATATGCACCTTGGCGGGTCGCAATTGGCGGCCATCGAGCATGAGGCCATAGCGTAGCTGGCTGATCTTTCGATCAGTGATAGCGCCCTCGACCTGGACCCGGTATTCCTTGGTCTGGCGGGCGTCGGGGCCAATGATGGATTTAGCCAGGACCCCGTCTTGCGACAGGATCAAGAGGCCGCGGGAATCCTTATCCAGACGCCCCAGCGCTGGCAGGCTTTCAGACTCGGTAGGGAGCCCCAGCGTGTCGAGATCCTCGATATTGCCCCAATAGGCCTCAGGGGTGATCAGTCTGGCGGCCGGAATCTGGTCGGGTTCGGGCTGGGCCGAGACAATGCCGACGGGCTTATGGATGACGATACTATAGGGGGCCTGCGACTCCAGATCATCCATTAGGGTCAGGGTCTGGCCTGTCTCAATCTTG
>JBILKO010000001.1:0-72034 GCA_044376615.1 Caulobacteraceae bacterium
TCCGATTGAAGGCCAGCAGGAAATCAATCAGGTGTTTTTCGAAGACGTGCGCGTGCCGATCTCCAACCGGATTGGCGAAGAGGGCATGGGCTGGACCTATGCCAAATACTTGCTCGAATTTGAGCGCGGCAATGCCTATGCGCCGGGCCTGATGAATATGCTCAAAAAGGTGCGCCGGATCGCGTCTGCTGAGGCCTCGGGCCATGGGACCAGCATGATCCAGGACACCGATTTCCGGCGCAAGTTGGCCAATCTGCAGATCAAGGTTGAGGCCCTCAATGCCACCGAGCTGAAGATCTTTTCGGCCATGTCTTCGGGCACACCGGTGGGACCAGCCTCGTCCATGCTCAAGCTGGAAGGATCGGAAACCCAGCAGGCGATTACCGAACTGACGCTTGAGGCGGTCGGGATCTATGCCCAGCCCTTTGTCGCCGATACCTGGGCCGATATGCGCGGCGAGACCAATGCCCCGCGTCCTGGCCCCGACTATGCGGCCCCGGCGGCCCCGTCCTATCTGAATTATCGCAAGGCCTCGATCTATGCCGGGTCCAATGAGATCCAGCACAATATTATGGCCAAGCTGATCTTGGGGCTCTAGGCCGCCGCGCCGATTGTCCCTAGACCAAACCCATCCGGCCCAGTCCCCAAGCGGGGCTGGGCCGCACCTTTGAGAAAGCCTCATCATGTCGACTGACGCCCTGTTTCGTCCCTTCACCTATAAGTCGCTGCACCTAAAGAACCGGGTGGTCATGGCCCCCATGACCCGCTCCTTCTCGCCGGGCGGTGTCCCGACCAAGGAGGTCAGCGCCTATTATGAGCGCCGGGCCGTGGGCGATGTCGGCCTGATCGTGTCTGAGGGGACGGTGGTGTCGCGCCCCGCCGCCTCGAATGATCCCAATGTTCCTCGGTTCTGGGGCGATGACGCCCTGGCCGGTTGGAAGGACGTGATCGACACGGTCCATGCCAAGGGCGGGGTCATGGCACCCCAGCTTTGGCATGTTGGCGCGGTGCGCAATCCGCGCACGACCTGGGTGGCACCTGGGCCGGTCGATAGCCCGTCTGGCCTATCCTCACCGGGCAAGAAATTTGGCGAACCCATGAGCGATGCCGATGTTGCCGATACCATCGCCGCCTTTGCCAAGGCCGCTGGCAATGCCAAGCGCCTTGGCTTTGACACGATTGAGCTGCATGCCGCCCATGGCTATCTGATCGATCAGTTCTTCTGGGAAGGCACCAATGCCCGCGGCGATAATTTCGGCGGTCAAAGCCTGGTGGACCGAGGCCGATTCGCCGCTGAGATCTTAAAAGCGGTGCGCGCCGAGGTTGGCCCCGATTATCCGGTCATCATCCGCCTGTCGCAATGGAAGCAGCAGGATTTTTCGGTCCAGATGGCCAAGACGCCCAAGGAGCTGGAAGCCTGGCTCAAACCCCTAGCCGATGCCGGGGCCGATATTTTCCACTGCTCACAGCGCCGGTTCTGGGAGCCGGAATTTGAAGGCTCAGACCTCAATTTCGCCGGCTGGGCCAAGAAGCTGACCGGTCAGCCGACCATTACGGTAGGCTCTGTCGGCCTGTCGGGCGAGTTCGTTGCAGCCATGGGCGGCGAGGGCTCCAAGCCTGCCTCGATCGATGGCCTGATCAAACGCCTGGAAGCCGATGAATTTGACCTCGTCGGGGTTGGCCGGGCCCTGCTGGTCGATCCCTATTGGGTGCAAAAGGTCCGCGATGGCCGCGAGTCCGAGCTCTTGGACTATAATGCCTCGGCGCTGGGGACCTTGGTTTAGGCGACCTGAATAGACTTTCGTTTTGCAAATCAGCGACTCATTGTAGCATTTTTATATGACTCAATCAGCCGCTGACGCAGAGCGTTTAATATCTGCTATTGAGAAACTGGTTCGCCATGTTTCTGGCCTTCAACGTGATGTCCAAAGGCTTTCCTTAAGGTTCCGTTGCGTTGATCCAGACGCCTCCCAAAGCCTAAACTCACCACCATGGGACGGTTTTGTTAGCTCTCGGCTGCGTGGAGAGAAAGTAACCTTATTGGGTTTGGCGGAGGTTATTCGGCAGTCAGATTGGCAGCTGCAGTCGACCGAGAGGGCTATAGGCTTCATCGAGCACAAAATTATTCAGGCAGAGAGCGGCAACGAAACACCTAATTGGCGAAGTTGGCTTTTGGACGCCGATGATCGTCTAGAGCAGATTGAATAGCGCCTTGTGCGCTGGCTAAGATCTGATTTTGCAGGCATTGAAGCCACGATATTTATGTTCATCAATAATTCCTGTGCGCCCTTCTTCGTGCTAAAGCTGCAATTTATAGTTTTTAACTTTTAATGCGTGTATAATTGATCCTACGTATGCTTTGAATCTGGGACAGATGGCGGACAGCTTTATATTTGCCGATGAGGCCGGATGTTTCACATTTAAAAGGAAACAGGGTGCGAGTAAGTATTTTATCCTTTGCACTGTTTCGGCGGCAAATTGGAATATTGATGGTGAACTTCTCAATTTACGCCGGAAGATATCTTTAGAATCTGAACCTGATCGAGATAAACTGCACGCCACAAGTGATTTGCAAGAAGTTCGTAACTTAGTATTTGAAATATTGGCAAAGCAAGAATTTAGGATTGACGCAACAATTCTAGAAAAGTCCAAGGCTCAAGATCATTTACGGGAGTCACATGCTACATTTTATCGTTATGCGTGGTACTACCACTTCAAAAAAGTTGGTACGGATCATGCGATGCAATACGATAAAATGCTGATTACAGCCGCAGCGCTTGGAGAGAAAAAAACTCGTGCCGCTTTTAAAGAGTCGGTAAATTTGGCGGTACAACAAATTCTGCCGAGGGACCGTTGGGAAGTTGCTTTCCATGATTCTGCAAAAGACCCGTTGCTGTGGGTGGCAGATTACTGTGCATGGGCTATTCAAAAAAAGTGGGAGCGAAACGATGTTCGCTCATACGATTTGATAAAGCAGAAAATAAGAAGTGAATTTGACTTGTTTAGATCAAGCCAAACTCACTTCTATTAGGTGACCCGCTATCTCAGCTATCCCTTTCGGGAGGTGCTACCCAAGAGCATCTTTGCCGAGCAAGGGTCTGATTAATTGCTACCCTAATTCTATGATTATGTCAAGTTTCTCAAAGGCTTAGGTCGCAGAATGTTAACGTATTGTTAATAATCGCTTTTCGCAATTCAAGCTAGTTATTTGCCCTTTTCACCGATCTCACTGCTCCGATCCAACGCAGGCACATAGTTGGAGATCGGGTTGGGCGTATCCAGATAAGGTCAGGCCTAATCCGTATAAAGGCTCAAAGCCTCTAAACACATCTCCAGCCCCGTCAGGTCGCCCAGCACATCTGGGGTGACAATGACAAACAGGCGGCGCGCCTCGGCCCAGAGCATCAGGCTTTCGGGCAGGGCAAAATCCTCGATCCGGCAATCATCTTCATCGCGCCAGGTGCCCATATCGTCCTGACTGGCGCCAACATGGACATCTATGCGGCCAAGATAATCGGCCTCGTCCTCGGTCGCGACATTCAAATAGGCAAAGATCGGCTTGGCCTGGGCGGCCATAAACCCGGCCTCAAAGGCGGTGGCGGCATCGCAGGATGCGCCGCGCCAGGGGGTCAGATTGAATATGCCGGCATCGGCCTGGCGCATCTGGGCGGTGCGGGCGGCATAGATTTCCCGCGCCTTGGCCTCGGTGTTTTGGGTCTCGATCAGGACGCCGTCCAGGGCCGTGACCGCCTCTAGGCCCGCAGCACGACAAAGGCCCTTGCGCTCAAGCGCAAAGGCCTCCGCATCTGGATACCAGATCTCAGGACCGGAGAGATAAAGCCTTTCTATTCGCTTCAAATCTCCACCCCTTTGGTCCCATGGGTTAGTTTTTGGCCTTATCGACCAGCTTGTTTTTTCCGATCCAGGGCATCATGGCGCGCAGACGGCCACCGACCGCCTCGATCTCATGTTCGGACGCCAGGTTCCGGATAGCCTTTAAGCTAGGTTGGCCGGCCTGATTTTCCAGCATGAAGTCGCGAACAAAACGCCCCTCTTGAATATCTTTCAAGATCCGCTTCATTTCGGCCTTGGTATCGGGGGTCACAACCCGGGGGCCGGAGACATAGGCGCCGTATTCGGCCGTATTGCTGATCGAATAGCTCATATTGGCAATGCCGCCCTCATAGATCAGGTCGACGATCAGCTTGACCTCGTGCAGGCACTCAAAATAGGCCATTTCTGGCGCATAACCGGCCTCAACCAGGGTCTCAAACCCGGCCCGGATCAGCTCGACCAGACCGCCACACAGTACAGCCTGTTCGCCGAACAGGTCGGTTTCGCATTCTTCGCGGAAATTGGTCTCGATAATGCCCGACCGGCCGCCGCCAATCGCCGAAGCATAGGCAAGACCCAGCTCCATGGCCTGACCGGTGGCGTTCTGGTGCACAGCGATCAGGCAGGGCACGCCGCCGCCCTTGAGGTATTCACCGCGTACCGTGTGGCCAGGGCCCTTTGGCGCGACCATCAGGACATCGATGCTGGCCTTGGGCTCGATCAGCTTGAAATGCACATTCAGGCCGTGGGCGAACAGAAGCGCCGCGCCATCGCGGATATTGGGCGCAATCTCATGCTCATAAATGCCGCGCTGCAACTCGTCGGGCGCGAGGATCATCAGCATATCGGCCCAGGCGGCCGCTTCTGCGACAGTCAGGACCTTGAGGCCCTCCGCTTGCGCCTTCTTAGCCGAGGCCGAGCCGGGGCGCAGGGCCACGGCGACATTCTTATGGCCCGAATCCTTGAGGTTCAGAGCGTGGGCATGGCCTTGGCTGCCATAACCTACGATCGCCACCTTCTTGTCGAGGATACGGCCAAGGTCGGCGTCGCGATCGTAATAAACGCGCATGATAAGTCTCCGGACAGAACTGAGCCGCCCTGAAATGAGCAGCAATGGGAAGCGCTGCTATCGAGCGTTTTTTTCCCGTCACGTCAAGGCAAAGGCGTGTTCAGCGCAAGTTTTTGCCTTCATAACGATTGGGATAGTGGGGTTGAACGCCCCCCCTTTAGGATCTTTGGCCGATGTCACGACGAGCGACACCTCATGACTTGGTGGACTATTGGGAAAAAGCTGGCCCCAGCAAGTGGTTCAAGAAAAATGACCGCTTTGATCAGGCCTTGACCCGGCGGTTCGGGTCGATGCACATGGCCGCCGCGCGTGGTGAGTATGATGATTGGGAGGCGCAAGGGGCCGTCGGGGCCTTGGGCCTGATCCTTCTGTTCGACCAGATTCCCCGCAACATCTATCGCAAGACGGCCCATGCCTTTGCCACAGACGGGCGCGCCCGCGCCGTGGCGCGCAAGGCCATTGCCAAGGGGTATGATCAGGAGATGGCGACGGCCCTGCGGCCCTTCTTCTATCTGCCTTTCGAACATTCCGAAGACCCAAGCGATCAGGCCTTCAGCGCCGAGCTGTTCCGTGCCCACGCACTGGCCAGCGGCGATGAGGACAGCCTCAAATGGGCCATTGTCCATAGCCAGATTATCGAACAGTTCGGGCGATTTCCTCACCGCAATCCGGCCCTGGGTCGGGAGACCACGGCCCACGAAGAGATGTTCTTGAGCGAAGGTGGATTCGGCGGCTAACAGAACCGTTGGATTTCTGCCCGACCGACCTTTAACCTGTCCCAAGACCAAGGGTCAGAATCACATGAACGCACACGCCCCTGCCCCCGCCGCAAAGACCGCTGCCCATCCCGAGCAGCAATATCTTGATCTGTTGGCCGAAATCCTCGCCCATGGCTCGGCGCGTGAGGACCGGACGGGGACGGGCGCTTTAAGCGTCTTTGGCCGTCAGATGCGCTTTGACCTGGCCGCAGGCTTTCCGCTCCTGACCACCAAGAAGCTGCATGTCAAATCGATCATTGTTGAGCTTTTATGGTTTCTGCGCGGCGATACCAATATTCAGTACCTGCACGATCATGGGGTCAGCATCTGGGATGAATGGGCTGACGAGAACGGCGATCTTGGCCCGGTCTATGGCAAACAATGGCGCAGCTGGGCCGCCCCGGATGGGCGCAGCATTGATCAGATCACCCAGCTCGTGACCGGCCTAAAGGCCAATCCCTATAGCCGCCGCCATATTGTCAGTGCCTGGAACCCGTCAGAGGTCGATGACATGGCCCTGCCGCCCTGCCATTGCCTGTTCCAGTTTTTTGTCGCCGAGGGCAAGTTGTCGTGTCAGCTCTATCAGCGCTCGGCCGATATGTTTTTGGGCGTACCGTTCAATATTGCCTCTTATGCCCTGTTGACCCTAATGGTTGCCCAGGCCACGGGGCTGAAGCCCGGCGAATTTGTCCATACACTGGGCGATGCCCATCTTTATAAGAACCACATGGATCAGGCGAAGCTGCAACTGACCCGACAGCCCTTGCCCTTCCCAAGCCTGACCCTGGCCCCCAAGACCGATCTGTTTGGGTTTGAGTATGCTGATTTCAAGCTGGAAAACTATCAGGCCCATCCGGGCATTGCCGCCCCGATCGCGGTCTAGGCACGCCTAGGCTTTCGCTTTAGCCCGCAAACGCCTAAACCAGCTTATGGCCCAGATTCCGCTCGCTCTTGTTGTCGCCCGCGCTCGAAACAATGTCATTGGCGCCAAGGGCGGCATTCCCTGGCGGCTCAAGACCGATCTGGTCAATTTTAAAGCCATAACCTTGTTCAAGCCGGTGATTATGGGCCGTGCCACCTGGGACTCGCTGCCGTTCAAGCCGCTGCCGGGGCGTTTGAACATTGTCCTGTCGCGCGATGGCTCGTTCGAACCCAAGGGGGCCTTGCCAAGCGAGCGGTTGGAAGAGGCGGTGTCGATCGCGCGCGAACATGCCGAGGAAGACGGGGCAACCGAGGTCTGCGTCATTGGCGGTGCCCAGATCTATGAAGCCATGCTGCCGAGGGCCAAGCGCCTCTATATTACCGAGGTCGAGGCGGAGGTTGAGGGCGACACTCTTTTTCCCGCCTTTGACCCGGCTGAATGGCGAGAGGTCAGCCGCCAGGACCATCCGGCCGGGCCAGATGATGACCATGCTTTCAGCTTTCGGGTGCTTGAACGGCTCTGACACACCCATGCCGCCAAACGGGCATGACAAGGCAAATTTCCTGGCCTAGGGTTTGGTGAACGCCGCTCAGTTAAAAGAAGCGGCCGCGGAGGACGACCCATGGATATTCAACTCATCGCCGAAAACCTGCAATTTCCTGAAGGCCCGATCGCCATGAAGGATGGCTCGGTGGTCCTGACCGAGATTAAGCGCGGGACGATAACAAGGGTTGCAGCCGACGGGACGGTCAGCCTGGTCGCCGATGTCGGCGGCGGTCCCAATGGCGCCGCGATCGGTCCGGACGGGGCCATCTATATCACCAATAATGGCGGCAGTTTTGAATGGCTCGATACCATGGGCCTGACCGTCCCTGGTCCAACCCCTGCCAGCCATAAGGGCGGCTATATTCAGCGCCTTGACCTCAAGACTGGCGAGGTTCGCGTTCTCTATAGCGAGTGCGACGGCAAAAAGCTGGTTGGCCCCAATGACCTGGTGTTCGACAAACAGGGCGGATTCTGGTTCACCGACCATGGCTGCTCAACGCCGGAAGGGCGCAAGTTCGGGGCCATCTATTATGCCCAGCCCGATGGCTCGAGCATTAAGCGCGTCCAGGACCATTTTGTGTCGCCCAATGGGGTTGGCCTCTCGCCCGACGAAAAGACCGTCTATATGGCCGATACCAATCTTGGCCGGCTCTGGGCCTTTGATCTAAATGCGCCGGGCGTTGCGGTCGAGCCGCCGCCCTTTGAGCCTGCGCGGGTGGTGCATACCCTGCCCGGCTACCAGCTGCTCGATAGCCTCGCGGTCGAGGCCAGCGGCAAGGTTTGTGTCGCTACCATTATCAATGGCGGCATTACCGTGTTTGATGAGGACGGCACGACCGAGCATTTCAGCGTCCCCGACCTGATCTGCACCAATATCTGTTTTGGCGGCGCAGACATGCGCGATGCCTGGATCACGGCCTCGGGTACGGGCAAGCTCTATAAGTGCCGTTGGCCGCGGCCAGGCTTGAAGCTGAACTTTAACGCTTAAGGCTCCCAGCCCAGATCGGCCTGGCCACGCAATATGGCCTCGGTCTTGGCGGTGTGCTGTCCAGTGGACCTATCATGCAGCACCAGGGCGGGCAGCAGGACCAAGGGGGCCTTACCGGTCTTGATCGCCTGCACCAGGACCCGCTTGGCCGGGGTGTCACTAAAGGGCTGGACCGGGCGGATACGGATGCTCCCGGCCTTGGGGGCGAGTAGGCCTAAAATATCGCCCAACCGGTCGGCGCGGTGGATTAGGGTGAGGGTGCCGCCCTCGCGCACGCTCTTGAGCAAAAAGCCGGTCCAGGCCTCTAATCCATCATCGGCCATATAGGCGCCCAGGCGACTGGCATCTGGGCTGCGCAAGGTGCCAGGATCATCGAAAAACGGCGGATTACAGAGGGCCGCATCGAACGGCTCTAGGTCCAGCGCCTTGAGGCTGGTCGGCAGGGCGGCATTGATGATCTGGACCCGGTCTTGCAGGGCATTGAGGGCAATATTGGTCTGGCCAAGGTCGGCAGCGACCCGGTCGCGCTCAATCCCGACAAATTGGTTATGGGGCCTGCGAAACGCCGCCGCAAGCAAGGCCCCGCCCACGCCGCAGCCTGCCTCGATCACCCGCGCTTGCGGCCCTGAGTCGCAGGCGGCGGCCAAGAGGGCCGCATCAAGGCCTGCCCGGTAACCGACCTTGGGTTGGCGCAGCACGACTTTTCCGCCAAGCACAGTGTCCTGAGACCAGTTTGGCCCTATATCTTCGGTTGAGCCTGGGTTCAGATCAGATTGGGGCATGGCCTGGCCATTTCTAGACTTGTATGGATACAGTCCCTGACCTATCCCGCAAGCCTTGTCCATCGCAACGGGTCTTGGCATATAGGCCCTGTGCTTTGTGATCCCTTGAGTTGATTTGCCGCCGCGCAAGCAGGAGCTTGATTTTGGACGTTGCCAACGTCGCATCCCGACCGATCGGCTCCGTCGACCGCCTTGTGCGGATGGCGGCGCAGGATATGGCGGGTATTGACCGGCTGATCACCCAGCGGATGGATAGTCCCGTTCCGGTGATCCCGGCCTTGGCCGAGCATCTGATATCAGCCGGCGGTAAGCGTTTGCGGCCACTTTTGACCGTGGCGGCGGCCAGGCTTTGCCATGGGACCGGCCCGGCGCCCGATGGTTATTTAAAGCTCGCCGCAGCGGTTGAATTTATTCATACCGCCACCTTGCTGCACGATGATGTGGTCGATGGCAGCACGCTGCGCCGGGGCAAGATGGCCGCGCACCTGATCTGGGGCGGGTCTTCCAGCGTCCTGGTCGGCGATTTTCTGTTTGCGCGGGCCTTCGAGCTCATGGTTGAGACCGGCTCGCTCCGGGCCCTGAACATCCTGGCGCATGCCTCAAGCGTGATTGCTGAGGGCGAAGTCTTACAACTGACCCGCTCGCATGACCTGACCCTGGATCAGGTCACTTATCTTGAAATCATTCAGTCTAAGACCGCCGAGCTGTTTGCGGCCGCGGCAGAGGCGGGCGCGGTGGTTGTAGGCGCGAGCGAGGGAAAGGTTCAGGCCCTACGCGGCTTTGGCCTCAATCTCGGCCTGGCGTTCCAGTTGGCTGATGATGTGCTCGATTATGGTGGCCTGGCATCGGACCTAGGCAAGAATGCCGGCGATGACTTCCGCGAAGGCAAGGTCACCTTGCCGCTCTTGCTGGCTATGGCCCGCAGCGGTAGCGACGAGGCCAGATTTTGGCAGCGGACCGTTGGCGACCTGGACCAGACTGAAGCGGATTTTGTCCGGGCGCGGAGCCTGATGGTCGAAACGGGCGCCCTGGAATCCTGCCTAGATCTGGCCATGGATTATGCTGTCCAGGCTAAGGCGGCCCTGTCAGGGTTTGACAATTCCGATTGGCGCCAATCGCTAGAGGCCTTAGCCGATTTCGCGGTCAGTCGTCTGGCTTGAGGCCAGCTTTCGGTCGAGCGCGGTCCATAGGCCGATCGCCGATATGAGGCCCAGGCCAAACAACCCTGCCTGCCATCCCGTGGGCGCGCGTTCCGCTAAGCAGCCCGCGACTGTATAGGCCAGCATGATCGCCCAGAACCTTAGGGCCAGGCCGCCATGGCTTGGTTGAGCCGCCAGATAGCGCTGAAAAACATGGTCCCTATGCGCTTCCCACAGGACCTTGCCTGCACGTTGGCGCTTAAGTAGCGTCAAAAGCACATCGGTCAGCATCGGCAAACAGGCCATGACGATCGGATAGGGCGACAGGCTTGGGATAGCGGGCTCTGTGCTGGCTAGGACCGCAAGGCCAGCGACCATAAATCCGGAAAACAGGGCACCGGCATCGCCTTGAAACACCCGGCCCAAGGGCAGGTTCCAGGGCAGGAAGCCAAGGCCCGCCATGGCACACGTCAAGGCGGCTAGGGCGAGCCCCGGCTGACCATGGCCAAGACTAAGGGCAGCCTGGCCGAGCAGGACAATGATTGCCGCGCCTGGCGACAGGCCATTGGCCCCGTCCATGAAATTGAAGGCATTGACCACGACCACGATCCACAGCGCCGTGCCAAGGACCCCGATGATCGGACCAAGATTTAGGGAAAGGCCCGGCGCTACAGGCAAGCTGTCTACATGCGCGCCGAACAGGGCAAAGGCGAGGGCAAACAGGACCTGGACCCCAAGCTTGATCTTGGGGCCAAGATCGATCGCGTCATCCAAGGCACCAAACAGGCCAATGCCGACGGCTAGGGCTAAAAGCACGACCAGACCGGGCATGAACTGGCCCAGCATGACCACACCCAGACAGGTCCCCACTATGATGCCAAGCCCGGCTGCGGTTGGGGTTGGGGTCTCGTGATTGCGCCTTTGGTCAGGATGATCGACCGGGCCCCAGACAGCCACGAGCGCGGCGACCACACTGCTGGCCACCGCCGCTGTTATCAGGGCGGGCAGAACCTCGATCAGCACGCGGCTTTATCGCACGGCGGCGCAGAAGCGCTGGATACGGCTACAGGCGTCTTCCAAAATCTCGTTCGAGGTGGCGTAGGAGATGCGGAAGAATGGCGATAGGCCAAAGGCCTCACCATGCACCACGGCCACACCTTCGGACTCCAACAGCTCCGCAGCAAAGTCCTCATCGGTCTTGATCACTCGCCCAGATGGCGCGGTCTTGCCAATCAGGCCCTCGCAGGAGGGATAGACATAGAAGGCTCCCTCAGGCGTTGGGCAATGCAGGCCATTGGACTGGTTGAGCATGGAGACCACCAGATCGCGGCGCTGCTGAAACACCTTGGCCCGGGCAGGGATGAAGTCCTGCGGTCCATTTAGGGCTTCAACGGCGGCCCATTGGGCGATCGAGCAGGGGTTGGAGGTCGATTGGCTCATGACCTTGGCCATGGCCTTGATCAGTTCAACGGGTCCGCCGGCATAGCCAATGCGCCAGCCGGTCATGGAATAGGATTTCGACACCCCATTCATGGTCAAGGTGCGGTCATAAAGCCTAGGCTCGACCTGGGCGATGGTGGTGAACTCAAAATCGTCATAGATCAGGTGTTCATACATATCGTCAGTGAGGATCCAGACCTGGGGATGACGCAGCAGCACATCAGCCAAGGCCTTGAGCTCGGCCCGCGTATAGGCCGCGCCCGACGGGTTGGACGGTGAATTCAGGATCAGCCACTTGGTGCGCGGGGTGATAACGGCCTCAAGATCAGCCGCCTGGACCTTAAAATTGTTTTCGGCCGTCGTCGCAACAAATACGGGCTCACCGCCAGCAAGCAGTACCATGTCGGGATAAGACACCCAATAGGGGGCAGGCACGATCACCTCATCACCGGGCGACAGGGTGGCGACCAGAGCATTGTATATGACGGGCTTGCCACCAGGCGAGACATTGATCTGGGCGGGCGTATAGGTCAGGCCGTTTTCCCGCGCGAACTTGGCGCAGATTGCGGCCTTTAGCTCAGGAATGCCATCAACATCAGTGTATTTGGTCTGGCCGTCCTGGATCGCCTTGATGGCGGCGGCCTTGATCGAGTCCGGTGTGTCAAAATCGGGCTCACCTGTGCCCAGCGAAATCACATCCCGGCCTTCGCGGATCAGTTGGCGGGCCTTGGCCGTCACGGCCATGGTGGGGGACGGCTTGACGCGGCGCAGGGCGAGCGACTCCAGGGACATAATCATCTCCAAATCAGAACAGGGCGTCGGTTTAGACCTAATAGGCCTATTGGCAAAGACCAGACCGGCCGATTCCTGACCAACAGATGCTGATTTGCCGCGCTCAGAAGGCTATAGGAGAGGCATGAGGTCCCTGGTCCGATTCCTGATGAATATGGATGCCCGCGCCTGGCGCGGCGCGGCCGTGTCCTTCCTATTGCTCGGTGGGGTCGGGATTGTCTTCCTGTTCGGGGCCCAGGTGCTGGGTTTCAATGGCGAGGCGGCGGTTGAGCAGTGGCTGGGCATGGCCGCGCGAGGTCCCTTGGCCCTGCCGGTTGCGGTGACGGCTTTTGCGGTCTTGGCCTTTTTGGGCGTGCCGCAATTTGTCTTGATCGCCGCCGCCGTCGTGGCCTTTGGCCCTTGGCTGGGGCTTGTCTATAGCTGGATCGGGACCATGGTTTCGGCCATGGTTGGCTTTGGACTGGGGCGCAAGATTGGTGGTCGCGCCATTGCCTCGCTTGGCGGCATTGGCGGCGGCGAGGGCATAGCCAGCTTTATGGCCCTGGTCGGCCGCAACGGTTTTATGGCCAGCCTGATTGTCCGCCTGGTGCCCTCGGCACCATTCATTGTCGTCAACATGGCCGCAGGCGTAACGCCGATGCGGTTTCGAGATTTTGTGGCGGGCACGGCGCTGGGCATTATTCCAAAGATTGCCCTGACAGCCTTTGCCGGCAATTCCATCGTACAAGCCATGAAGGGCGGCGGCGGTCAGTCCTTGATTCTGCTGGCCTTGGCCGCCGTCATCTGGCTCGCCACCGGTCTAATAGCCCGCCGCTGGATGAAGGCCAAGGAGGCGAGCCATGATGGTGAAAGCCCGCCGAACTGAAATAATTTTGCTGTTGGGCGCTTTTTTGCCGGGTTTAACGCAATAGGCTTGCCGTAATCGCGTTTCACCGCTACACACTTCGCATGTTCATTTGTCTTACCAGGACTGATCGCGCCGCCCTATTGGGGCTTGGCGGGCTTATGGGGCTTAGTCGCCCCTGGGCGTCCTAGGGCCTGCGCGCAAGATCGCAGCCGGACGTTCAGGGGATTTTTAGAACCAACCCCTAACGTCTCAATCTTATCTTAAGAGCTTTTCCCATGACCGCCTCAATCACCAATCCCGCAGCCCCGATCATCGGCGCGCGCGAAAACGTCATTATCTTCGACACCACCATGCGCGATGGGGAGCAGTCCCCTGGCGCCTCCATGAGCCTGGACGAGAAGCTGGAACTCGCCAAAATCCTGGAAGACATGGGCGTTGACGTCATTGAGGCGGGCTTTCCCATTGCCTCCAATGGCGACTTCGAAGCCGTCCGCGAGATCGCCAAGATCGTCAAGAACAGCACGATTGCTGGCCTGTGCCGCGCCCATCCGATGGATATTGACCGATGCGCCGAGGCCCTAAAGCCCGCTGCCCGTGGCCGTATCCATGTCGTGATCGCCACCAGCGACCTGCATATGAAGCACAAGCTGCAGATGGAACCGGAGCAGGTGCTGGAAGCGATTAGCCGCACCGTCACCCATGCCCGCAATCTGCGTGATGATGTCGAATGGTCGGCCGAGGACGCGACCCGCAGCGACCGCCAGTTCCTGCGCCGTGCGGTTGAGGCCGCGATCAAGGCTGGAGCCACCACGATCAATCTGCCCGATACGGTCGGCTATACCTATCCATCTGAATATGCCGACCTGTTCAGCTGGATGACCCAAAATGTTGAGGGTGCCGACCGGGTCGTCTTCTCAACCCATTGCCATAATGATCTGGGCCTGGCCGTGGCCAATAGTCTGGCGGGCGTCCAGGGCGGCGCAAGGCAGGTAGAATGCGCGATCAACGGTCTGGGTGAGCGGGCGGGTAATGCGGCCCTAGAAGAAATCGTTATGGCGCTGAAGGTGCGGGCTGATCGCCTGCCCTATCATACGGGTATCGATACCACCCATATTACCCGCGCCAGCCGCTATGTCTCGGCGATTACCGGGTTTGCGGTCCAGTACAATAAGGCCATCGTCGGCAAGAATGCCTTTGCGCATGAAAGCGGCATTCACCAGGACGGCATGCTGAAGAACCGCGAAACCTATGAAATCATGACCCCGGAATCGGTGGGCCAAGCCCCGTCTAGCCTTGTTATGGGCAAGCATTCCGGCAGCCATGCCTTTAAGGCCAAGCTGAAGGATCTGGGCTATGAGCTGGGTCAGAATGCGCTGAAAGAGGCCTTTGTCCGGTTCAAGGACCTGGCTGACCGCAAAAAACATGTCTATGACGACGATATTATCGCTCTGGTCGATGACGCCTTGGCGCGCGGCGGAGAGCGTATCCGCGTGACGCATCTGCGGGTCATGGCCGGGACGGAGGGCCAGTCGGCTGAACTTACCCTGGATGTCGAGGGCACCGAACATAGCGCCACCGCGACGGGCGACGGCCCTGTCGATGCCGTCTTCAACGCAATTCACATGATCGTGCCGCATGAGGCTGTGCTGCGCTTGTTCCAGGTGCATGCCGTGACCGAAGGCACCGACGCCCAGGCCCAGGTCTCGGTGCGGCTAGAAGACGATGGCCGCATTGCCACCGGTCAGGCGGCGGATACCGACACCCTGACCGCCTCGGCCAAGGCCTATGTCAATGCCTTGAACAATCTCATGGCCCGCAAGCAAAAGTCGGCGCCCGAGCCCATGAGCGCGGTCGGTAGCTAGGCCCTAAGCGCCCCGTTTGTAAAACGGGCGGGGCGTTCGTTTCCCTTTTTGTCAGATTGGTCGGGTTCCGTATGATCTGGATACCCATAACGATTGGCGCGACCGCGCTTCAAGTGGCGCGCAATGCGGTACAGCGCAGTCTGCTGGGCGTTGCTGGCCCATGGGGCGCGACCCTGGTCCGGTTCCTGTTTGGCCTACCCTTTACATTGGTCTTTGTCGGCGTGGCAAAGCTGGTTTGGCCGCAGGCGCAGGGTCATTTTGGCCTCTATTATCTCGCCGCCTGCGCGATTGGGGCCACAGCCCAGATGACCGCGACGGCGGCCCTCTTGGTGTCAATGCAGAAATCGAGCTTTGCCATTGGCACCGCCTTTCAACAAAGCTCGTTGCTCTTTACCGCCCTGGTGGGTGCCTTGATCTTTCATGACCATATGAGCGCCGCGGCCTGGGGCGGCGTCCTGGTCGCCACCGCAGGCCTGACCTATCTGTCCTGGCCAAAACAGATGGAAGGCATACGCGACTGGAGCCCGGCGGTCTTGGGCCTTTTGTCCGGCGCCATATTTGCGGTTTCAGCCAACGCCTTTCGCCAGGCTGGCCTTGCTTTTGATCCTAAACACGTCGTGGTCTCGGCCCTGGTGACATTGGTCGTGGTTCAGGCCATGCAATCGGTGGCTCTGACCCTTATTCTGGCGGTGGTTGATCGCGGTGCCCTGCGCGGCGTCATTCGAGCCTGGCGTTCGTCCTTGGGGGCAGGGTTTTTTGGCGCTGGGGCCTCCGCCCTTTGGTTCACTGCCCTAACCATGAGCCCAGCTGCCCCCGTCCGCGCCGTTGGGGTCGTAGAAATGCCCATGGCAGCCCTGGTTGGCCGGCGCTTGTTTAAGGAGCGACTAAGCCTGGCCCAGATCCTCGCTGGAACCGTAACGGCGATCGGGGTGATTTTGGCGGCGGTCGGCTAGGGCCGTTCATCTTGGGCGATTAAGGGCTCTGATGGACTAAACCAGTTGAAAAGCCTTGAATTAAACGCTTTTGCAGGGCACACCCAAGAGCTTGTAAGTCCCCCATCCTCCTCCGTTTAAGGCCCATCATGTTCTCGTCACTTTTCGGCATGGTTTCCAACGATATTGCCATTGATCTCGGCACCGCTAACACCTTGATCTATATGCGCGGCAAGGGGATTGTCCTGAACGAGCCATCGGTGGTTGCGCTGCGCACGGTTGGTGGCCGCAAGGTCGTGCATGCCGTCGGCATTGAGGCCAAGCAGATGCTGGGCCGCACCCCAGGCCATATGGAGGCGATCCGTCCCATGCGTGACGGTGTGATTGCGGATTTCGAAGTCGCTGAAGAAATGATCAAGCACTTCATTCGCAAGGTCCATAATCGCAACAGCTTTGTGAACCCAAAGGTCATTGTTTGCGTGCCATCGGGCGCGACAGCGGTCGAGCGCCGCGCGATCAATGATAGCTGCCTGAATGCCTCGGCCCGCCGGGTCGGCCTGATTGATGAGCCCATGGCCGCAGCGATTGGCGCGGGCCTGCCGATCCATGAGCCTACGGGGTCGATGATTGTCGATATCGGCGGTGGTACGACCGAGGTCGCGGTCTTGTCCTTGTCCGGCATTGTTTATTCGCGTTCGGTTCGAGTTGGCGGCGACAAGATGGATGAGGCGATCATTTCCTATATGCGCCGTCACCATAATCTGCTGATCGGTGAAACAACCGCCGAGCGGATAAAGAAGGAAATTGGCACAGCGCGGGCCCCGGCCGATGGCGAAGGCCTAACAATCGATATCAAGGGCCGTGACCTGATGCAGGGTGTGCCACGCGAGGTCAAGATGAGCGAGCGCCAGGCGGCCGATGCTCTGGCCGAACCCGTCAGCCAGATCGTTGAAGCGATCAAGGTCGCGCTCGAGGCAACGCCGCCTGAACTGGCTTCGGACATTTCCGATAAGGGCATTATGCTGACAGGTGGCGGCGCCTTGCTGCGCGGTCTGGACCTGGAGATTCGCGATCACACCGGCCTGCCGGCCATGGTCGCTGACGATCCCTTATCCTGCGTTGCCTTGGGCTGCGGCAAGGTCTTGGAGCACCCGCGTTGGATGAAGGGCATACTTGAATCGTCCATGTCCTAGTTCGGACGGGCGAGGGAGCTAGCGCATGTCCTTGCGGGAGGGGCCATTACAGGACCTGAAGGTTCCCTTGACCCTGGCCGCAAGTCTTGCTGCGGTCGTTGCGGTCGTCGCGGCCTTAGCCCTCCTGATTAGCAGCCGAAGGGACCCGATCCAGGATCAGGCCTATAGTGCTGGCCGTGCAATTGCTGATCGCGTGATTGCGCCAACCGCCGATGTTTTGTCGACCCCGGGACAATGGATTGCTGCCGCAAATACCGAAATTGGTAATTATCTGTTTGCGGTGAATGAAAATCAAAAACTCAAGGCTGAGATTGCTGAGCTTCGCCAATGGCGCAATGCGGCCATCGCTTTGGAAGATATAAATGGGCGATACCGCGACCTATTAGTGCTCAAGCTTGACCCTCCAATTCCCATGGTCACCGCCCGTGTGGTCCTAGACGCGCGTAGCCCATTTGCCAATACGCGGCTTGCGAATGTCGGCAAGGAAAAGGGTGTGGCCATCGGCAATCCCGTTATGACCGAGGCCGGCCTTGTTGGCCGAGTTGTGGGTGTCGGACAAGGCGTTAGCCGTGTCTTGTTGGTGACCGATGTTTCAAGTCATACCCCCGTCTTGATTGACCGAACGAATGCGCGCGCGATCCTGACCGGTGACGGCGGCCCTAATCCAACCCTGGAGTATTTGCGCGGCGAAGGCGCGGTTCAAAATGGTGACCGGATTCTGACCTCAGGCGACGGAGGCGTTATCCCGCGCGGACTCCCGGTTGGGATAGCGGTAAAGGGCCTAGATGGCCGCTGGCGGGTTCGCTTAGCTGCGGACGACAGCATGATCGATTTTGTTCGGATTTTACAGTTCAAGGGCTTTGCCGATTTGGCTAGCCAGCCAGCCCTTTTGCAAGGCAAGATGCCGCCCGTTACCGATCCGAGCACTGGGCCAGTGGCCTTACCTGCGCAAGCGCCTTTAGCCGCCCAAACCGGCGGTCGACCTCAATGAGCACCCAGGCATCGCGGCCGATGAATGCCCTGAGTTGGCTAGTATTGCCGGCCTTGGCCTGTATTGCCGCCAACCTATTGCTTGCCCTCCCATTTCGGCCATTCGGCCTTGCCCTACCAGAACCAATTCTGGCGCTGATCCCAGCCTATGTCTGGGCAACGGTGCGGCCATCCATCCTCCCACCGATCATTCTGTTGGGGCTTGGCCTTTGCCTCGATATGATTTGGGGTAATGCCCTTGGGCTTTGGCCGCTTTCGATTTTGGTCGGATATATGGCGGTAATGTCGGTCCGCGGGATAATTAGCGGTCAAGGCCATGAGGCCAACTGGATTGCGTTTGGCCTCATGGGCCTGCTCGTGGAACTGGTCGCTTATATGGTGACGGTGATTTCCACGCATGTCGCGCCCAACCTCGTTGGCGTGAGCTGGCAGTGGATCGTGACCACCGCGCTTTACCCGATCGCGCGCCGACTGATCGACCAATTTGAAGAGTCGGATGCGCGGTATCGATGAGCGAGCCGTCCTTCTTTTTTTCTGAAATCAATGAGCGGCAGGGGGTTTTCAATCGCCGGGCTTTTTTGATGGGCGGCCTGGCCGGTGCGGGCATACTGGCGCTAGGCGGACGTTTGGCGCAGCTCCAGATCGTCGATTTTGACCGATACAAGGGCATGTCGACCGCCAACCAGTTCAATTACCGCATTTCCCCGCCGCCGCGTGGCTTGATCCTTGATCGCAACGGCGTGGTGCTCGCGACCAATCGGCCCAATTTTCGCGTGCTTATGGTCCGAGATGAGACGCATAATGTTGTCGAGACCCTTGCCGCCTTGAGCCAATTAATCCCGATTAGCGACGAGCGGCGCCGACAGCTGGGTCGAGAACTGGCGCGTACGCCGCGGTTTGTTCCCGTTGAGGTTTTAGAAGACCTGACCTGGGAAGAGTTTACGAGCGTTCAGGTTCGGGCACCGGAATTGCCCGGCATTACCGCTGATATGGGCGAGGCGCGGGTCTATCCTTATGGCGGTGCCTTTGCCCATGTTATCGGCTATGTCGCAAAAGTGTCAGACCGCGATCTGGCGGCCGCGGGCAAGGCGCCGGACCCTGTCTTGCACCATCCCGGTTTTCGGATCGGCAAACAGGGGGTGGAAAAGGCGCTCGATATGGCCCTTCGGGGTAGGGCTGGCGCCTCCAAGACCGAAGTCGATGCCGAGGGCAGGGTCGTGCGAAAAGATCCAGCAGGCGACGTCCTAGCTGTGCCCGGCAAGACGGTAGCACTCTCACTTGATGCCGATGTTCAGAACCGGGCTCTGGAAGTGCTGGGCGCGGAAAGCGGGGCCTGCGTGGTTATGGATGTCCGCACAGGCGACTTGATCTGCATGGCCTCAACCCCGAGTTTTGATGCCAACCGGTTCGTTAAGGGTCTGACGGGGCCAGAATACAGGGCCTTGGCCGATTATGAGCGCCGCCCGCTTTTGGATAAGGCTATTTCGGGCACCTACCCACCGGGCTCAACCTTTAAGCCCATGACCGCCCTAGCTGCCCTTGAGTCTGGTTTGATCGATCCGGATGTGACCGTTATGTGCACAGGCCAAATGTGGTTCGGGAACCGGTTCTTCCACTGCTGGAAGCGCGGAGGGCACGGCGCACAGAACCTGAATGATGCGATCAAGAATTCCTGCGACGTTTACTTCTACCAGACCGCGCTTCGCATTGGTCCCGACCGGATTGCTGAGGTGGCAAAGGCCTTTGGTCTCGGCCAGACCTTCGATATTGGCATATCAGGGCAAAAGGCTGGCCTAGTACCCTCAACGCGCTGGAAACGGGAGAGATACAAACAAGCCTGGTATCCGGGCGAGTCGCTTAGCTTTGGGATTGGCCAGGGAGCCTTGTCGGCCAATGCCCTACAGTTGGCCGTCATGACCGCACGGCTAGCGAATGGAAAGACCGCGCTAAATCCGCGCCTGATCAAGTCAATCGGTGGCGTCGAGACACCGCGCGGCGACAAGGCCCCCGATCTTCCCTTCCAAACCGCACACATGGATATGGTTCGCGCAGGCATGGCAGCAGTGGCCAATGATGTCACGGGCACCGCCTATCGCGCCAGCCAGATGGGCCTTGGCCCTGTCCTGATGGCGGGCAAGACCGGCACGGCCCAGGTAAGGGTGATTAGCGCGGCAGAACGGGCACGCGGTGTGCGCAGCAATGAGTCACTGCCCTGGCATCTGCGTGACCATGCCCTGTTTGTCGCTTTTGCGCCCTATGACGATCCACGCTATGCCATGAGCGTCATTGTCCAGCATGGCGGCGGCGGCGCTGCGGTGGCCGCACCCAAGGGCCGAGAAATCATGCGCGTCGCCTTGCTGAAAGATGCAGATGTTCGGGCCAGGATAACCTCGCCCGTGCCGATACCATCTGTTGAGGATGCCGGTGCTGAGCCTGATGGCGGTGCCCCGCCGCCGCCAAGCGACCTAGGGCCCGCGCCCCTAGCGCCAACGGGGGGTATCACCTGATGACGGCGACCGGCCTGACCCGTCCGGGCGAGCGCAATCGCCTCATTGTTAAGTTTTCCGAGATTGACTGGTCCTTGGCCTTACTCTTGAGCCTGATTGCGGGCTCAGGCTCGGTCATGCTTTATTCGGTCGCTGGGCTTTCGTTTGAGCCGTGGGCGGCCAATCATCTGACGCGCTTTGGCCTGTGCTTTGTGATGATGATCGTGCTGGCCATGATTGATCTTCGGGTTTGGTTTGCCAGTGCCTATCCCATTTACGCCATTGGCCTGACCCTTTTGCTCGCCGTTGAGATTGTCGGCGATGTGTCGCTGGGTGCGCAGCGCTGGCTCAATCTTGGCTTTGTGCGTCTGCAACCATCAGAAATCATGAAGATTGGCCTGGTGCTAGCCTTGGCGCGGTTTTATCACGGGCTTCCCGCAGATGAGGCGCGGCTTTCATGGCGCCTGGCTGTGCCCGTGGCCCTGATTGGCGTGCCGACGCTCTTGGTTGCACATCAGCCAGACCTGGGCACAGCGGTGCTGTTAGCGGCGACGGGCCTGTCGATCATGGTCCTCGCTGGGCTTAGCCTCAGAGTGATCGGCGCCTTAGCCTTAGCCGCGCTGGCGGCGATCCCGCCGGTGGTGATGTTTGTGCTGCATGACTATCAGCGCAATCGGATCTTGACCTTCCTCAATCCAGAGGCGGACCCGTCCGGAACGGGCTATCACATCATGCAGTCTAAGATCGCGCTCGGCTCAGGCGGCCTGCTTGGCAAGGGCTTTGGGCTGGGCTCGCAAAGTCAGCTCGATTTTTTACCCGAAAAGCATACCGATTTTATCTTTGCGACCTTGGCCGAGGAATTTGGCTTTGTTGGCTGCGTTTCGGTCTTGGCCTTGTACCTTGCCACGATCACGATTGCCCTGCGTATCGCTAGTGTCTCGCATAGCCATTTTGGCCGCCTGGGCGCGGCGGGTGTCACCGCCACCTTTGCCCTCTATGTGCTGATCAATGGGGCCATGGTTATGGGGCTGGCACCGGTGGTTGGGGTGCCCATGCCCATGCTATCCTTTGGCGGCACGGTGATGTTGACCGTCATGATCGGCTTTGGCCTGGTCCAGGCCGTTAAGGTCCAGCGGTATTCCGAAATCACCAGCGGCCGCGGAACCCTGCTCTAGACTACAAAAGCTGCATCGGTGGCCCTGACCAGGGCATCAATCGTGCCGGGCTCGGTCGAGGCGTGCCCAGCGTCCCAGATCAGGTCAAATTGGGCTTCGGGCCATTTGGACTTTATGCCCCAAGCGGTCTCCAGTGGTGTGACCACATCATAGCGGCCCTGGACGATCCAGGCTGGGATATGCCGGATCTTGTCAATATTGTCCTGAATCCACTGGTCGTGTTCTAAGAAGCAGCCATTGACGAAATAGTGGCACTCGATGCGGGCAAAAGCGACGGCAAAGCTGGGATCATTGAACTTGTCTGGACGATCGATAGGCCCGCGGATGGAGATCGTATCGCCTTCCCATTGGCTCCAGTCTGCGGCCGCCTGGGCCTGGATGACCGGGTCGGTGCCGGTTAGACGCCGGTAAAAGGCCTGCATCAGGTCGCCGCGCTCGGCCATCGGAATATTGGCGACATAGCGCGCCCATACATCAGGGAACAG
Organism: Caulobacteraceae bacterium; assembly: GCA_044376615.1. Taxonomy (GTDB): domain Bacteria; phylum Pseudomonadota; class Alphaproteobacteria; order Caulobacterales; family Caulobacteraceae; genus CAISGS01. The sequence continues at coordinate 22,241 of JBILKO010000001.1, forward strand.
CATATTGGCGCCGTTTTGATAGAACCAGTCCAATTCTCGCCGACTACCGGTGAAGACGCCGCGCAGGATCAAGGCCTCGACCCGATCAGGATGGGCAATCGCATACGCAAGGGCCAGGGTTGAGCCCCAAGACCCCCCATAGACGGTCCATTTCTCAAAGCCCGATGCGATCCGAAGCCGCTCTATATCCTCAATCAGGGTCCAGGTCGTATTGTGTTCTAGGCTTGCTGTGGGTGTCGATCGGCCACAGCCCCTTTGGTCAAATAAGACCATGTGCCAGCGCGAAGGGTCGAAATAGCGCCGCATGGTAGGATTGATCGCGCCGCCTGGGCCACCGTGCAAGATCACACAGGGCTTGCCATTTGGCCTTCCACACTCTTCAAAAAAGACCCTATGCCCGTCTTGTTCCGGCAAATAACCGGTCTTGAAGGGCTGGGTCTCCATATAGAGGCCGCGGCGGATGGTCTCTTGCGGAAGGTGAGGTGGCACGCGGTATTCCATGGGTTTAAGCGAAACGGCGGTTAAGCCAGTCCAGCAAAATGGCGTTCACCTCATCTGGCTTTTCTTGCTGAGTCCAGTGGCCAGAGCCGAGGACAAGCGATTTTTCCAAATCCGAGCAATACTTTCCCATATTGTCGGCCATGGAAGGGGGCAAGACGGCATCTTGCTCGGCCATGATCATTAGGCTTGGGACGTCCACCCGGTTTGGTAAGTGGGCACTATCGCGCCAATTGCGGCTAAAATTGCGATACCAATTTATCCCGCCGCGAAAGCCGGACCGCGCAAACATCTGAACATAGACGGCAAGGTCTTCGGCATTAAGGAATTGTCGGTCATCTGTCGCCGGATCAAAATGCGCTAGGGCCTGATAGCTCGGCAGGTTAGCCTCGGATGGGCTGGGTGGTCCGGGCTTTCTGAGGTTGAAGCGAAAGGTCTTTTCGAGGTCGGCCTCGAAAATGGCCTCGGGCGCATCGGGCTTTTGGAAAAACACCAGATACATGTCTTCGCCCAGCTTTTCGCGATAGAGCTCGACCGGGTCGCGCGACAGTCTTGGAATATAGGGGGTGTTGAGACCAATCACCCCGGCCGTTCGGCCTGGATGGCGCAGGGGCATTTGCCAAGCGATCAGGCCGCCCCAGTCATGGCCGCACCAGATCGCCTTGTCCGAGCCCAAATGATCAAGCAAGCCGATCAGATCATCGGTCAGATGCTGCATATCAAAGCTTTCGACCGCTGCAGGGGAGTCACTGAGGCCATAGCCGCGTTGATCAGGCGCAATAGCCCAGCGTCCAGCGTCGCTTAGGCCCCGTAATTGATAACGCCAGGAAAAGGCCAGCTCTGGCCAACCATGGCAAAAGATCACTGGAATGCCTTTGCGCGGCCCAGATTCATAAAAGGCCAGACGCACGCCATTGGTGTGGACATATTGGACCGGCGGCATATGGGGCAGGGGATTAGGCATGGTCGGATCCTAACCTTTTGCAGCCTTCGACGTCTAGTTGAGTCGCCAAACTTGCCAGGCCAAAAGCGCCCAGCCACAGAGCAAGCCAAGGCCGCCAATCGGGGTCACGGCCCCAAGCCAGCGCGGCGCGCCGAGCGCCATGGCATAGAGGGTAGCGGCGAAAACGGCTGCCCCGCCGAGGAATAGGCCGGCGATCAGGCGAGGCCGCTTTAGGCCCAGACCAAGAACAGCTAGGCTCGCCACCGCATGGACCAATTGATAGCTGGCCCCGGTCTTGATCCAATCGCGCGCCTGGGCATCGCTAAGGCCATGGGCAGCAAAGGCACCCGCCGCCACGGCTAGAAATCCGCTCATGGCCGCTAGGGTGAGGATAGTTCTGTTTGGCTGCTGCATACTTGCCCCTGGGTGACCGTTGCATTGCGCTGAAACCACCGTAACGTGGCGGCTTAGGAATTTAAACGGTCCCGTAAGAGGGCTGGATAGACCTGAGGAAACTCCAGAAGAGGAACAGTGGTCATGACCCTGACGCGCGGCGATGATTATCCGATCCACCAGACGCCGGAGCCGATTGCCTATTCGGGCACGGACCGCAATTTTTATGATCGCTACTTCTTCAATGGCTATGTCAGCCAGGGCGACCGAATGTTTGCTGTCGCTTTTGGCGTCTATCCGCATCTGAACATTGTTGACGCCCATTTCAGCGTCGTGCGCAATGGGGTCCAGGTCAATCTTCATGCCAGTGCCTGGTTGAATATGGAGCGGATGGCCCTGGTCGCCGGTCCGATTTCCATCCAGGTGCTGGAGCCCCTACAGCGCCTGCGGGTGCTGGTCGATGATGCCAAGACCGGTATCAAGGCCGATATTGTTTTTGAAGGCCGGTCCTTTCCGATTGAAGAGCCGCGCTTTATGCGCCGGATCGGGCCGCGCGCCTTTATGGACTATACCCGCCTGACCCAGAACGGCCACTATACGGGCTGGATCGAGGTCGATGGCAAGCGCGAGTCTGTGGATGGCTTTAGCGGCACGCGAGACCGGTCCTGGGGCGTTCGGCCGGTTGGCGCGCGTGATCCACAAGAGGCCGTGCCGCCCGTGCCTATGCAGTTTTATTGGCTCTGGTCACCGACCAGTTTTGACGATGGCAGCTTCTTTTTCCACACCAATGATGATGCCCATGGCCGCCCCTGGAATACGCGCGCGGTCTGGGCGGCGGACCAGTCCAATGCTGAGGCGCATGTGCATTTTGACTCTGCCCTAGCCAAGGTCGATTGGAAAAAGGGCACTCGCCATGCCACCGGCGCCGTGATTGACCTGGTCGATGAAAGCGGTGGTCGCGGTTCGGTGACATTTGAGCCCGAGCACACCTTTTTCATGCTCGGCATAGGCTATGGGCACCCCAAATGGGGCCATGGCCTGGCGCATGGCGAGCTGGCCGTCGAGCGTGAGGATTTCGTGCTCGCCGATATGGATGTGCGCCTGCCGCACCATCTACATATCCAGGCCCTGTCCAAGGTGACCTATCAAGATGCCAGCGGCCATGTCCGGGTTGGACGGGGGGTCTTGGAGCAATTGGTGCTTGGGCCCTATGCCCCATCTGGCTTCAAGGACGTTTTGGATTTTGCGTCATGAGTCTGTCGGAAGGCATTGCCGCCTATCTGGGCCGGTTATGGAACCAGCCGATTGAGATCGAGAATCTGGCGCGTATTCCCGGTGGGGCCAGCCGCGAAACCTATCGCTTTGATGCCAAATTGCCCGGCCAGACCAAGGCGCTGATTCTGCGCCGTGATCCGGTCGGCAGCCTGATCGATACAGACAGGCGCCTGGAATTCTTGGCCTATCAGTCGTTTTACGATCTTGGCATTCCGGTACCCGAGCCCGTGGCCCTAGAAATGGCCGAGACCGAGCTTGAGCGGCCCTTTTTCATCATGGGGCGTATAGAAGTCGGCAAGGCGGCCAGCCCGTTTACGGTCGAGGCTTATGGCGATCATGCCGCCACGATCGGTCATCAGTTCTTTTCCTATCTGGGCCAGATCGCCAAGGCCGATCCAAAGGGCATGCCGATCAGCACAGTGGCCCCCGCCCCAAGCCTCGATACTGCCTGGTCGGTGGCCCTAGACTATTGGGCTGGGGTGATTGAGGCTGACGCTCTGCACCCCCAGCCAATTGTGCTTGCCGCGATCCGCAAGCTGCGCCGCAACCCGCCGCCACCGGCGCAAAAGCTCAGCGTCGTGCATGGTGATTATCGCACCGGCAATTTCCTGCATGATGGCATGGGCAAGATCACAGCCATACTGGATTGGGAAATGGCGCATCTGGGCGATCCGCTCGAGGACCTGGGCTGGGCCCTAGACCCGCTTTGGGGCCATTATGATCCAACCCGAGTCAGTGGCATGCTGCCGCGTGATGAGGCCTTGGCGCTGTGGCGCAGGGTCAGCGGCCTGGAGATTGATCTAAAGGCGCTGGACTGGTGGACCCTGTTTAATGCGGTTAAGGGCCAGGCGATCTGGGCCTCGGCTGCGAAAGAGTTTCGCACGGGCGGCCTGACCGATCCGGTCCTGGGCTTTTCAGGCTGGTATACGGCCCGGCGTCACGACAAGATTATTGCTGATCGGCTAGCGACCTTGGAGGGCTGGCAATGACCCCGACCACGAATGAGCTCTTGCTCGGCAATTTTATGGCCCTGGCCGTGCCGCCGCCGCCGGAATCCATGGGTGAGTTCTTAAGCGGTCGCGTCGCTGTCGTCGGCATGATCTCAATGCTGGCGGCGCAAGAGGCCGAAACGGGCGTTGCGGTCCGGGTCTGGGAAAATGGCGCTATTGCCGCGCTTTTGGCCAAGGCTGGCGCGGCCGTGCCAAAGGCTGCAGACCCGTCCGATCTAACGATCGCCGCTCTCGATGCGCATAATGCTGATCTGAGGCTGGCCTTGATCGCGGCCCATACTCACGCCGAAAGCTCGGGCAATACGGCCCTCGATCGTGAGATCCTGACCCTCTACCAGGCGATGGCCGATCGCCGCATGCTGGTTCTGCCACCGCTTCCAGGCGCATAATGGACATCGACCACTAGCGACGACTCGGATAAGGCATTGGCATGTCGCGCTGGCTACCCCTGGGTCTATTCTATTGCTGCGTCTATCTGGGGACGGGCGTCAGTTTGGCCTTTATGCCGGCCTGGTTTCGCAGCCACGGTCTGAGTGGCGCCGAGATTGGCTTGATCCTGTCCGCGCCCATGCTGGCCCGCACCGTGTCTGGGCCCTTGATTGCGCTCTGGGCCGACGGGTTTAAATTACGCCGCACCCCGATTGTGCTGCTCTCGGTCGGAGCGACGGTCGCCTATGCCAGTCTTGCCCTTGTCCAGGGGTTTTGGTTCTGGTTCTTGGCCTGGTTTATTGCGTCCTCGCTGTTTACGACCCTACCGCCCCTGACCGATGTCTTGTCCTTAAGACGGGCGCGTCTAGACGGGTTTAGTTTTGGCTGGCCAAGAGGGCTTGGCTCAGTGGCCTTTATCGTCGGCAATCTGGCCATGGGCTATTTGCTGACCCAAATGGCCAAGGACATTGTTCTGATCTGGACGATTAGCGCAGCCCTTGTGACGGCCATAGCGGCCCTGATCCTATTGCCAGCCGATCCGGTTTCGGAAGACGGACCTCGTCTCGGCCGCCGCGACCGCTGGCAAGGGCTGGGTGACCTGTTAAAGCGGCCCCTATTCTTGTGGTCGATCACAGCCTCTGGTCTGGTTCAGGCCGCCCACGCCTTCTATTACGGCTTTTCAACCCTGATCTGGCAGGCTCAAGGCCTGTCCTCATCGACCATAGGCCTATTATGGGGCTTCGGCGTCGCCGCTGAGGTCGCCTTTATGTGGTTTGCCGAGGGCTGGCGGCACAAGTTGGGTCCAGAGCGCATGCTGGTCCTTGGCAGTCTTGGCGCGATTGTGCGCTGGGTGGCCATGGCCTTTTCGCCGCCGGTGCCGGTCTTGTTTGTGCTTCAAGCCCTTCATTCTCTGACTTTTGCCGCGACCTTTATGGCGGTCTTGCCCTTGATCGAGCGCTATAGCCCGCCAAAGGCCGCGTCTGCCGCCCAGGTGCTCAATTCGGCGCTCTCTGGCGGTGTATTGATCGGACTGGCTATGATCTTTTCCGGCCCACTCTTTGACCGGTTCGGCGCGCAAGGCTATCTCGTTATGGCCTTGATTGCCTTGCTGGGCCTAGGGGCCGCGATCCAGGTGCTGCGCCAATCGCGCTCAGCCCCACAGGGCCTCTGATCCTGGCTGGATCATCGAGCCAATATAGGTCAGGCCTGGTTCCCGATCTTTCGCCAGCAAGAGCGGCCCATCGAGATCAACGATCGCGGCGCCCTGGGCAATGAGTAGGGCCGGGGCCATGGAAAGTGAGGTCGCGACCATACAGCCTGCCATGATCTCCAGCCCCAGGGCCATGGCCTCGCGCCGCAGCGCCAGGGCCTCGGTCAAGCCACCAGCCTTATCAAGCTTGATATTGATCGCGCCATAGCGGGTCGCGCAGGTCGCAAGCTCCTTGCGGCTATGCAGGCTTTCATCGGCACACAGCATCACCGGGCAGATATAGCCTTCGAGCGCCTCGTCTTGATCGGCGGGAAGGGGCTGCTCAATCAGCTGGACCTTGAGCCGTGCAAATTCGGGCGCAAGTCGGACCAGGTCATCAAAGCTCAAGGCCTCATTGGCATCGACCACTAGGCGCGTCTTGGGCGCGGCCTGCCGCACCGCCTCGACCCGATCGAGATCGTCGGGGCCGCCGATCTTGAGCTTGAGCATGGGGCGCTTGGCGGCGGCCTTGGCGGCTTCTGCCATAGTTTCAGGCGCCCCAAGGCTGATTGTATAGGCCGTCTTGACTGGATCGAGCCTGGCAAATCCCGCCCTCTGATAGGCGCGCATCCCTGACTGCTTAGCCTGCAGGTCCCATAGGGCGCAGTCGATCGCATTTCGCGCGGCACCGGGCGGCATGAGGTCCAGTAGCCCTTCGCAATCCATCCCGCCGACGATGGCCGAACGGGCCTGATCTATCTGGGCTAGGACACCGTCAATGGTCTCGCCATAGCGACCATAGGGCACGGCCTCGCCCCAGCCCTTGAATGGGCCTTCGCTGATCTCGACGACAATGACCTTGGCCTTGGTCTTGGCGCCGCGGGCAATGACGAATTGACCAGCAATCGGCCAGGCCTCTGAGCGAACAGATATCTGTCGCACTAGATAAGTTCGCTTAGGGCCGCTTCCATCAGCAAGAAGACCCGGCCTTGTTCATTGGCCAATAAGGTCGCGGTCAGAAACCCGTCACGGTCGCGGGCTGCGGCGCTGGCGAGTACAGCCGATTGACGGGAGACAAAGCGCCTGACCTTGGCTGACAGGGCTGGGTTGCTGGCCAGACGCCGAGCCAGTTGCTGCACAATTGAGCCCGCGGCCTGCTTGACGCGGTTGCGGGCATCGCGCAGGTCGTTTTTATTGATCAGGGCTGCGATCTCATCGATCTGCGGGCGTGGAAGCATGTTTGGCGTGTCGATCTGCAACAGCCGAATTTCTTGGACCATCTGATCGGCCAATTGCTCATCGTCCACGGGCTTGTCGTCAATCGCCGTTAGAAGGTCCTTCCAAGATACGGGGTCTTCCTTGGCCGCGATTGGCCGCGCACGGTCAAAGACACTACTGACCTGGGTGTCACTCTCTGTCGGGGTCAGTCGTAGGCGGGGCCGCTCGGCCTCTGTAGGCCCGGGCGGTTGAACCGGTGGCCGCGGCGGCGACGGACGCTGTAGCGCGGGCCGCGGCGCGGTCGAGGTCTGGGTAACGGCATCCTTGGCTGCCACTTGTGCCGCTAGGGTAGCCTTGGTGACGCTCGCGACCTGTTCGAGTTGGCGAACTGCCTCTCCGAGCGCCTGATAGTTTTTACGCACGCGTTCCTGGAAGCGGGCATCAATCGCCAGAGTTTCTTCGGCGACCTTTTTGGCCGCCTCTGCCATATGCGCAATGCCGCTGGCTATGCCCTCTGCCAGGCGTTCCGACGCCAGTTGGGCTTGGCGGTTTGCCTCATTTGGCAGCGTGCCGATCCGGTGCTCAAAATCGGCCAAGAGATCAGCAAATTGGTTCACAGCATCGCGGGTCGAGCCGAGATTGCGCGACAATTGTTCGGCCGACCGCGCACCCGCCTCTTCGGCAAGGCGGACGGATTGCTCGATCAGGGTTCGGGCATCATCAAGCCGGGCAGCAAACATGGCCTCGGCCTGTTGGCCCGCGCCAAACGCCGCCTCAGACATCTGGGACAGCTGATTGTTGGCCGTGTTTATATGGGCTTCAGCACTCGCCTGGGCCTGCTGGGCCGCCTGATTCATGGTATCAATAAGGTCTTGGGTTTGTTCCAAGAGTAGGTCGCGATGACGGGACGAGGCATCGGCGATCGCGCTCAAGGACTCAATGGCTGCGCTGGCTAGGGCGGCACGGTGGTTACGAGCCGCCTCGTTCAGCTCCTCGGCACGCTCCTTGCTGATCTGGGACAGACGTTCCATCTGCTGGGTCGCATCATGGGTGGTTTGGTTGACCGCGTCTGCGGCATCCCGGCTTTGCGCAATCATGTCGGCCAACTGGGCGCGGCGGGCGACGAGCGCTGAGTCAAGTTGGTCCTGCTCGTTGCGTAGTCCAAGTGCGGTCTCGTTCAGCACATCGACCTGGCGGGCTAGGGCGTCTTGAACCCCGTGGACCTGATCATTGAATTGCAAACCGGCCGTGTTTAAGCGCTCGATTTCTGCACCAATGCCGTCACTGGCCAGACTCGCTGTAGCCGCCGCATCATTAGCCGCCGCCGAGAGGTCAATGGTTCGCGCTGCGAGGACATTCTCAGCTTCACGGATTTGCGCGTCTGCGACTTCAGACGCATCCACTATCAAGCGAGCGTTTCGTGTGACTGCGTCATTGATGCGGGCCACCTGATCATCAAGTGTTTTTGACATGGCCCCAAGTGCATTGCGCTCTTGGCCAAGGGCTGTGCTCATCTCATAGGCCGACTTGGTGGAATCGGCCGCGGCTTCGGTCAGTCTTTGGGTTTCAACCGCCAAGACTTTTCCAAGCGCACCGATTTCGTCCCTCGCCAGATTGGCCGCCGTCGCCGCGGCAGTAATCTCGCTGCGGATTTTTTCCAGCAAGAGGCTGGTATCGCCAATTGCGATCGCAGCAGGCGTGATCATGTGATCGGCCAAGGTTTGCGTGCGGCGGGCCTCGTCGCCAAACCATTGTCCCTGGCCCAGGGCATAGGCGGCAAAGAAAACAAAGCCCAATGGGCCGAGCGCCAAAAGGGTGAATATGCCCAGTATAAAAGGGTCAAAATCGAACGGACCAATGCGCGACTGGAAGCCTAGGACAAACGCGATCAAGCTGCCGATCCATAAGATGCTTGCCAAAAATGCGATCGGATAGGTCCAGCGGTGCTTAGGCTTCGCACGCTTCTGCTTTTTCGCGCCAAGCCACGGACCGGCATCTGGGGGACTAGTCAGACCTGATGCCGAACTGACGGCTGAAACGGGCTGATCCGCGTTTGTATCATTGACCAATGGATCGGAGTCTAGATTCAAGGGGGGAGACTTGGTAACCTTCATTATCCGCCCAATCCTCGGTGGCAAACCGATTCGTGCTCATCTCGCGCCCCACAGCGCAAGGCATTTGAAAACTAACGGCGAATGCCGTCGACGCAAACAAACTTTTTCTAGAATAGTTTGGCTGGCTTTAGAGCATTTACTCAATTAAGGCAAACTAGCGCTCAGTTTCATTCAGACATGCCTAGTAGGCCTCACGCGTAGCCGATTGGCCTTTTGGAGGCTGTATTTCTAAACGGGATTCTATGTATGACCAGAGACGCTGGGTTTCACTGGCGGCTGGTCCGTCCGTTTGAATTTCAGCAGCCGAAAGGCCATTTGTCGAGGAAGACTGATAGACCTGACGGCTACGTATAGCGACCGGCGCGATGTGAAGACCGAGGGCATACAACAGGCTGACATTTTCAACCATCATGGTCATTTCACGGCCGGACCTTTGCGCTGGTGCCTGGTTTAGAACGAGGGCAGACGGCACCGGCTGGGAATGAAGAAGGGTCGTCAGATCCTTTAGGGCTCTGAAGTCGACGATAGTTGGGCGCGAAACGACTAGGGCAAGGTCGGATATACGGGCGGCGGCCAGGCTCAGATCAAGGGTTGATGCCGGTGTGTCAACAACCAGAATATCAAAGCCAGTCTTTTGGGCTTCAATTTGGGCATTAAACAGCGCGCCCGGCTTAATACTACGGGCTTCCGGCCCGTCAATCTCTCGAGCCTTGAACCAGTCAGAAGATGATTTTTGGGGATCAAGGTCTGCGAGCAAGACCTTATAGCCGCAATTATAGGCGGTCATCGCCATATGAACGCTAAGGGTAGTCTTACCAGTACCGCCTTTTTGAGAAATGAACGACACGGTTTTCATCCAATAACAACTCGCATATCACCAAAGCAAAACGTGGCCTAACAACTCGCCTTATAATTCATAAAAGTACAGATGAATAGCTTAAGTAACATCGGTCAAGTTTATGATAGCGCCATAATATACTAATTATGGGTACTATTAAACCCGTGCGGGTCGCTAACCGATGCTCGTACGGGAAACGGCCTTGATCAGCGCGGTCACTTGCATGCCTCGGGCAAGTGAAAGCCTTAGTGCGGCATCATGCGTAATCAGGGCCCTTAGAGCAAAACCTCGCCCCGACAAGGTAACCAGATCGGTTCCCGGCCCAAAAGGCACAACCTGATCGATCATAACCGCCAGGCGATTTTGGACGCTTGAATCGGTTGGATCGCTTAGGGCGATGGCGACATCTGACGCCTCAACAACGAAGCGCACTCTTTGGCCGTGCGACGCATCGGGTCTTGGGAGAGTAAAGAGCGCTTGTCGCTCTAAACCTAAGGCCAATTGGGTCATTCCATTTTCATAGGCAATTACTACGCCAGTCAGGACTGAGATTGGGCATGTCAGGCCAGCGGCGGTCGCTGCTTCTGGGTAGTCAAATACACGTTCGAGCGGCTGGGTGGCCAAGGTCTTGCCACCTGACATCAAGACCACGTCATCGGATAATCTAACGATCTCGTCTAAGGCATGGCTGATATAGAGGATTTGCGGCCCGCCGCTGATCTTGATCTGCTCAAGGCAGTCGAGAACGCTGGATCTCCGCGCGCCGTCCAGGCCACTTAGGGGTTCATCGAGGACCAAAAGGCTAGGTTGCCTGAGTAGGGCGCGGCCAATGGCAACGCGGCGTGCCTCGCCGCCGGAAAGGGTATGGGGCGAGCGGCCTAGTAAGGCCTCTAACCCCAAAAGGCCTATGGTCTGGCCAAGGTTGTTAGGTCGTGAACCCGCGCCATAGGTCAGGTTTTGTAAAACGCTCATGTGCGGGAATAGGCGCGCGTCCTGGAATACATAGCCGATTTGGCGCTGCCAGGCGGGGCGGTTTATCCCCTGGGCGGCATCGAACAGGGTTTGGCCACCGACGCGAATATAGCCTGCCTTTGGACGCACCAGGCCAGCGATTGCTTGAGCTAGGCTTGTCTTGCCTGCGCCTGATCGGCCAAACAGGGCTGTTACACGGCCCGAAGTTTTGACCTGTGCGTCTAGGTCAAACCCGCCGAGTTTGGCCTGGATATCCACATCAAGGCTCATGCCGGAGCTCGCGCTTGCCGTTGGCGCACCAGGCGTCGCGAGGCCGCTTCAGCCAGGATAAGGGCCAGGATCGATATGCCAGCCGAAAGGGCCGCTAGACGCATGGCCATGCCGTCGCCGCCAGGGGTCTGGATGGCGTTATAAATTGCTGAGGACAGGGTGCGGGTCTCGCCCGGAATACTGGCGACAAAGGTTACCGTTGCCCCAAACTCGCCCATGGCCTTGGCAAAGCCTAGCAATGCACCGGCAATCAGGCCTGGCGCGGCGAGTGGCAGCGTGATGGTGAGGAAGACTCGAAGTGGCGGTGCGCCGAGGTTGGCGGCGGCCTGTTCCAGGCCTGGATCAATGGCTTCAAAGCCTAGCTGGATCGCGCGAACCATCAGCGGAAACGCCATAATGCCGGCGGCCAGGGCTGCCCCGGTCCAGTCAAAGGCAAAGACAATCCCGACCTTGGCCAGGGCGCCGCCAATCGGGCCCATGCGGCCAAATAGGCTCAGCAGCACATAGCCGGTCACAACGGGCGGCAAGATCAGTGGCAGATAGACCAGGCCATTGACCACCGCCGTGACCCAACCGCCCAGCCAGGCCCGCCCCCGTGCTAAAACCAGCGCCGTCGCGGTCGCCAGCGGTATGGCAATAAGGGTCGCTATTCCAGACACCTTCAGCGATAGGCGCAGCGCATCAAGCTCATCGGGCGTAAAGTTTGGGATCATTGGGCCATGGTCTTAGCAGGCAAGTGGCTGTCGTCTAGACCATGTTCACAACAGCATGGCGATACCCCGCGCCTTGCAAGCGCCAGACGCGGGGTGATTAGCCTATTTCTTGGCTGTCACGGCTGCGGCATCTTCTGCCTTGGCCTTGACCGCTTCGCTCAGGACATAGGCCCGGATGGACTCCGACTGGGCAGGTGTGAGGAACTGCTTGAAGCTGATCATGCCCATGGGCTGACGTGCCCCATCGATCACGACCGACTTCCAATTGTCTTCAGTCAGCAGCATCTGCGAGGTCTTCAGGTCTGGCAGATAGGTACCCGTCGCATTTGGTCCATGACAGACGGCGCAGTTTTGATGATAGAGGGCAAAGCCGTCCTTGACCGAGCCCTTGGAGCTGACGCCGGTCAGGTCAATGGCCATCTTCTCAGGCTTGGGGAAGGCCGCGACCTTGTCGGTACCGCCAATCTTAAAGACCAGCAGACGGCCGGGCAGACGCGGACGATCCGGCAGTGCGAAATTGGCCGCCAGAGGCGCCGCGCCGCCATAACCAACCATGATGGCGATGTATTGCTCGCCATCGATCGAATAGGTCGAGGGGGCGGCAATAATGCCATTACCTGCCTGATAGCTCCAAACCTTGGTGCCAGTCTTGGCGTTATAGGCGGCAAATTCGCCTTCAGCCGAGCCTTGGAAGACCAGATCTCCCGCTGTGGCCAGGACGCCGGCATTCCAGAAATAGGGGTGCTCGACGGTCCAGCGGGCCTTTTTGGCGACCGGATCCCAGGCAATCAGATGGCCCTTCATCATGGCCTTGATCGCGGCCTTGGCGGCCTTGCCATCGGGCAGGGCGGTGGCCAGCGTATCAATGCCGACATTCCAAGCGCCCTGCTTATGGATGTATTTGGTGTCATTGACATAGCCAAAGGGCACCGACATGGCCGGGATATAGACCAGGCCCTCTTTCGGGCTATAGGCCATGGGATGCCAGTTGTGACCGCCATAGGGGGCTGGGACGGCCAGGGCCGGATTGGTTTCGTAGCGGGCACCGGGCGTCTCGATCGGACGGCCGGTCTTCATATCCACCCCAGAGGCCCAGGTGATGGGGATGTAGTTGTTGGCGGACAAGAGCTCGCCCGTGGCCCGGTCGAGCACATAGAAGAAGCCGTTCTTGGGGGCCTGCATGACCACCTTGCGCGCCTTGCCACCTATGTTTAGCTCGGCAAGCATAATGTGTTGGGTCGCGGTATAGTCCCAGCTGTCGCCTGGGGTGGTCTGATAGTGCCAGACATAGTCGCCCGTATCGGGCTTGAGCGCGACAATGGAGGACAAGAACAGATTATCGCCCTTGCCGTCTGAACGCTTCAAATGGTTCCATGGCGAGCCATTGCCGGTGCCGACATAGAGGATGTCGAGATCGGGATCATATGCCATGGCATCCCAGGCCGTGCCGCCGCCGCCGGTCTTTTTCCAGCCATCGCCAAACCAGGTCTTATTGGCCTTTTCCGCCATGACCTTGTCCGAGGCCGCGCGATCGGGCTTACCCTCTGGGTTTGGGGTCGTATAGAACCGCCAAGCCAGCTTGCCGGTATTGGCGTCATAGGCCGATAAATAGCCGCGAACACCATATTCCGCGCCGCCATTGCCGATTAAGACCTTGCCCTTGATCACGCGCGGTGCGCCGGTAATCGTATAGGGCTGGGCCTGGTCAACCGTAACGACTGACCACTTGACCTTGCCGGTCGCAGCGTCGAGCGCAATCAGGCGGCCATCCAGCGCACCGACAAAGACATTGCCGTTCCAGACCGCAACGCCGCGATTGACCACGTCGCAACAGGCGCTGAAGCCGCGCTTGCCATCGACCTTGGGGTCATAGGACCATTTTAGCGCCCCGGTCCTGGCGTCAAAGGCAAACACCTTGGACCAGCTGGTCGTGGTATAGACCGTGCCATCGACCATCAGTGGCGTGGCTTCCTGACCACGGTCTGTATCAAATTCATAGTGCCAGGCGACGCCCAGCTTGCCGATCGTATCGGTGTTGACTTGGGTCAGTGGGCTATAGCGCTGCTCTGAATAGGTGCGGCCATAGCTCATCCAATTGCTGGAATCGCTATCGGCGGCGATCAAGCGCGCGGCATCGACCTTACCGGCCTTGGGGCCGGGATGGCATGCGGTCAGCAGCCAGGCTGCCGCAAGGGTTCCGAGAATGGCTCTAATCTTCATGGTTTCCTGCCCTAAGATTTTTGTTTTTTGTCTAGGTTGACAGCGATCATGTTGTAAATGCGCCAGGATGGCAACGGCCCGAGGTTTACAATCCGATCGGGCCTGAGTGGTTTTTGCGCAGGGCGTGTGATTTTGATGATTTCTGAGCCTCCTGTTATAGAGACGGTCGTTGTTCGTGCAGCGCGCCTTGCCCCATCACCAGCGGACAAGGTGTTTTCGATTGTGCGCCTGGACGAGGGCGATTTAGCTGCCGCGCCGCGTCTTGATGACGCTTTGAAACAGGTGCCTGGCGCGTCACTGTTTCGGCGCACCTCTAGCCTTTCGGCTAATCCAACCTCTCAAGGCCTGTCCTTACGCGCCATAGCGCCATCGGGCGCGGGCCGGGCCTTGGTGACCCTGGATGGGGTGCCGCAAAATGACCCCTTTGGCGGCTGGGTGATCTGGTCGGCCCTGCCACCAGAAGGTCTATCGGGGGTATCGGTAGTGCGTGGGGCGGGGGCAGGCGCTTATGGTGCCGGGGCCTTGACCGGGATGGTCGCCCTAGACGAGGCGGCCGGTTCGACCCGCAATCTGGAGGCCTCAGCCGGTGAGCTCGGCTCGGCCCGGCTAGGCCTGGCTTATGGTGAGGGACCGGTCTTTATGGTGGCCAGCCGCGAAACCTCGCAAGGCTATGTGCCGGTCCGCGGCGCACGCTCAGGCGCTGCGGATCGACGCACCGATCTAGAGACCTGGAGTGCCTCGACCCGTCTGCAATATGATCTCGGCCAGGTGGTCGCCGCCTTCCGCCTTGGGGCCTATCAAGAAGATCGCGGTGCGGGCCTGAAAGGGGCCAATTCGCGGGCTGAGGGCCAACAGGCCAGCCTGACCCTGGCCCAGACTTCGGATGCCGATGCCAGCGGCTGGCGCGCTCAGGCCTGGGTAAGGCGCTCTAACCTCTCCAATAGCTCTGTGGCTGTGTCGGCTGACCGCGCAACAACCACGCCTGCCAATAACCAATATGCCACCCCGGCCACTGGTTATGGCCTCAATGCGGCCTGGCGCGGGGCTGGCCAGGGCTGGACCAGCGAGATCGGGGCTGATGCGCGTCTGACGGATGGCGAAGTACACGAGCTGTTTCGCTATCAGGGTGGTGCCTTTACGCGTGACCGCCGTGCGGGTGGTCGCACCCAGGTCGTCGGCACCTATTGGGAAGGTTCGCGCCAATCGGGTCGCTGGCTGCTGGCCGGTGGGGCGCGTCTAGACGCCTGGCAGGCAACGGACGGCTTTCGGCGCGAGACCAATGCCCAGACCGGGTCCGTCACCCTAAGCCAGACCTTTGCCAGGACCAATGGCCTTGAACCCACCGCCAGGCTGGGCCTTAAGCGGGATTTTGGCGACGGGCTTTATTGGCGCAGCGCCGTCTATTCCGGTTTCCGCACCCCGACCCTAAACGAGCTCTACCGTCCGTTCCGGGTTGGCAATGACATAACCGAAGCCAATCCGGCGCTGAAGCCAGAGCGCTTGGCGGGCCTAGACCTGAGCCTTGGCGGCGAGGGCGCGTGGCGCTGGAGCCTCGGCGGCTTTGCCAATCGTCTCAGCGACCCGGTAACTAATGTGACTCTGGGTGCAGGGCCTGGCGTACTGGCGGTCCTGCCGAGCGCGGGTTTTATCCCGGCGGGCGGTGTCCTAAGGCAGCGGCAAAATGCGGGGCAGATTATGGCCTATGGGCTTGAGGCCGAGGCCGCGCGGGACCTGACGCCCACCCTCAACGTTCGCGCAGCCCTATCGGCAACCCATGCCCGGGTTGAGGGCGCAGATAAGGCACCGCAATTGAATGGCAAGCGTCCGGCCCAGACCCCGGAACTGACGCTGGTTGCCCAACTGCGTTGGACCCCGGTCCAGCCCTTGACCCTAAGCGCTGACCTTCGGTTCGAGACTGCGCGCTATGAGGATGACCTTAATACCCGCCGCCTGGCTCCCGCCACCAGCCTGGATGCACGGGCAGGCTGGGCGCTTGCCAAGGGCCTTGAGGTCTATTTGGCCGCCGACAATGTCATCAATGCCAAGATCGCCGTGGCCCAGTCCGCCGATGGCGTCACCGGCTATGGCGCGCCGCGCCTGGTGCGGGTGGGCCTCAGTGTTAGGCGTTAGCGACCACAACCTGCCACCTTGCAGGCGGCGTCATCGGACCAGCTGATCAGGCGCACCAGCATGGCCCCGATCTCGTGCAGGGGCGAGGTCGCAAGCGACAGGACCTGACCATCCAGCGGGGCCGTGACCGTTGCCGTGACCTGGCCAAAGGGATTGCTGATCGTGGCCAATACCTGGCCTGCCTTGACCTTATCGCCGATCTTGACCTTGAGCCGGGCATAGCCGCCGCGCGGGGCCGAGACATTGGTGGTCAGATTGCCGATATAGGGATCGGGCCCAGGCTTGGTTATCTGCCCTACGACCATGCCCTGATCGATCATCAGGTTTTTGATGCCGGTAAGCGCCCGCTCGATCATCACCGGGTCAAATACTTCCGGCGCGCCGAGCTCCAAGGTCACGGCCGTCATGCCCGCAGCATTGAGCATATTCTCAATCGCTCCGTTCACGCCCGGATCAAGCTTGATGACATCAGGCCGGATCACTTCGGCCATGTGTTTAGCTGCTGGGGTTTGGGCGAAGATGTACATGGGATAGAGCGTGCCGCGTGACTGGGTGTGCAGATCAATGGCCAGATCAGCATTGCCGATAAACAGGCCCGTCCAGAGCCGCCCGGCATAGACATCGGCAATATCATCGCTATTCACATCGCCGGGCATTTTGCGGTTTAAGTTGCTGGTGCCCGCGCCCTCACTCGGCTGAAACCCGCGCGCGGCCTGCAAGAGGCCAGGCTGGTTCAGGCCGGGCACGCCAATCACAACCCCGCTCAGCAGTTTGGGATCAAGGTCCTTGAACAGGTCCTGGATGACCGCAATGCCATTGAGCTCATCGCCATGCACAGCGGCCGTGAGCAAGAGCCGCTTGCCGGGCCTTGCCCCCTTGGCAACCAGGACCGGCACATACCAGCCAAGCCCAGTCGCCTGGTCCGTGACCCGAAAATAGAAGCGCGACAGGCTGGCAGGTGGCAGGTCGCTGACATCCAGGGCCGAAATCACCGGCGCCCCATCCATCCTGTCGCCGGTCAGGACCGTGGCGGCCTGGGTCTGCGCCCCACCTAGGGCGAGCGTGAGGCTAGCGATCAGAAGGGCAGCAAGGCGTTTCATGCTTAAGGCCGCTCGAATATGGCCGCCAGGCCCTGGCCGCCGCCAACGCACATGGTCTCTAGGCCATAGCGGCCCTTGCGGCGCTCTAGCTCATACAACAAGGTGGCCAAGATCCGCCCACCGGTTGCGGCAATCGGGTGGCCGAGCGAAATGCCTGAGCCATTGACGTTCAAACGCTCTGGATCATGCCAGTTCCAGCCCTTGAGCACGGCCAGTACCTGACAGGCAAAGGCCTCATTCAACTCAACCAGATCCATCTTGTCGACCGTCAGTCCTGTGCGGGCCATCAGCTTTTCAACGGCGGGGACAGGGCCATAGCCCATAGTGCCGGGGTGACACCCCGCTGCTGCCCAGCCGACCAAATAGCCGATGGGCTCTAGATTAAGTTCGGCCAACTTATCCTCGGCCACGATCAGACAGGCGGCGGCAGCATCGTTTTGCTGGCTGGAATTACCGGCCGTGACGATGCCGTCCTTCATGATCGGACGCAGGGCGGCCATGCTGGCGACAGTGGCATCGCTGCGCACGCCCTCGTCGCGGCTGACCAGGACGGGATCACCCTTGCGCTGCGGCACGCTGATCGGGACAAGTTCCTGATCAAAGGCCCCGCGCGCCCAGGCCGCGGCTGCCCGCGCATGGCTCTGGGCGGCATATTCGTCTGAGGCTTCACGGCTAATATTATGCTCGCGCGCCAGGTTTTCGGCGGTCTCGATCATGCCGGAAATCTTGCCAAAGCGCTCAACCGGCTGGGATCGCTCGCGGCCGCGCTCAAGCCGGTCATGCAGGGTGACAGAGCCGGCCCGCGCGCCGCCGCGCATGTCGGTGGTATAGTATTCAACATTGCTCATGCTCTCGACGCCGCCCGCAATCACGACATCGGCGGCGCCGGTCTGGACCATCATGGCGGCATTGACGATGGCTTGCAGCCCGCCGCCGCAGCGCCGATCGACCTGGCTGCCCGGCACCTCGATCGGAAGATCCGCCGCCAAAGCCGCCCAGCGGCCAATGCAGGGCGTCTCGCCATTGGCATAGCTTTGAGCAAAGACGACATCCTCGATCCGGGCGGGATCAATGCCGCTGCGGGCCACAACCGCCTTGACGACGGCGGCGGCCAGGGTCTCTACCGGGACAGAGGCCATGGACCCTAGGAACTTGCCAACCGGGGTGCGGACAGGGGCGATAATGGCAGCGCGGCGCATGGGCGTCTGATCTCCAACCTAAACCTTGCCCTTTATGAACCGGGCTTTGGCTTGACCCAAGGCCAAAATCGGACACCAATCGGATTTCCAGGCCGCCAATGCACGCGGCCCTAGGGGGAGAAACACAAGATGACACCTTTGCTGACCTTATTGGCCTGGACCCTGGTCCTGGCCTTTGCCCAGATTCTATCCTTCGATTTTGCTCGGACCGGACAATACGGCCTGAAATGGAATACTGGCCCGCGCGACGAGACCATGCCGCCGCTTAGCGCCTTTGCCGAACGCCTGCGCCGCGCCCAGGATAATCTTTATGAGACCCTGCCTCTGTTTATTGCCGCAGTCCTGATTGCGCATGCGGCGGGCAAGGAAAATGCCCAGACCGTTATGGGCGCGCAAATCTATTTGGCTGGGCGGGTGGTCTATGTCCCGCTCTATGCGTTTGGCGTGCGCCAGGTTCGGTCCCTGGTCTGGCTAGCCAGCACGGCGGGCCTGTTACTGATCATCTGGAACCTTTTGGCCGGTTGAGTTGAGCATATTTGATTTTCAAAGCGGGCCGGGGGCGTCACAGGCCCCGGCCCTGCAGACCGAGCGCTTAACCCTGCGCGGTCATAGCCTCGATGACTTCAATGCCAGCTTAGCGCTTTGGAGCGATCCGAGCGTCACCCGCTTTATTGGCGGCAGGCCAGCGACCACCTCTGAAGTCTGGTCCCGGATCCTGACCTATACCGGTCACTGGGCCTTGATGGGGTTTGGCTATTGGGCCGTTATCGAGACCAAGACCGGCCGGTTTATTGGCGAGGTGGGCCTGGCCTATAGCCGGCGCGATATAGACCCGCCTTTGGATCAATGTCCCGAAAGCGGCTGGGCCTTTATCCCCGATGTTCATGGCCTGGGCCTGGCCAGCGAGGCGGTGCGCGCCGCCCTGGCATGGGCCGATCACCATTTTGGCCGCACCGACAGCGTCTGTATGATCGACCCAGCCAATGCGCCCTCAATCACCCTGGCCAAGCGCTGCGGCTATAGCCTGCGCGGCGATGCCCAGTTTCGCGGCTCAAAGACCCTGATCTTTGAGCGCTAGGTCCAGTTTTCCCATTTAAATTGGATCCCTAAGGTCGCTACACCCGATGACAAAAGACGACCATGAAACAGAGCAAAGTTCGGCGCTGGGCTGGGTCTGGCTTTCGCGATTCATTGCGGTTGATCGGCGGCTTGCTCAAAGGGCATCGGGCAATCGCGCAACACGCTTCATTTATGAATTTATTCGCTTTGGCATGAAGCAGGCCTGGGCCTGTTTGTTCGGCGGTGCCATGCTGGCGCTCCTGCTGGCCACCCATCTTTGGTATCCGAAAGACGCTTTATTTGCGCGCTATGATTTTCTTGTGCTGGCGGCCTTGTCGGTTCAGGTCGGCATGCTGGTCTGGCGGCTTGAGACCTGGGAAGAAGCCCGGGTCATCTTGGTCTTTCACCTCGTCGGGACGGCGATGGAGATTTTTAAAACCCGCATGGGCTCTTGGATTTATCCTGAGCCAAGTCTCTTGCGATTGGGGGGCGTTCCGCTCTTTTCAGGATTTATGTATGCGGCGGTCGGCAGTTACATCGCGCGGGCCTGGCGCCTGTTTGATTTTCAGTTTGAGCGTTATCCGCCACTATGGGCGACCTGGCTGCTCGCGGCTGCAATCTATGGGAACTTTTTCCTCCACCATTATTGGTATGATTTAAGGTGGATCATATTGGCGGCGTTTTTTCTGCTCTTCGGAAGAACCGTGATTTGGTTTCGCGTGCACCATCACTGGCGCTGGATGCCCGTTCCAATATCGACCTTTTTGGTCGCGCTGTTTATTTGGATTGGCGAAAACATTGGCACCTGGTCCAGGGCTTGGATCTACCCATCCCAATCCAGCGGTTGGTCGCCCGTACCCCTGTCAAAGCTATCGGCCTGGTATTTGCTGATGATTATCAGTGTTGTCCTTGTAACCCTGGTTCAAAAGCCCAAGGCGTTTGACAAGCGCGGGGCCGAGCTCCAGCCGAATGGCTGAATGCATATTTACCAATCATCGCTTCAGGACCCCGCCCGGCGAGGCCTGAAATCAGTGTGGAAATGCATGGCATCCTTGCCCCCAGCCACAGCTCAGCCTGCTTGTGGCAAGGCACTGACCAGGCCCACGGCTCCGGCCGATAGCATTAATTTACGGCGATCAAGGCGCATTGTGGTTCATCCTCAAATCCAGGCTGGCAAACTAGGCCCCTGGAGTGGCCCCTGACAAGGGCGCACCGGCGCGCGATTATTGCTTGTCAAAAGTATTGTAAAAATCGCCATCTTGACGGGTTTTCACCGGCCTTGTCTTGTGGGTGTCGGGGACATTGGGGGGCAGACCATGCGTGTATTGGGTTTGATTGTATTGGCCTGGACGGCGGCTATAGGATCGCAGGCCTATGCCGAGGCGGCGGGCGCGCCAGTGTCTACGGTGCCGATCGCGGTCTATGGGCGCTTGCCCAATGTGCAGCAAATAGCCTTATCGCCCAGCGGCCGGTTCATGGTGGCTCAGATTTCCGAGAACGGGAAAATGTTCCTACAGGTCCGCGACGCCGACAGTTTGAAAGTGACCGGGCAGGTCAGTCTTCCGATCGTCAAGCTGCGCAATCTGCAATGGGCCGATGATACGCACATTATCATCACCTATTCGGTGACCAGCGAAATGAAGGGGTTTACTGGTCCCAAGCGCGAAGTCTATTTGGGGTTGGAATTTGACCTAGCAACGGGTCAGTCCCGGCAATTATTGGCCAATAATGATGGTCTGAAAAACCTTTATTCGAAACCTGTCATCGTTGCCGACCCAGGCAGCAAGGCCGGCTATAGCCTAAGGGTTCAAGGCTCTATTTTTAAGGGAAATCAAGGCTATCATTCGGTGATTGCCGAGCAGGCTGGTTATTCCAAGGCCTTGTTTGTTGGCGATGAGATCGCCTGGGACTATGTCATCGGCCCCGCTGGGGAAATTGTCGGCCGGATGGATTACCAAAAGCGCAGCGGCATTTGGCGAGTATTTGTTGGCCCCGATCGCTGGCATTGGAAGCTCGCGCAGTCGGGTACTGACCTGGTGGATGTTCCATGGTTTGGCGGCGTTTCAGCCGATGGCAAGACGGTGTTTGTCAGCAAGCTTCAAGACGAAGTCCGAAACAATTATCCGGTTGATGTGGCGTCAGCGACCTGGGGCGCGGCGATCGCGGACCTGGAGGACCATGGCCTAGTCAATGCTGAAAACAGCGAGGTCGTGATCGCGGGGTTAACTGCGACGCTGGAGGGTTCCCAGTACCAGTTCCTCGATGCCAAAGACCAGGCTCTATGGCGGGGCATTGTTAAGGCCTTCGGGGGCGCGCAGGTCAGCTTTTCTTCCATGTCCGAAGACCGGATGAAATTCATAGTCCAGGTCGATGGCGGAGATTTTGGCTATGGCTATTACCTGGTCGATCGCAAGACCGGCGCTGCGAAATGGCTTTACGATGTCTATACATCAATGGGGCCGCGTTATATCGCGCCAGTGAAAATCATTCACTACAAGGCTGCCGACGGGTTTGACGTCCCCGCCTATCTGACACTACCTAAGGCGGGTGGTAAGGCGCTGCCCTTGGTTGTCATGCCCCACGGAGGGCCTTTTGCCCGCGATTATGCAGAATTTGATTGGTGGTCCCAGGCCTATGCCTCCATGGGCTATGCGGTCTTGCAGCCACAGTTTCGCGGCTCGGCTGGCCTTGGCGCGGATCATCAGAAAGCGGGGTACGGGGAATATGGCCGCAAGATGCAGACGGACCTGTCTGATGGGGTCGCAGAATTGGCTAAGCAGGGCCTTATAGACTCCAAAAGAGTGGCAATTGTCGGTGGGTCTTACGGCGGCTATGCGGCCCTTGCGGGTGTAACCCTTCAGTCCGGCATTTATCGTTGCGCCGTGTCCGTGGCCGGACCGGCCGATACGCGGGGACAATTGAACTATTTCATGACGCAGTCGGGCTCGCGCGCGCCGAGCATTCGATACTGGAAAGAATATTTGGGTGTAAAGTCTGAATCTGATCCCATTATTGACGCCATATCACCCTATTATCAGGCTGGAAAAGCGTCGGCCCCGATCCTGCTTATGCATGGTACGGACGATACAGTCGTTCTTCCTGAGCAAAGCCGAAAGATGGCTGAGGCGCTCACAAAGGCGGGTAAGTCTGTTTCCTATCTAGAGCTCAAGGGCGAGGATCATTACCTCTCACTGTCTGAGACACGGCAACAGATGCTAACGCGATCGGCCGAGTTCCTCAGTCGTTGCAATCCGGCCAATTAGCCTAGGCGGCCGCATCCATCAGGTCAGCAAAGCGCTGAAACAGATAGAGCGAATCCGTAGGCCCGGGCGAAGCTTCAGGGTGGTGCTGCACGCTAAAGACAGGCTTGCCGGTAAGGCTTAGGCCGGCATTGGTGCCATCGAACAGCGAGACATGGGTTTCTTCAACGCCCCCTGGCAGGGTTTCCCGGTCGACCGTAAAGCCATGATTCATCGAGACGATCTCGACCTTGCCGGTGGTTAGGTCCTTGACGGGATGATTGGCGCCGTGGTGGCCCTGATCCATCTTGGTGGTCTGGGCCCCAAGCGCCAGGGCCAGCATCTGGTGGCCAAGGCAGATGCCAAATACCGGCTTGCCGCTGGCCACGAGGGCCTTGATTTGGGGCACGGCATAGAGGCCCGTTGCGGCGGGGTCGCCGGGGCCATTGGACAGCATGATGCCGTCCGGATTGCGTGCCAGAATGTCTTCGGCCGATGTTGTCGCTGGGACAACAGTCACGTGAGCGCCCATGCTGGTTAGGGCGCGCAAGATGTTGCGCTTGACGCCATAGTCGACGACCACGACCTGGTATTTGGGCTTACCCGCCTGGGCATAGCCCTCCGGCCAGGTCCATAGCCCCTCGTCGAAATTGAAGGCCTGGGTACAGGAGGCATCTTTGGCCAGGTCTTGGCCAATAAGGCCGCCCCAGGCCTTGGCCTTGGCGACCAGGGCGTCAAGATCGAATTGGCCATCGGGGTTATGGGCGATGACGCCGTGCGGCATACCTTTTTCGCGGATGATCCGGGTCAGGGCTCGTGTGTCGACCCCGGCTAGGCCGACAACGCCGCGCTTGGTCATCCAGTGCGATAGGCTATCGGCCGCGCGCCAATTGGCAGGCTCAGTCGGCACATCGCGAAAGATCGCGCCGCGAGCGGCCGTGGCCGCGCCCTGCCCAAATTCCTCAATATCTTCGCCATTGACCCCGACATTGCCAATATGCGGGAAGGTAAAGGCAATGATCTGGGCCATATAGGACGGGTCGGTCAGGATCTCCTGATAGCCGGTCATGGCCGTATTAAAACAGACCTCGCCGATCGCATCCCCGACCGCCCCGACGCCTATCCCTTGCAAAATAGTTCCATCAGCCAGGGCCAGAACCCCCGTCGCGCCAAGCATCAGTTTTACGGTCATGAATTCGCCTCCGGTTGCGACTAGGCACGGTTAAGGACAGGCCGTTGGCCGCCTTGCCGAACACTCTGTCATGGAATCGACGAGACCGCGCCCCGCCAAACAAACGGAGCGGTGTTTAGGGGTGCGCGCGCGGGGGGTCAAGCCATGACGGCAGCGAGCGCGGCCTCTATAAGTATCTGGCGGAATCAGGCGCGGGGGCGGGGTTGAATATCACCACGATTGGCATCGATGCCGATGACACGCTTTGGCACAATGAGACCATATTTCGCCTGACCCAGAGCCGTTTTGCCGAGCTTTTAGCACCCTGGGCCGAGCCTGATCATTTGACTGAGCGATTGGCGGCAACGGAGGCGCGCAATCTGCGGCTGTATGGCTATGGGGTGAAGGGCTTTACCCTGTCCATGCTCGAGACGGCGATGGAGCTGACCGGTGGTGATTTGCCCGGGTCGGTGACGCGCGAGATCTTAGCGGCGGGCCGTGAAATGCTATCGCATCCGGTTGAGCCCTTGGCTGGGGTGGAAGAGGCGCTTCACGCCCTAGCCCAGCATTGGCGTCTGGTTTTGATCACCAAGGGCGACCTGTTTGATCAGGAAAACAAGCTGGCGCGGTCTGGCCTTGGCGAGCTGTTTCACGGCGTTGAGATTGTGTCGGAAAAGACGGCTGCTACCTATCGCGCCGTGTTTGAGCGGCACGGCCAGGGGCCAGGCCGTGCGGCCATGATCGGCAATTCAGTCAGGTCCGATATTCTTCCGGCGCTCGAGGCCGGGGCCTGGGCCGCCTATATCCCCTATGAGATTACCTGGGCGCATGAGGTCGCAGAACCGCCCGTGGATCATCCTCGCTTTCAACATTTAAGCGCTATTGGCCAGGTGCACGACTGGCTGATCATGGCTGACCGCCTGATGGCTGAAGGGGCGGCCTGACCCTCGTCCCTCAATCATGGTTAATTGCGAGTTAACCATAACAATCTAACCCTTTGTAAAGCCGTCGAATCATCTAAGGTCCGATAGCTTTAGTGACCTGATCTAGTGAGATTTGGTCGAGTTTGCGGGTTCAGGACGGCGTCATGCGGATCAATCAAATTGTGCTTTGCCATCTCATTGCCGGCCTTGCCTTGGCAAGCGGCGGTTCGGCTCTGGCGGCAGAGGCTTTTGCTTCACAGCATGTCGGCATTGCGCTGGGCGTAAATTCGTCGCACGGCTCGAATGCGCGAACGACCGGAACGCCGAACTTTATCGCCCTCGGGCCGACAATTATCCCGCAAGACCTTTCGCTCGAAGAACAGGCCATCGTTGCCAGCCTGGCTTATGGCTATGATATCAAGCTGTCCGATCGATGGATGGTTGGCGCTGAAATCGATGTTAGCGTCACCAATCTGGACCGAAAAAGCACGTTTTCAGGTGCGCCAATCACAGGTGTAGCTGTGGCAGGCTTGAGCACGACGGCCCGCGAACAGGTTCAGTTTTTGAGCACGGTGCGCGGCCGCGTTGGCTTTATGCCTACCGACGATACCTTGCTCTATCTAACCGGCGGCCTTGCTGCAGGTCATTACGAAACCAGCGCTAGCGTGGTCGTCAATGGCACCCCGACTTTGGCCTGGCAGGGTCAGGACAAGGGCCTCAAATATGGCTGGACCCTGGGCGCAGGCGTTGAATATGCCTTATCGCCAAGCCTCAGCATTAAGGGCGAGGCGCTTTATTATGATATTGGCGATGTCTCGGTGGCCGCGACGGGCAATGCGGCCGTGCGCGGTGTCGCGGCGCTTAACGGCGTGGATTACGTCTATAAGACCGACCTTAAGGGTATTATTGCACGAGTTGGCCTGAATTATCGTTATTAGACCCGAAGATCCTAGGGCTGATTTCGCGGCGAAATCGCGTATAGTTGCGCTGTGCGCTTTGATGACCGTTTCCTTGACGAGCTAAAATCTCGCCTTCGCCTGTCCGATGTTATCGGCAAGACGGTGAAGCTGCGGCGGCAGGGGCGCGAATATGCTGGCCTTTCGCCTTTCACCAAGGAGCGGACTCCGTCCTTTTTCGTCAATGACGACAAGGGGTTTTATCACTGCTTTTCCAGCGGCAAGCATGGCGATCTGATCAGCTTTTTACAAGAAACTGAACGGCTTAGCTTTTCGGAAGCGGTGGAACGCCTAGCCGGTGAGGCCGGTCTTGCCCTGCCAGCTCCCGACCCCCTGGCCCAGGCGCGGGAAAAACAGCAACAGTCCCTGACCGATTGGCTGGTCCTGGCCCAGGCCTGGTATGAGGCTGAACTTCGCCGCCCTGTCGGCACCCAGGCCCGGGCCTATCTCGATAAGCGCGGCCTGCCGCAGGACGATTGGGCCAGGTTTGGCCTTGGCTATGCGCCCGCCGGTCGCACCGCCTTGAAGGATTATCTGGTCGCTAAGGGGGCCAAGCCCGGCGATCTGGTTGAGGCTGGGCTCTTGATCGCGCCCGAAGACGGCGGCGCGCCCTATGACCGTTTCCGTGACCGGATCATGTTCCCGATCACCGATGCGCGCGGCAAGGTCGTGTCATTTGGCGGCCGGGCCATGGATCCGGAAGCGCGGGCCAAGTATCTCAACGGTCCGGAAACAAGTTTGTTCCATAAGGGTGACCTGCTCTATGGCCTGTTCGAGGCGCGCAAGATCTTGGCCGCCGCCTCGGTGGGCAAGGCCGCGTCGGGCGTCGCCGATCCGGGGCTGGTTGTGGTCGAGGGCTATATGGATGTCATTGCCTGCCAAAGGGCCGGGATAGCCGGCGTTGCGCCCATGGGCACAGCCCTGACCGAGGGCCAGATGGAGCGGCTATGGCGGCTGCACCCAGAACCGACGCTTTGCTTTGACGGCGATGGCGCAGGCCAAAGGGCGGCGGCGCGCTCAATTGAGCGCGCCATGCCCTTGCTAAAAGCGGGCCGGTCCTTCCGCTTTGCCCTGGTCACCGGCGGCAAGGATCCAGATGACGTCTTGCGCGAGCAGGGCCCTGCCGCCCTCAAGGCCCAACTGGCCCAAACCACGCCCTTTGTTGAGGCCTTATTTGCGCTTAATCGCGACGCCGAGCCTCTGGATACGCCGGAGCGGCGGGCGGGCCTAAAGGCGCGTCTGCGCATGGCCGCTAGCGCCATTGCCGATAAGGACCTGGCCCAGGAATACCGCAATGATCTGTTGCGCCGGTTTGATGCCTTAACCGGCCCGCCGCCGGGGCAATCTGCACAGCAGGCCCCGTATGGCCAGGACCGCCCGCGCGGAAATTTTACCGGCCGCAAAGGACCGTGGCAGCCCTTGCCAGCCCCGCCAACGCCGGAAGGGCGCGCAGCGGCCAGGCGTTTGGCAGTCTCATTAGACCCGCTTGTGGCCGCTGTCGCCAAGGGCGCGCTAGACAACCCGGCTTGGCTAGATTCGCATCTAGAAGTGCTGCAGACGGAGGGATTTGGCGATCTCGCCCTCGATGCCCTGGCAAAGACCATAATTCGGTTAAGATTAGATAGTGACCTTCTTGACACAGAGGCCCTCACACGCCATCTGGCAAGTCGTGGGTTCGGCGACTTGCTGAGCGAAATTGATAAGGCAGCCCTCAATGCAGGCGCGCCTTTCCTGAAACAGGACGTTTCGCCAAAGGATGCCAGATCTCAATGGTCGCACGCCTTCGATGGTCTCATTCGAATGGCTGCGTTGGAACGTGCCTTATCGGCGGCGAAATCTGGGCTCGGCTCAGGCGACGGCGCTAAAGGATCCGACGCGGCAGAGTTCATGCGTTTGAAACTCGAACGGGACGCCTTGAGACGCGCGATCAAGACAGGATCACTTTGGACGGACGAGGATACGCCCTAGGGCGTAACGCGCTGTCTTTCAGCAATTTCCGAGGCGCGTGTCGGCGCTGACGGATCGGAGACCTTGATGAGCACTGCAACCGAAACCCAAGACGCCGAAACCAGTTCCGACGGGCCCTTGCTGGACCTGACCGATGCCGGGGTCAAACGCTTTATCAAGCAGGCCAAGACCCGTGGCTATGTGACCATGGACGAGCTGAACAAGGTCCTGCCTTCGGAAGAAGTGACCTCTGAACAGATCGAAGACACCTTGGCCATGCTCAGCGAAATGGGCGTCAATGTCGTTGAGGCCGAGGAAGACGCCGAGGGCGGCGAAGTGGCGGTGCGCGAAGAATCCGCCGTCATTGAAACCACCAAGCCTGATGCCTTTGACCGCACCGACGATCCGGTGCGGATGTACCTACGTGAAATGGGCTCGGTTGAGCTTTTATCTCGCGAGGGCGAAATCGCCATTGCCAAGCGCATAGAGGCTGGCCGCGACACCATGATCCGGGGTCTGTGCGAAAGCGCCCTGACCTTTGAAGCCATCATGGTTTGGCGCGAAGAGCTGGGCACAGGCCGGATCCTGCTGCGCGAAGTCATTGACCTGGAACAGACCTATGGCGGGGTCATGGGCGCGGCGGCGGCCCTGGTGGCCGAAGAAAACGCTGTTGCAGCCGCTGAGGCCGAGGCGCGCGGCGAGCCCGAGGGCGGCGGCGAAATGGGCGCCGACGGCGAGGCCGAAGGCGAGGACGGCGAAGACGAGTTCGACGACGGCGCTGGCCCCACCGTTTCGGCCATGGAGGCTGAGCTGCGCGAAGGGGTGATGATCACCCTGGATGCTATCGCCTCTGAATTCGAAGCCTTCCGCAAATTACAAGAAAAGCTGGTCTTTTGCCGCCTGCAGGGCACGGACCTGCCTGATGATGATCGCAAGGCCTATGAGGTCCGGTCGGCCGCGATTATCCAGTATCTGAAGACGCTCAAGCTCAATAATCACCGTATTGAGGCCCTGGTTGAACAGCTCTATGCGATTAATCGGCGCCTGATCGGCCTAGAAGGGCGTCTGTTGCGTCTAGCCGATTCCTACGGCATTTCGCGCTCGGAGTTCCTTAAGACCTATTATGGCGCTGAGCTGGACCCCAATTGGGGCGAAAACGTCAAGCAATTGGGCGTGCGCTGGACCAAATTTGCCGAAAACGACGCTGGCCAGATCAGCGATATCCGCCAGGAAATCGCCATCCTCGCCACCGAAACAGGCGTGCCGATCGATGATTATCGCCGCATTGTCCAGACCGTGCAAAAGGGCGAGCGCGAGGCCCGTCAGGCCAAGAAGGAAATGGTCGAGGCCAATCTGCGCCTCGTTATCTCCATCGCCAAGAAATACACCAATCGCGGCCTGCAATTCCTCGACCTGATCCAGGAAGGCAATATCGGCCTGATGAAGGCGGTCGATAAGTTCGAATATCGCCGCGGCTATAAGTTCTCGACCTATGCCACCTGGTGGATCCGCCAGGCCATTACCCGCTCGATCGCCGACCAGGCCCGCACCATCCGTATTCCGGTGCACATGATTGAGACGATCAATAAGATTGTCCGCACCAGCCGCCAGATGCTGCACGAGATTGGCCGCGAACCGACGCCGGAAGAACTGGCCGAAAAGCTGGCCATGCCGCTGGAAAAGGTCCGCAAGGTCCTGAAAATCGCCAAGGAACCGATCAGCCTTGAGACCCCAATCGGCGACGAAGAAGACAGCCATCTGGGCGACTTCATCGAGGACAAGAATGCCATCCTGCCCATTGACGCGGCCATCCAGTCCAACCTGCGCGAAACCACCACCCGGGTCCTGGCCAGCCTCACCCCCCGGGAGGAGCGGGTGCTGCGCATGCGTTTTGGCATTGGCATGAATACCGACCACACCCTGGAGGAAGTCGGCCAGCAGTTCAGCGTCACCCGCGAACGCATCCGCCAGATCGAGGCCAAGGCCCTACGCAAACTCAAGCACCCGAGCCGTAGCAGGAAACTTCGTAGCTTTTTGGATAGCTAGATCACAACCCGTCTTCCCCGCGCAGGCGGGGACCCAGATCTTTGTCCACGGCTGGAGCGCACCAGTCTGGATCCCCGCCTTCGCGGGGAAGGCGAAAAGAAGGGCTCGCTCCCCTCAGCTATAATTAAAACTCACACTGATCCGGTCGGACTTGGCCGCATTGGCCGGGACCTCGTGCCTTAGCCAGCTTTCCCAGATCAGGACCGTGCCGGGGGCGGGGTCTAGGCTGATAAAGGTCTGGTGCTCGCGTGGGGCCTGGGCCTGGCGCGGCGGCGCGGCCATCATCAGGGGCAGGCGCGGGTCTTCGAGGCGTAGCGGCGAGGCACCCTTGGGCACATCAATATAGACCGTGCCGCTCAAGACACTATGGGGATGGATATGGCCGCTATGGCTACCGCCGGGCTTAAGGATATTGATCCAGAGGCTGTCGAGCTTCAGCTTTCCGCCCCCTAGCTCCAGATGCAGGGCCTTGGCAAAGGCGGCTGCATGCTTGTCGAGCTTGCGGCGCAGATCGTCAAACAGGCTGTCGCGGCGCGGCAGGTCATCCAGCGAGGCATAGGAGGTATAGCCCTGATAGGCCTTGTCGCGGCACCAGGCCTGACCGGCCAAGTCCTGATCGGCGATCTGGCGGCAAGCCTGCGCATAGAGCGCGGTATCGAGCGCAAGCTCGGCGCGATAGACTTTAGTCACAAACAAGGTTTCGATCGAGGCGGCCATGGTTTGGCGATAAGGCGCAATGATCAGCGTGTCCAGACCCAGAAAAGCTGACGGCGGCGTCATAAATCTTAGCAGTGCCCAAGCAAACCGCTTGCAGGCGCGGCGGCGGCGGGCCAATTTGCGGGCCAAGCAACAAACCTATGGGAAGCGATCAGATGGGCCGGTTTGACTATGTTATCATTGGTGCAGGCTCAGCGGGCTGCGTTCTGGCCAATCGGTTGAGCGCCGATGGCACCAAGCGGGTGCTGCTGCTCGAGGCCGGCGGCAAGGATAATTCCATCCTGGTCAAGATGCCGGCCGGGGTTGGCAATCTGATCAAGGAAAAGGGCACCTATAATTGGGGCTTTTGGACCGAGGCCGAGCCGCATCTGGACGGACGCAAGCTCTGGTGGCCGCGCGGCAAGGGCTGGGGCGGGTCGAGCTCGATCAATGGCATGATCTATATTCGTGGCCATGCGCGCGATTATGATCAGTGGCGGCAAATGGGCCTGAAAGGCTGGTCCTATGGCGAGGTCCTGCCCTATTTCAAACGCTCAGAGACGCTGGAAGGCGGCGGCGATGCCTATCACGGCAGTGACGGCCCCTTGCATGTCTCAAAGGCCTCGACCCCCAATCCGATCTTTACCAGCTTCATCCAGGCCGGGGCGGCGGCGGGCTATAAGCTCACTGCTGATTTCAATGGCTATCAGCAAGAAGGCTTTGGCCCCTTCCAACTGACGATCAAGGATGGTCAGCGCTGGAGCGCAGCGCGCGGCTATCTGCATCCGGTCAAGGATCAAAGGCCTAATCTGATCACTGAGATCGAGGCGCGAACCACCAAGATTATCATCGAAAACGGCCGTGCGGTTGGCGTCGCCTATGTTCAAGGCAAGAAGAATACCCCTAAGATCGCCTATGCCGATGCCGAGGTCCTTCTTTGCGCCGGTGCCGTCCAGTCGCCGCAAATCCTGCAATTATCGGGCATTGGTGATCCAGAGGCCCTAACCAAGGTTGGGGTGCCCGTGGTGCATGCACTAAAGGGCGTGGGTAAGAATCTGCAAGACCATCTGGACGTGATCCTGTCTTGGGAATGCCCGCAGGCCATTACCGCCTATGCCTATAATAAGGGCTTAAAGCGCCTGGCCACCGGCCTGAACTATTTGTTGCGCGGCCAGGGACCGGGGCGGCAAAACTTCCTCGAGGCTGGGGCGTTTTTGAAATCGCGGCCCGATCTGGACCGGCCTGACCTGCAATTGCACTGCGTCCTGGCCATTATGAAGGATCATGGCAAGACCGTGATCGAGAAGGACGGGTTTTCGATCCATGTCTGCCAGCTGCGCCCCGAAAGCCGTGGCGAAGTGTTTTTGCGCTCCGCCGATCCGTTCGATGATCCCGCCATCTTGGCCAATTATCTGGCCACGGACGAAGACCGCCGCGCCTTGCGTGAAGGCATTAAGATGGTGCGAGACTTTGTGAAGGGCACGGCCATGGATGCGGTGCGCAGTGACGAGTTCCAGCCTGGAGATGCGATCCAGTCGGACGCCGATCTCGATGCCTGGATCCGCCAGACGGCCGAGACCATTTATCACCCAGTCGGCACTTGCCGCATGGGCGCGGCGGACGATGCCCTGGCCGTGGTTGATGAGGCCTTGTGCGTGCACGGACTAAAGGGTCTGCGAGTCGTCGATGCCTCGGTCATGCCAACCCTGATCGGCGGCAATACCAATGCCCCGACCATTATGATCGCTGAAAAGGCCGCCGATATGATCCTGGGCCGCGCCCCGCTCGCACCTTTGACCGTTCCGGTGTTCGAAGACGCCAGCGCCGCCTAGACTTGTCGCTTCAGCGTGGCCTGGCCAGGTCCAAACTTTGCTTGGCCAGCCGCGACAAATCGCCCTATATTCTTGGGCAATAGGGGCTCAAATGGGCCTTGAGGAGGACACCATGGCTGGACTGCTGCAAAACTTTCGAAACACCTTGATCGCTGGGACCGTATTGGCCCTGATCCTTATTGCCGGATACCAGATGCATTATGGCGCAGCCGACGCCGTCTATTGGCAGGCCATTTTCCGCTTCCTGCACGTGTTTGTCGGCATTCTCTGGATCGGCCTGCTCTATTATTTCAATTTCGTCCAGATCCGCAAAATGCCGGAAATTCCAGCTGAGCTGAAGCCAGCGGTTTCGAAATATATTGCGCCAGAAGCCCTGTTCTGGTTCCGCTGGGCGGCTCTAGCCACAGTCCTTGCCGGGATCATTCTGGCCTGGAATCGCGGCTATCTGGTCGAAGCCTATACGCTGGGCGCGACCGAAGGCTTTAGCGTGCCGCAGCATACCTTTATCGGGGTTGGCATGTGGCTCGGCACCATCATGTTCTTGAACGTCTGGCTGTTCATCTGGCCAAACCAGAAGATCGCTCTGGGCATGGTTGAGGCCGATGCCGATGCCAAGGCCAAGGCTGCCCGGACAGCCATGCTGTTTAGCCGCACCAATCTTTTGCTGTCCCTGCCTATGCTGGCGACCATGACCATGAACCAGACCCTGTTCGGCTAAACCGTTCAGGCCTAGATAAGAGGGGGCTCGCCAGCGATGGCGGGCCCCTTTTTTTTTGACCAAATTGCCTCGTTCAATTTAGCTCATCCCAGTCGCCTTACTGAAGATCTATTTGCGGACAAGCAGGCCTTGTTCCATAGGAAAATTTCAGATCTGGACACTTAACTTGGCTGTTCGTTAGGATCGGCACACATGTTCGATAAGGCAACACTTCAATATTACTCTGATGTCCGGCCCACCTATAAAGGAAGTGGTATTGGCGGCATTAGTCGGTATCTCAACGACTTCGTTGCGCGATTGTTGCCCGGATGCCGCATCCTTGAACTCGGCTGCGGCGGCGGACTTGATGCAGAAGCGCTAATTCAGGCTGGGTTTGACGTCGATCCGACCGATGGGGTGGCCTCTATTGCGCAGCAAGCCGAGCAGAGGCTTTGCTTGCCTGTTCGCGTCATGCGCTTCGATCAACTCGCCTCTGACCAAGAATATGACGCGATTTGGGCGAATGCCAGCCTGATCCACGTGCCGATGGAGTCGCTTGGTGACGTGCTCACGCGCGTCCACCGCGCGTTAAGGCCAGGTGGCCTACACGGGGCGACCTATAAGTGCGGGGGACACCAGGGTCGTGACCGTCACGGTAGATACTATAACTATCCGTCTATGGAAATGTTGCTTGCCGCTTATCAAACGAGCGGCGATTGGGACTTGGTTCACCAATTTGAGTATGTTGGCGGCGGATTTGAGGACGGATTGGGTCCTTGGGCGTATGTGGTGCTGAGACGACGAGACTCTCCGCACGGATGAGCTCAAAGCAGATACGCTTTATGAGGTGGGCGCATGGATGATGAGATCGAGGCCGAGGTGCGCCGCGCCGATCCTGATCGTTGGCTGGCCAGCCGCCTGATCAGCGACCCGGCCTTACGCACCGATGTCCTGGCTGTGCTGGCCTTTGATGCTGAACTGGCAAGGGTGCGGGCCGTGGTCAGTGAGGCCCTGCTGGGCGAGATCCGCCTGACCTGGTGGCAAGAAGCCCTGGACGAGATCACCCAGCATCGCCCGGTGCGTCGCCACCCAACGGTTCAGGCCTTGGCCCAAGCGATCGAGTCCCGCCATCTGTCGCCCGTGCTGCTGTCTAGCCTGATTGAGGCACGGATCGAGGATCTAGGCGGCGCGGTCTTTGATTACCCGGACAAGGCGATGGTTCATATTGACCAGACCAGCGTCGCCCTATCGGCCTTGGTCTTGCAAATCCTGTCACCAGGCACGGACCTGCATGCGGTCCAGGCGGTTAGCCGCGCCTATGGCCTGGCAAGGCTCAGGCTCGCCGGGCGTTTGACCCCTGGGCTTGCCATGGATTGGGCTCCGCAGCGGCTAAGGGATGATCTGGCCTTGGGCGCTATCGCCTCAAAGGCCTTACCGGTTGAGGCCTTCCCCGCCATTGCCCACTGCGTCCTAACCGCCAGCCTGGCTAAGGGCCGCGAGCCTGGCCCCTTGGCTAAGCGGGCCTTGATCTTTTGGGCCAGCCTGACCGGCCGCGTCTAGGCCGCCAGCCAGGCGTCGAGATCAGCCAGGGCACGGACGCTCATTAGCCGCTTCTTGGCGCGGCCGCGTTCTTTCAGCGGCAATTTGCGGCCCTCATGATCAAATTTTGGTGGCTCGACCGGTGGCAGGAGGCCGTAATTAATATTCATGGGTTGAAAGGCGCCGCCTTCGAGGTGGCCGCCGGTAATATGGCTGATCAAGGCGCCAAGTGCGGTGGTGGCCGGCGGCGCGTCCAAGGTCCGGCCTAGCGCCTGGGCCGCCGCAAACCGGCCCGCCATCAGGCCAATGGCGGCGCTTTCGACATAGCCCTCAACCCCGGTGACCTGGCCGGCAAAGCGCAGGCGCGGCTGAACCTTGAGGCGAAGGCTGGTATCCAGCAGTCGGGGCGAATTGATAAAGGTATTGCGGTGCAGGCCGCCCAGCCGGGCGAACTGGGCATTTTCCAGGCCAGGGATCTGGCGAAACACATCGGCCTGGACCCCGTGCTTAAGCTTGGTCTGAAAGCCGACCATATTATAGAGAGTGCCCAGGGCATTATCCTGGCGCAGCTGGACAATCGCATAGGGTTTGACCAGGGGATCGCGCGGATTGGTCAGGCCAACGGGCTTGAGCGGCCCCCAACGCAGGGTCTCATGCCCGCGCTCGGCCATGACCTCGATCGGCAAACAGCCGTCAAAATAGGGCACATTTTCCCAGTCCTTGAACGTGGTCTTAGGGCCGTCCAGCAGGGCCTGGATAAAGCCGTCATACTGGTCCTTGGTCATGGGGCAGTTGATATAGGCGGCCTTGTCGCCGCCGGGGCCTTCCTTGTCATAGCGCGACTGACGCCAGGCAATGTCCATATTGATCGTATCGGCATGGACGATGGGGGCAATGGCGTCAAAGAAGGACAATTGGCCTTCGCCAGTCAGGTCGAGGATGGCTTGCGACAGTTCAGGCGTCGTCAGGGGGCCGGTGGCGACAATGACGTTTTGCCAGTCGGAGGGGGGCAGGCCGATCACCTCCTCGCGCACAATCGTGATCAGGGGGTGGGCTTCAAGCCTCGCCGTGACCTCAGCCGAAAACCCCTCGCGATCGACGGCCAAGGCCCCGCCTGCCGGGACCTGATGCATATCGCCGCTGGCCATGATGACCGAGCCGCAGCGCCGCATTTCGGCATGCAAAAGCCCGACCGCATTATGCTCCCAATCATCCGAGCGAAACGAGTTGGAACAGACCAACTCAGCCAGGCCCTGGCCCTGATGCGCCTCAGTGCCGCGATGCGGGCGCATTTCGTGCAGGATTACCGGCACGCCCATCTGGGCCGCCTGCCAGGCCGCTTCCGATCCGGCCAGGCCGCCGCCGATAATGTGTAGGGGATCAATAGACATGGCGCGCTTATAGCCGCTAAATCATACTGGTTGAACAGGGGGCTATGGGATGAAGCTGGAATTAGACACGGCCCTGATACGGTCCAGCCTTGGCCATGGCATCGCGGTTATGCGCCAGTCTTGGCGGCAGTTTTGGCCGCTGATGCTGATTGTGTCAGCAATAAACTTCACCGGGTCAAGTATAGACAGTCAATTGGCAAGGCTGATCTGCACGATCCTAGGCGGCCTGCTTACAATCTCACTTTTTGGCGCGCTTTTTCGCATTGCCGATCCTAGCCGCGACCTGGCTCACCCAAACCTTGGGCGGTTTGGGATCCAGTTTAGAGATATCGAAGCACGGCTTTTATGGGCCTATTTGGGCAAGGCCGCCATTTTGGTCTTTATAGGCCTTTTGCTCGTAGTGTTTAACCTCGTCTTGGCAGCGATCATAGCCTATGGGCGTGGACATGAACTGACGCTGGCAAACCCGTCCGCCTACTGGGTTGAGCTTGGGCCATTGGGCCTTTGCGTCTTGGCCATAACCATCATCATTTCGACCTTGTACATTATGTGGTTGTCAATTCGGCTTTACCTCGTCGAACCAGCAAGCGCGTATGGTCGCGAGCCACAGATTCTATCGACGCTCCCGCTTACCAGAGGCAGTCTATACAGTTTAGGGTTAGCTATCGGGGTAGTCTGGGTCGGCTATCTTATCGCTCTAATTGCGAGCGGCGGCATTGGGTACAGTGTCCCGAGCTCGCTTATGAAATACGCACTCATGTGCGTTCTTGAATCGGCTCTGATCTTTGTCCTCGTTCCGTTTGACATCGGCATAAAGGCGGCTCTTTACCGCTCGCTCAAAGCGCGACATAACCCGGTGGAAGACCCGTAAGACTCGGGCGAAAAGGACTAGGCCATGGCTGCGTTTTCTCCCACCGATGTTGCCTTTGAAGGCTTTCGCATCACGCGTGAGCGGCCCATAACGGTCGCGATCTGGACTGGCTTTTATCTCGTGGTCAGCCTGGCCATGGCCATCCTAATGATCGCCACGGTCGGCCCAGAATTTAACGCGCTTGAACAGGCGGCCAAGCATGGCGGTGACCCTCAACAGTCGATAGAGACCCTGCAAAAACTGTTGCCCTTTTATGCCATCGCCTTTCCGGTCGGCATTAGTGTGATGTCGATCTTTGCCGGGGCAGTTTTCCGCATTGTGCTGGGGCGGCCCGGCGGTGTGGCCGGACATCTGGCTTTTGGTGAGGATGAGTTTCGGCTGATCGCCATGAGCCTAATCGTCAGTGTCCTGATGTTACTCGCCCTGTTCGTGATCATGTTGGCGGTTGGGATATTGGCTGGGATTGGTGCCACGATCAGCCCTGCTGCAGGCGGATTGATCGGTGTGGTCAGTGGCATTGCGGCCTTTTGTGGCATGTT
Organism: Caulobacteraceae bacterium; assembly: GCA_044376615.1. Classification (GTDB taxonomy): domain Bacteria; phylum Pseudomonadota; class Alphaproteobacteria; order Caulobacterales; family Caulobacteraceae; genus CAISGS01. The sequence continues at coordinate 59,658 of JBILKO010000001.1, forward strand.
GTGGGTGACGGTACGCCTGTCTCTCTGCGGGCCCATGACCTTTGCCGAGCGCAAGATTGTTATCTTCCGTGCCTGGACCGTGTCTCGCGGTCATTTTTGGCAATTGCTCGGCTCCTATGCCCTGGCCATGGGTATGGGCATTGTCGCCGCCTTGATGGCCTTTATCGTCTTTGTCGCCTTGGCGGGTGTGCTGGTGGTCGCGACCGGCGGCACAATCGCCGATATCGGTGCCCTGTTTCGCCCAGACTTTACGTCAATCGCCTCGTTCTTCACCCCGGCCATGATCCTTTATCAGGTGTTTGGCGCCGTGATTACCGCCATCTACTACGCCGTCATCCTGGCCCCCCAGGCCATGGCCTATGTCGCCCTAACCGATTATGCGGGCGACACCGAAGGCTAGGCGTTCGCGCTTGGCCTTGCGCTTACAGCGGCGTGCCAGCGGCCTAAGCGCTCCAGGCCACCTGGCATAGGCAGGCCAATCCAGGCGGCGAAATCGATCGTTGTCAGGGCGGCAATATCGGCCATGCTAAAACTATTGCCGACCATATAGTCATGGCCTTCTAATTCGCGGTCCAGCCAGGTCATGACTCGCTCGGCGGTCTCGCGGTTAGACTCGCCAAATTCCTTGTACTGGGTCAGCAGCTTGGCCGTATAGGGGTGGGCGTGACGCCAAAACATGCCGACCGGGGTCATGAGTTGAAACTCGATCCGGCGAATGGCCATATCGATCTGGGCCGCCTCAAGCGGGCTTGTGCCAAACAGCGGCTTATCGGGATAAACCGCCTCGAGATAGCGGCATATGGAGACGGTTTCAGCAATTACCGTGCCGTCATCCAATTCCAGGATCGGGATCTGGCCGAGCGAATTCTTAGCCTTGAACTCGGGCGTCTTATGTTCGCCCCGCATCATATTGACCGGGATTTCCGGCAAATCGATGCCCTTTTCGGCGAGAAAGATCCGCACGCGGCGAGGATTGGGAGCTGGGTTTGGCGCGCCATAGAGTTTCATTTTGGTGTCCTCATATCTGTGGGGTTAGGCCCCCTCCACCGCTGCGCGGTCCCCCTCCCCCAAGGGGGGAGGATTACATATGACTAATTCTTCCCCCACTGGGGGAAGTACCCGCGAAGCGGGGGTAGGGGGCCTCAGGCCCGCTTGGTTTTCAGCGCCTTGACCCTGTCCTTGCGCCGGGCCTCATGGCGATCCAGAATCTCAGCGAGATACTTGCCCGTCCAGCTGTCCTTGGACTTGGCCACATCTTCAGGGGTGCCGCTGGCCACGATCAGGCCGCCACCATCGCCGCCTTCGGGGCCAAAATCGACCAGCCAGTCGGCGGTCTTGACGACATCGAGATTGTGCTCAATCACCACCACCGTATTGCCCTGATCGACCAGCTCGTGCAGCACTTCGAGCAGCTTCCGGGTGTCTTCAAAATGCAAACCCGTGGTCGGCTCATCTAGGATATAGAGCGTCCTTCCCGTGGCGCGGCGTGACAATTCTTTGGACAGCTTGACCCTCTGGGCCTCACCGCCAGACAGGGTCGTCGCCGACTGGCCAACCTTGACATAGGATAGGCCAACCCGCGTCAGGGTCTGCATCTTGTCACGCACTGCGGGCACAGCCTTGAAAAAGCTGGCGGCTTCTTCGACGGTCATGTCCAGAATATCGGCGATCGACTGACCCTTGAACAGGATCTCAAGCGTTTCGCGATTATAGCGCCGCCCCTTACAAATATCGCAGGTGACATAGACATCGGGCAGGAAGTGCATCTCGATCTTGATCAGGCCATCGCCCTGACACGCCTCGCAGCGCCCGCCCTTGACGTTAAAACTGAACCGGCCGGGGCCATAGCCGCGGGCCTTGGCCTCTGGCAATTGGGCAAACCAGTCGCGGATCGGCTGAAACGCGCCAGTATAGGTGGCAGGGTTGGAGCGCGGCGTGCGGCCAATCGGTGACTGGTCGATATCTATCACCTTGTCGAAAAACTCCAGCCCCTCAATCTTGTCATGCGAGGCCGGGCCTTCGCTGGCATTGTTTAGACGCCGTGCCGCGGCCTTATACAGGGTCTCGATGGTAAAGGTCGATTTACCGCCGCCAGAGACGCCAGTAATGCAGGTAAAGACCCCGACCGGGATCTCGCCATTAATATTGCGCAGATTATTGCCGCGCGCCCCGATGACCTTGACCATCTTCTTGCGATTGATCGGGCGACGGCTGTCGGGCAGGGCAATTTCGCGGCTGCCGACCAGGTATTGGCCGGTCAAGCTATCGACATTGTCCATGATCGCTTGGGGCGGGCCTTCGGCGACAATATGGCCGCCATGAATACCGGCCGCTGGTCCCATATCGATCACATGGTCGGCGGTCAGGATGGCCTCTTCGTCATGCTCAACCACCAACACCGAATTGCCCAGATCGCGCAGGCCCCTAAGGCTTTGAAGCAGGCGGGTATTGTCCCTCTGGTGCAGGCCAATGGAGGGCTCGTCTAGCACATAAAGCACGCCGGTCAGGCCCGACCCGATCTGGCTAGCCAGGCGGATGCGCTGGCTCTCGCCGCCCGACAGGGTGCCCGAGCGCCGCGATAGGTTCAGATAGTCCAGACCGACATCGACCAGGAATCGCAGCCGGTCATTGATCTCTTTCAAGATCCTGCGGCCAATCTCCATCTGCTTGGGTGTCAATTGCGCTTCGAGACTGTCAAACCATTCGCCGGCCTTGCGGATGGCCAGTTCCGAGACCTCACCGACATGTTTGCCGGCAATCTTGACCGCCAGGGCCTCGGGCTTGAGCCTATAGCCATCGCAGTCTTCGCAAGGGGTTTCGGACTGATAGCGCGACAGCTCTTCGCGCACCCAGGCGCTGTCGGTTTCGCGCAGCCGCCGGGCCATATTGGTCACCACGCCCTCAAACGGCTTGGTCACATCATAGCGGCGCGAGCCATCATCATAGGCGAACTTGATCTTGGTGGTGCCAGTCCCGGCCAGGATGATCTTCTTGGCCTCAGGCGGTAAGTCGCGCCAAGGCTTATCCATCGAAAACCCATAGTGCAGGGCCAGGGCCTGCAGCGTCTGGGTATAGAAGGGTGAGGGGCTCTTGGCCCAGGGCGCGATCGCGCCGTGATGCAGGTCCTTGTCCGGATCTGGGATCACCAGCTCGGCATCAAAGGTCAGCTTGACGCCCAGCCCGTCACAGGCCGGGCAGGCCCCGAACGGGTTATTGAAGGAAAACAGCCTTGGCTCGATCTCGCTGATCGTAAAGCCTGAGACTGGACAGGCGAACTTTTGCGAAAATAGCAACCGCTTGGGTCCTTTTTCACCGGGCGCGGCCTCCGCCCATTCGGCCACGGCAATACCATCGGCCAGGCGCAGGGCCGTCTCGAGCGAATCCGCCAGGCGCTGTTCTTGCCCGGCCTTGACCACGATCCGGTCGACGACCACGTCAATATCGTGTTTCAGCTTCTTATCGAGGCTCGGCGCCTCTTCGATCGGATAAAACTCACCGTCGATCTTCAGGCGCTGAAAGCCTTGACGCTGCAGGTCGGCAATTTCCTTGCGATACTCACCCTTGCGGCCCCGGATCATGGGGGCGAGCAATAAGAGCCGGGTGCCCTCGGGCAAGGCGACAATCTTATCGACCATCATGCTGACGGTCTGGCTCTCAATAGGCAGGCCGGTTGCGGGGGAATAGGGCGTGCCGACCCGCGCCCAGAGCAGGCGCATATAGTCGTGGATTTCGGTCACCGTGCCGACGGTCGAGCGCGGGTTTTTCGAGGTGGTCTTTTGCTCGATCGAAATGGCGGGAGACAGGCCCTCGATCAAATCCACATCCGGCTTGCCCATCAGCTCCAAGAACTGGCGGGCATAGGCCGACAGGCTCTCGACATAGCGCCTCTGGCCCTCAGCATAGATGGTGTCAAAGGCCAGTGAGCTCTTGCCCGACCCCGATAGGCCGGTCAGAACCACCAGCTGACCGCGAGGGATATCTACATTTATGTCTTTAAGATTGTGCTCGCGGGCGCCGCGGACACGAATAAATTGGCTAGGATCAGACATTTAGGGGCTCGACACAGGCCGCACACCCAAAGGCAGCCAAGCGCGTATATCTAGTACCCAGAGTCGGAAAAACAGCAAGAACATTATGCGAACAGGCTTAAGGCCGAAGCGCTAGGATCGGCCCCCAGCTTAAGCGGTGGGCTGGGCAGGGTCCAAACGCCTGCAAGGCCTTGGCATGGGCCGGGACTCCATAACCCTTATGGGCGGCAAAGCCATAGTCGGGATAGGCCTCGTGCAGGCTGCACATAACCCGGTCCCGTGCGACCTTGGCCAGGATAGAGGCGGCAGCAATCGATAGGGACAGGCCATCGCCCTTGACCACGGTGCGGACGGGGCAGGGCAGGTCAAAAGCATAATTGCCATCGACCAGGGCGATGACGGGGGAAAGGGCCAGGCTCGCCATGGCGCGGCGCATGGCCAGGCCTGTGGCCTGAATGATGTTCAGCGCGCAGATCTCGTCTGGGCTCGCCTCGCCGACGCCCCAGGCCAGGGCGCTGGTCTTGATCTCGATCTCCAGCCGGTCACGGGCCTTTTCAGTCAGCTTTTTAGAGTCGTTCAAGCCAATTGGGATGGCATCAGGGTCTAGAATGATCGCCGCGGCGGTTACTGGCCCTGCCCAGGGGCCGCGCCCGGCTTCGTCAATACCACAGACCGGATGCGGGCCTTGCGCCTCTAGCGACCAGTCCGGGCCGCCTAGGCGCATTGCGCGTGCCGTGGACAGGTGACCAGGTGATCATTGACCATGCCGACGGCCTGCATAAAGGCATAGACGATGACCGGGCCGCAATACTTAAAGCCCTTGGCTTTCAGCGCCTTGGCCATGTCCTGCGCTAGTGGCGTCTGGGCCGGGACCTCGCTCATGCTTTGCCAGGTGTTCTTGATCGGGGCGCCGCCGACAATGCCCCATAAAAACTGGCTGAAATCCTCGCCGCGATCGCGCATATCCAGATAGATCTGGGCGCCCGATATGGCCGCATCAATCTTGCCATTGGACCGAATGATCCCGGCGTCGGCCATCAGGCGCGCGCGGTCTGCCTCGCCATAGCGGGCGACTTTTTTGGGGTCAAAACCATCAAACGCGGCGCGGAAATTCTCGCGCTTGCGCAAGATGGTGATCCAGGACAGGCCGGCCTGGAACCCGTCGAGCACCAGCTTTTCCCACAAGGCGCGGCTGTCCCATTCGGGCACGCCCCATTCGGTGTCGTGATAGGCCTCATAGAGATTATCGCCGATCATGCCGCGCCAGGCGCAGCGGTGGTGCGTTTCCATCCCCATCTAGTCCTTGGTTGTAGCCGCCTTTTTGGCTGCGGGTTTCTTGGCCGCTGGCTTTTTGGCAGGGGCCTTTTTAGCGGCTGGCTTTTTGGCGGCGGCCTTCTCGACCTTGGGCTTGGCCGCAGCCTTGGCCTTGACCGGCTTCTTCTTGCCGCCGCCCTTGGCTTCGCGCTCGGCGATCAGCGCGACCGCCTGTTCCAGGGTCAGATCGGTTGGTTCCATGCCCTTGGGCACATTGGCATTGGTTGCCTCGTGCTTGATATAGGGGCCAAACCGGCCAGACAGGATCTTGACCGGCTTGCCAGATTCTGGGTGCAGGCCAAGGTCTTTCAAAGCTGTGGCCTCGGCTCGGCCGCGTCCCTTGCCGCCGCCTGCACGCTTTTCGGCCAGGACCGTGACGGCGCGGTTGAGGCCGACATCGAACACTTCTTCGGGCGAGTCCAGATTGGCATAGGTGCCTGAATGCTGGACATAGGGGCCAAACCGGCCAATCCCGGCCAGGATGATAGCGCCATCGTCTGGGTGATTGCCGACTTCGCGCGGCAGGGACAAAAGCCGGATGGCTTTCTCCAGATCAATGGCGGCCGGAACCCAGCCCTTGGGCAGGCTGGCGCGCTTTGGCTTATCGCCCTCGGCCATTTCGACATAAGGGCCAAAGCGGCCGATCTTGAGCCAGACCGCCTGGCCCGTGACCGGATGGGTGCCCAGTTCGCGGTCGCCGCCCTCGGCCCCGTCCTCACCCTCGGCATTGGCCAGGGTGCGGGTAAAGCGGCATTCAGGATAGTTCGAACAGCCGATAAAGGCCCCAAACTTACCAGTCTTCAGGCTTAGGCGCCCGGTCGCACAGGTCGGGCAGGCGCGGGCATCGGAGCCGTCTTCCTTGGCTGGGAAGATATGCGGACCCAGCGCCTCATTGAGGGCGTCGAGCACATTGGTGACGCGCAGTTCGCTGATTTCGCCGACTGCGGCGTGGAAGTCTTTCCAGAAGTCGCGCAGCAGCTGCTTCCATTCCATCTCTCCGGCCGAGACCAGATCGAGCTTTTCCTCCAGCGCGGCGGTAAAGTCATATTCGACATAGCGATGGAAGAATTGTTCGAGGAAGGCGGTGACCAGGCGGCCCTTGTCCTCCGGGATAAACCGGTTCTTTTCCATCCGTACATAGGCGCGGTCCCGCAGCACGGTCAGGATCGAGGCATAGGTTGAGGGTCGGCCAATGCCGAGCTCTTCCATCTTCTTGACCAGGCTGGCTTCGGAATAGCGCGGCGGTGGTTCGGTAAAGTGCTGGTCAGCGCGGGCCTCGAGCACCTTGGCGGTTGCACCCTCCTTGACCATGGGCAAACGGCCGCCGTCTTCGTCGCCTTCGTCGTCGCGGCCCTCTTCATAAACAGCCAGATAGCCATCAAACAAAACGACCTGACCGCTGGCGCGCAGGCCGGTCTTGCCATCGGGGCTATCGAGATCGATGCTGGTACGCTCAATGCGGGCGCTTTCCATCTGGGAGGCGATCATCCGCTTCCAGATCAATTCATAAAGGCGGCCAAGATCGGCCTCGAGCCGCAGTGAGCCGGGGTTGCGGGCTAGGCTTGTTGGACGAATGGCCTCGTGCGCCTCTTGGGCGTTTTTGGCCTTGGTCTTGTAATAACGAGCGGTCTCGGGGACATAATCCTTGCCAAACCGGCCCTCGATGACCTGACGCGCCTCGACCAAGGCTTCGGGCGCGGACTGGATACCGTCGGTGCGCATATAGGTGATCAGGCCGACGGTCTCGCCGCCAATATCAATGCCTTCATAAAGCTTTTGCGCGGCCTGCATGGTGCGTTGGGCCGAGAAACCCAGCTTACGCGAGGCTTCCTGCTGCAAGGTCGAGGTGGTGAAGGGCGGCGGTGGCGAGCGCTTGCCGGGCTTTTTATCAACCGCTGTAATGGTGAATTGCGAAGCCTGCACGGCCTGGCGTGCGGCTTGTGCTGTGGCCTCATCGCCCAGATCGAACTTGGTTAGGCGCTTGGCGTCATGTTTGACCAGGCGGGCGGTAAAGGGGTCAGACCCCGCATTGACCGTCGCCTCGACGGTCCAATACTCCTGGGTCTTAAAGGCCTCGATCTCAATTTCGCGATCAACGACCAGGCGCAGGGCCACGGACTGAACCCGCCCGGCCGAGCGCGAACCCGGCAGCTTGCGCCAAAGGACCGGCGACAGGGTAAAGCCGACCAGATAGTCCAGGGCGCGCCTGGCCAGATAGGCATCGACCAGTTCCATATCAATATCGCGCGGCGCCTTCATGGCCTCGGTCACGGCGGTCTTGGTAATGGCGTTAAAGACGACGCGCTGGACCTTGGCGTCTTTCAGCACCTTCTTCTTTTTCAGGACCTCAAGCACATGCCAGGAAATCGCCTCACCCTCGCGGTCCGGGTCGGTGGCGAGGATCAGGGTGTCGGCCCCCTTCATGGCATCAGCAATATCGGCCAAGCGTTTGGAGGCGCGGGCGTCGACTTCCCAGCTCATGGAAAAGTCGTCGTCAGGTAGGACTGAACCATCCTTGGAGGGCAGGTCGCGGACGTGCCCATAGCTGGCCAGAACAATATAGTTCGAGCCCAGATACTTATTGATCGTTTTGGCCTTGGCCGGACTCTCGACGACGACGACGTACATTATGGATCAATCAAATCATTCAAAAGGGCGCGTCAAGGATGGCCCCGGACGTCGTGCGCGAAAGTGAAGGTTACCGATAGGGCTTGTCAACGCACCATTGAAGGGTTTTGTTGCACCTTTATCGTTAGTGTGCTTGTATCACTCACCTTTAGCGCTACTCCAGGCCGCTCTATGACCCTTTTTGAAGATCTGGACGGGAATGCTCACCCGAATCCAAAACTGATCTATATCGGGGATATGCTGGCCCAACTGGCGACCATGGCTGAGGGCGAGGGCCAGACCGAGCTTGCTATGGCGATCCGGCTCGCTGCTCTACAGGCCGAAACCGGCAGCCAGACCTCGCGGACCCCAAACTGAGCCATTAGGGCGATCCGACCACCACCATGCCGCCAGCGACAAAGCTGGCGCGGCCGGCCAAGACCAGCTCGACCAAGGCGGCGTGAACAGCCGGCGCCGGTGCCCCGCAGGCGCGAACTAGGGAGTCTTTAGCAATCGGAGTTGGTGATAAGAGCTGAAACAAGGTTTCCCTCAAGGCTTCGACCGCGGCATCAAGGGCGTCTTGATCCAGGGGCGGCGGGTTAAAGCCCTCCCGCTCGCGTTCTCCGCTTTTGGGCAGGGCCTGGATAACACGCAGGACGTCCTCTGGGCCTTCGCACAAGGTGGCCCCTTGGCGAAGAAGGTCATTGCAACCCTTGGACCTTGGATCAAGCGGCGAACCAGGGACGGCAAACACTTCACGCCCCTGTTCAGCGGCCAGGCGTGCAGTGATCAGAGAGCCAGAGCGCATTTCCGCCTCAACCACGATTACGCCAAGGGATAGTCCCGATATGATCCGGTTTCGGCGCGGAAAGTCTCTGGCCTGGGCCTTACGACCAGGGGGGTGTTCGGCAACCAGGCAGCCTTGGGCCACAACCCGGTCATAAAGCCCGCTGTTTTCGGGGGGATAGACATCGTCAATGCCGCCGCCCAGGACAGCGACCGTGCCACTGGCAAGGGCCCCTTCATGCGCGGCGCTATCTATGCCTCTGGCCAGCCCCGAAACGATCACGAGACCCGCCTGACCCAGCGCCATTGCCAGTTCCCGAGCCATGCGTTGCCCTGCGGCTGAGGCAATGCGGGCCCCGACAATGGCGACGGAAGGCTTGTCCAAGAGTTCGGGATGGCCTCGGGTCCAGATCAGGGGCGGGGCGGCATCTAGGGCTCTTAGGCGCGCTGGGAAAAGCGGCTCGCAACTGCATAGGAGGGCCGCGCCCAATTCGGCACCGGCGGCCAATTCCGCCTCAATCTCGCGCGGTTCGGGGCTATGCAGGGGCATGAGCCGCCCGCCGCGGCGGCTAAGGCTGGGCAGGGCCTTGAGGGCCGCGGAGGCTGTGCCAAACCGCTCGATCAGGTGGGCGAACGTCACAGGCCCGACATTTTCGGTCCTGGACAGTCTCAACCAATCGCGGCGCTCCGCATCGGAAAGGACCCTTTGGTTCATCCCATCTCCGCCAAGTGTTAGGGGGTTTTCTTGGCCCCGATCCGAGGTTCTGTACCTGCCCGCAGCCGGGCAATATTTTCGCGGTGCCGAATGATCACCAGGACCGCCATAAATGCGGCCAGCACGGTAATGGCCGGCGGCTGGTCGGTGGCCAGGGCATAGGCAGGCGCCAGCACAACTGTGGTCAAGGCTGCCAGGGATGACAGGCGCATCAGGGCGGCCATGGCTAGCCAGGTCAAAGCCGCCATAGTTCCAACCGGCCAGGCCGCAGCAAACATGACGCCAAAAAAGGTCGCGACGCCCTTACCGCCCTTAAATTTTAGCCAGACGGGAAACAGGTGGCCTAAAAAGGCTGCACCGCCAGCAAGCGCCGCTGCCGTACCACCTAGAAAATGTCTGGCGAGCAAGACCGCCGCTATGCCCTTGCCGCCATCGCCGAGCAAGGTCAGCAGGGCCAGACCCTTTCGGCCCGTGCGCAAGACATTGGTCGCGCCAATATTGCCCGAGCCAACCTGGCGGATATCGCCTGCGCCGCCCAGCCGGGTCACGACCAGCCCAAATGGGATTGAGCCGAGCAAATAGCCGCAAGCCAGCACTGCAAGCGCCGTGGTGAGGGACAGATCCAAGACCATCATGGGTTTACCCTATCTGATAATTTGTTCCCGCCTAGGTGGCGTATTTCAGTTTTATCGAAAATTTGGCGCATGGCTGCGCCGCTGGTTTGGCCTCTAGGGCTGGGTCTGGTGGACAATGCGGCCATCAACCAGGGTCATCAGGACCTGGCCCTGCAGGCGTCGACCATCATAGGGAGAATTCTTCGATTTTGAGATCAATTTATCGGCATCAATAATGATCGGTGCACCAAGATCGCAAAGCACCAGGTCTGCTGGTGCCCCCGCGGTCAGGCGGCCTGCCGTTAGACCTAATAGCTGCGCAGGGGCCAGGGTAACGGTTCGCATCAGGTCGAGCAGCGGCAAACGGCCATCGTGATAAAGGCTAAGCAAGGCGGGCAGCAGGGTCTCAAGACCGACCGCGCCGGGGGCAGCCTCATCAAACGGCAGGCGCTTGTCTTCGGCCGGGGCCGGGGCATGGGCCGAGACGACAATATCGATCAGGCCGCTGGCCAAGGCTTCAATCACCGCCTGGCGATCATCCTCGCTGCGCAGGGGCGGGGTCAGCTTATAAAAGGTGCGATAATCGCCAATATCGAGCGTATTGAAGGACAGGTGATTGATCGAGACACTGGCATGGACATCCAGACCCTTGGCCTTGGCGCGGGCCAGGGCATCGAGGGCATCGGCGCAAGTGATCTGATCCACCAGCAAGCGCCCGCCGGTCAATTCAACAAGCGCCAGGTCCCGCTCCAACATGATCCGCTCAGCGGCAGTGGGTACGCCCGGCAAGCCCATGCGCCCGGCAAATTCGCCCGATGTGGCGGCGGCACCGGCGCTTAGCCACGGGTCGGCCGGTCGGTGCGAAATCAAGGTGCCAAAGCCCTTGGCATAGGTCAAGATTCGCTGCAGCACCTTGGAATTGACGATGGACTGGTCGGCATCGGTAAAATAGACCGCCCCGGCATCACGCATCAGACCGATCTCGGCCATGCGTTCGCCGCCAAGGCCCTTGGTCGCGGCACCCGCCGGGTAGACATGCACCAACTCAATATCGCGGGCTCGGCGCAGGATGAAATCGACCATGGCTGGGTCATCGACGGCGGGGTCTGTATCGGGCTGAACCACGATTGAGGTCACGCCGCCCGCGGCCGCCGCCATGGCCGCTGATTTTAGGGTTTCCTTGGTCTCCGCCCCCGGCTCGCCGGTCTTGACCCTAAGATCGATCAGGCCTGGGGCCAGCATGGCGCCATTGCAGTCGATTATGCGCAGGTCCGATGAACTCGCCTCAAATTGCGGCCGTTTGATCACATCGGCAATCACACCCTTGGAGACAACCAGGCTGCCTGGACCATCATAGCCGCTTTCTGGATCGACCAGCCGGGCATTGATAAAGGCAAGGGGCTGAGCAGCGGCCATCAGTGATTATCCAGTCGCGCGGCCAGGCTAGCCAAGACCGCCATGCGGGCGGCAACGCCCATCTCGACCTGGTCCTGGATCAGGCTGATAGCCGGATCGTCAGCCACCTCAGAATCGATCTCAACGCCGCGATTCATCGGGCCAGGATGCATGACTCGGACATGCGCGGCCGCCCGGCTGAGCTTTTCCCGGTCCAGGCCATAAAAGCGGAAATATTCGCGCATGGACGGCACAAAGGCGCCGTTCATCCGCTCCAGCTGCAGGCGCAGCATCATGACCAGATCGCAGCTCTCAATGCCCATGCGCATGTCGTGAAAGACTTCTGCGCCCCAACCCTCGACGCCCGAGGGCATCAGGGTCGGCGGCCCGACCAGGCGCACCCGAGCGCCGAGGGTCTGGAGCATGGCGACATTGGACCGGGCTACCCGGCTATGGGCAACATCGCCGCAAATCGCGACGGTCAGGCCCTCGACCTTGCCAAAGGCGCGGCGGATCGACAGGGCATCGAGCAGGGCCTGGGTCGGGTGCTGGTGCTGGCCGTCCCCGGCATTGATGACGCTGCAACCAACCTTTTGCGCCAGCAGGGCCGCCGCGCCTGACGAGGCATGGCGAATGACCAGCAGGTCCGGCTGCATGGCATTGAGGGTCATGGCCGTATCGATCAGGGTCTCGCCCTTGCTCATGGACGAGGAGCGCGGGCTCATATTGACCACATCCGCGCCCAGCCGCTTGCCCGCAAGTTCGAACGAGCTTTGGGTGCGGGTTGAGTTTTCGAAGAACAGGTTCATGACCGTTCGACCCTTGAGCAGGTCGAGCTTCTTATTCTTCTGCCGCGACAGGCCAACAAAACTGTCTGCAAGATTCAAAAGCTGTTCGGTTTGCGGGCGGTCGAGATCG